>CAMVEM010000271.1 GCA_947166515.1 uncultured Clostridia bacterium | reverse complement strand
TAGAAACCCAGTCTTGCCAAGGTATAAGAGAATCCATTTTCTCAAGGAACTGTTTTTTGTTGGTCTTTGCACTCTGGAAGGCATCGCCGAAGAGCGTGGTTTGAAGTTTACTTTTCATAGTTCTATTATATCATATTTTTGACTGCGGCGCAAGTTGTGCGGTGTTGCCTAAAACAAGTGCCTGTATTGCAGTGCTTGTGGTTGAATAAGATGATCACCGGTGGTTCAAGTTAGTGGGTCCTGTACCCTAACGAATTTCGCTTTTCATATATTCGTCCATTTTGCTGAATACTTTTTTTGTGAAAGCGACAGCTTCAATAACTGTTTTCGGACCGGATACGATGTCTCCTGCGGCAAATACACCGGGACGTGTTGTTTCTCCGTATTCATTTACATCAAGAAGCCCTCTCTGTGTCAGCTTGACACCTGCGGCTTTCATATCCGCACCGGGTCCTTGACCGATAGCGATTATAACGGAATCAGCCGGCACTTCAAAAACGTCTGAATAATCTTCTTCAAAGCTGATGCTGCCGTCCGCGTTCTCGATACGATTTACACGAACACATACGACGGAGTTCTCTTTTATACGTACAGCCTGTGCAAAGTGGATAAATTCCACTCCTTCGAGCTGCGCCATTTCGACCTCTTCATGGTTTGCCGTCATGTTTTCTTCACCCATAAAATGAAGAATGGTAACGTGTGAATGTGACCGCCTGATCGCAGTTCGCGCCGCATCGATAGCAACATTGCCCGCACCGACGACTGCGACCCTGTTTCCAAGGTTGAACGCTGACGGCGATTTCAGATAATCTACTGCAAAGTGGACATGCCCGAGAGTTTCTCCGATAAGTCCCAGTTTGTTGGGTCTGCCGGTGCCTGTTGCAACAAATACCGCTTTATAACCGTCCGGGAAAAGGTCTTCGATCATTATGTTGGTCCCTATTCTTGTGTTCGGCCGGAAGTGCAGGCCCATTTTAAGCATGATATCCCTATACATATCCAGTATCTCTCTCGGAAGTCTGAACGGAGGGATGCCGTATTTTAATACGCCTCCAATACTGTCCTCCGCCTCAAAGAGCGTAACATCATAACCGTTGAGAAGCAGCAAAATAGACATCGTTATCCCTGCGGGACCTGAACCGGAAACGGCGACCTTGATCCCGTTCTTTTTTATTTCCGGAATTTCGAGTGTTTCAAGATAAAATCTTGAAACGAATTCTTCGATACGGTAAAACATTACAGGTTCGCCTTTTATTCCACGCACACAGTGACCCGCACAGTTCCTTTCATGCGGGCAGATTATCGAAGTAACGGCGGAAAGCGGATTGTTGTAAAAAAGTATTTCACCCGCTTCTTTGATTTTTCCGTCAAGGAATAATTCAACGACCCGGGGAACATCTGTTGCAGCAGGGCAGTTTGCTGAGCACATGGCTTTTTTGCATTTCAAACACCTTTCCGCTTCCTGTTTGATCGACGACATAGATAATTCCTCCTCAAAAATAGAATACGCCCTATAAAGACCGCCTGACAGTTTTGAGCACAATCCTTGAGCGGTACATTTTGAAGCTAAAATCCTGCTATCAATTGAATCATGCTCTGAAACAATACATATCCAGCATTTGAACAAGCAGAATGATTCGATTTACATATATTTAATAAGCTTATTATAACAAAATTCGTGTGCGGTGTCAAGTAAACGCGGACAGTAGGTTACAATCTCAGGCTGTGCTCGCAACTATTACTACAAGGGAGTTGATCTGAAGGATAAGAACTATAATGAATCGGAAAATCTGTATCTTTATGTATCCATAGGCTGGACAACAGTGAGCAGGAACGAAGCACAGTATCCTATGTACTATATGATCTGCAGCTGATATCCTGCAAAAAAGGTTCAGGCAAGCAAAATGGGTATTGACAAAAGCATTGCCTCTATGTTAAAATACAAGTATGAAATGGGAAATTTTACAAGTTTTTATACAAGGAGGTAATCATATTGGCTAACAACACAGCAGCAGAGTTTCTGAATAAGGTGCTTTCGGACGGGGCATTGAAGGCTCGTCTTGCGGATAAGACACCCGCTCAGGCAGTTGAACTCGCAGCGGAGCTTGGTTATGAGGTGACAGATGAGGAGCTTATTGCAGCGGAAAAGGAGCTTCGCCGGCAGAGCAGCCCGGAGGTCGTGGAGCTTGATCTTGATGACATGGATAAGGCCGCCGGCGGCAGACGGGACTGGGCAGCACAGGGCTGCGCTGCGACCGTAGAGGAGGGCAGCTGGTGCTGGGGAAGCGATTTCTGCTTCCTCGCAAATGTGACTTATATCCACAGACCCACATCTATCATATGTCCGTCCTGCGGCACAGCAATGTATCATGATGAGAGCTATGTCGATCACGGAATGCCGAAGATCAGATACAAATGCCCGGGCTGCGGTGCTGAAAAGATAGAGATACCTCCGCATTCATTGAAGTGAGCCACTCACAGTTTCAAAACTCAGATAAAAATGACTAAGGAGGTAAGTTCAATAGCAAAC
>CAMVEM010000270.1 GCA_947166515.1 uncultured Clostridia bacterium | reverse complement strand
CGCTTCAACGTCGATTCCGTCGGGATCATATACCCAGCCTGTCGAATCGGAGCATGTGAGCACCTTTGCGCCGAGCTGGTGTGCCTTTTCGATAGCGTAGATAGCAACGTTGCCTGCGCCGGAAACTACTGCTGTCTTGCCCTTGATATCAATGCCGTGATCCTTGAGAAGCTCCTGGGTCATGTAGAGAAGACCGTAGCCGGTAGCTTCTGTTCTTGCGAGCGAACCGCCGTAGGAAAGGCCTTTACCTGTGAGAGTACCCTCGAAGAGGCCGCGGATGCGCTTGTACATACCGAACATATAACCGATCTCGCGTCCGCCTGTACCGATGTCGCCTGCAGGTACGTCGGTGTCAGCGCCGATGTACTTGTAAAGCTCAAGCATGAAGCTCTGGCAGAAGTTCATTATCTCGCGGTCAGACTTGCCCTTGGGGTCGAAGTCGGAACCGCCCTTACCGCCGCCTATCGGAAGACCTGTAAGGCTGTTCTTGAAGATCTGCTCGAAGCCTAAGAACTTGATGATACCGATGTTTACGGACGGGTGAAGTCTGAGGCCTCCCTTGTACGGACCGATAGCGGAGTTGAACTGTACGCGGTAGCCGGTGTTAACGTGCGCGTTGCCGTTGTCGTCGATCCACGGAACGCGGAACTTGATCTGTCTTTCGGGGTTAACGAGTCTTTCGAGAAGCGCGTCTTTGCGGAACTTCGCTTCGTTCGCGTCGATAACGGGCCTGATAGAATCGAGAACTTCTCTTACTGCCTGGTGAAATTCGGGCTCACCGGGGTTCTGGTTAGTCACCTGTTCGATGACTTCATCAACATAGGACATTTTTTATTCCTCCATAAAATTGATTGCGGCAAACCGGACGCTGTGCGGCGGCGTTTATGGATTTGCCGATATTTGCTCCGCCTTTTGTAAGGCGGCAATTAACTAAAAAGGACGCAGAAATCCCATGACAAAAAGTGGGGTTTCAGCGCCATTGCCAAAACAAATTCAGTTGACATTCACCAGTATATTTTACAATATACTGGCTTGATTGTCAATTTTATAATGCATTAAAAATCAGACATTCCGCATTTGATAAACGACTTATTTCTGCATTTTGCGGAGTTCCGACGGACGCCTTCCGGTGCGTTTTCTGAACTCAGCTGTGAAGTAATCCGCGGTTGCAAATCCGAGCATCTCTCCGACCTCGTGGACCTTGTATCTTCCGGTGCTCAGCAGCTTTTCTGCGTACATCATCCGGAACCGCTTATAGAACTCGCCGAACGTCATTCCGGTATTCTGGCGGAACAGCCGTCCAAAATAGTCCTTGTTGAAGCCGAAATATGCGGCCGCGGACTGCACCGTGACGACATTTCCTTCGTTTGCAGAGATCAGTTCTTCCAGCGTTTTCATGAACGTCGGATTGTTTTCGCTTTCAGCGATCTTAGCAAAATATTCCTTTACCGCAAGCCTGTACTCGCTGCACGCGTCGCTTGATTTGATGTGCTTCACCGCGCGTTCAAGCGCATCACGGAGTTTCGTTTCCGACACGGGCTCGGTGATGTAATCGAGAACCCCGCTTAAAAAACATTCGCGCATTTTCTCCGGGTCATTTCCCGAACCGATGACTATCACGGCGGGCGGAGACTGAAGGAGAGAAAGCCAGCCGGCGAGGTCCACGGCGTCCATATCCGGCGGATTGTCGCGGCACACGACCAGATCAACATGTGTGCTTCGAATATAGCGCTCGGCGCTGCGTCCGGTTATCGCCTGACCGACTATCTCAAAGCCGGATTCCCGCCAGATGTGGGAATGCTTATAGTCCGTAAGAGCTTCGGGATCACCGTCCGCTATCAGAAGCTTGAAATGGATCGCTATACGTCATCACTCCCTTCCTCGATTATCTCGTTGCACACATCACTTATGCTCGACTGGGAGTTCATGGCTCTGTGCAGTATGTAACTGTGCGCGTTGTTTTCGGACATACCACGCGTTTCGATAAGCACGAGCTTTGCACGGCTCATCAGCTTCAGCTCGTCGTTCTTGCGTTCAAGTTCGGAGATACGCGCACGCATATCGGCGCTTTTTCCGTAGAACGATGTCAAGAGTTCCGCCGCAAGTATCAGGTTTGAACGCGAAACAGGCCGTTTCAGAATATACGCGTTGTCCTTTACGAGCCGGTCAAGTGCAGCTTCGGGAATGTCTGCGCGCACTATTGCGCATATCGGAGTGGACATATTTGTGGCGAGCTCGTCAAGCAGCTTTATTCCCGATTCATCGGCAAGCGGCAGCGAAAAGAATACGGCCGAAAATAAGTCAAGATCAAGTTCTCTTACAGCAGACACCGTAGTCACCGTTTCCACCTCATACTCACTGTTACCGAGCATTTCGCTTAGCATCGCACAGGTCTTTTCGGTACCTGCGCAGATAAGTATTCTCTTTTTCACACTGCGCTTCACCTCGTTTCGTTGGTTGATGACAGTCAGTTATTGATTGCAGCTTTTATCAATCCCATAAACAATGGGTGCGGCCTGTTCGGTCTCGACTTGAATTCGG
>CAMVEM010000269.1 GCA_947166515.1 uncultured Clostridia bacterium | reverse complement strand
GCGCCTTCGATTATCGCGTCGGTGTCGCCGTATTCTTCCTCGGCTGCGGCAGTTTCTGCGTCACCGGTACCGAACAGGTGATAACCGTCGCCGAACAGGCTGTCATTCGCCCAGTCGGTCGCTCCGAGACCTACTGTGACCATTGATATGAAGTAGATCAGGAACATAACCACACCGAATATCGGCAGTCCGAGTATACGATTAGTAACTACCTTGTCGATTTTGTCGGAAACCGAGAGCTTGCCCGCGCTCTTTTTCTTCTGACATTTGCCTATAACGCCCGAAATGTATTCGTAGCGCTCGTTTGTGATGATAGATTCGCTGTCATCGTCAAGCTCGTCCTCGACTGCCTTGATGTCGTTCTCGATATGTGCGATCTTTTCCTTAGATACTCCGAGCTGCTCGATTACTTTCTCGTCGCGCTCGAACAGCTTTATCGCGTACCAGCGCTGTCTCTCCTCGGGCATATCATGAAGGACTGCTTCTTCGATGTGCGCGAGCGCGTGTTCGACTGTTCCCGAAAAGCTGTGTTTCGGAACTGTCTTTTCGCCCTGTGCAGCTTTTATTGCAGCTTCGGCGGCTTCCTGCACACCGTCGCCTTTTAGCGCCGATATCGGATATGCCTTGCAGCCTATCGCTTCCGACAGTTTCGCAAGGTCGATCTCGTCACCGTCCTTTTTGAGAATATCGATCATGTTGACTGCCGCAACGACCGGGATACCAAGCTCGGTGAGCTGCGTCGTAAGATACAGATTACGTTCGAGGTTCGTACCGTCGATGATGTTCAGGATAACATCGGGACGCTCGCCGATAAGGTAGTTTCTGGCTACCACTTCTTCGAGTGTGTACGGTGAGAGAGAGTAAATACCGGGCAGGTCGGTGACGATAACATCATCATGCTTTTTCAGCTTGCCCTCCTTCTTCTCGACCGTTACTCCCGGCCAGTTCCCGACGAACTGATTTGAGCCTGTGAGCGCGTTGAACAGCGTCGTCTTACCGCAGTTCGGATTGCCCGCAAGGGCTATTTTTATGCTCATTTTACTGCGCCTCCCATTACTTCGATCATTTCCGCGTCTGCCTTGCGAATGGACAATTCGTAGCCGCGTACGGTCACTTCTATCGGGTCTCCGAGCGGTGCTACCTTACGTACGAACACGTCGGTGCCTTTTGTCAGCCCCATGTCCATTATCCTGCGGCGTACAGCGCCCTCGCCGTGCAGCTTCACGACTGTCACGGTATCGCCTATCTTTGTTTCCCTCAAGTTCATACCTTTCACCTCAGACCATTATTTTTGCGGCAAGCTCGCGGCTCAGCGCAACTCTTGAATCCTTCACCGACACGATAAGGTTCCCGCCCATTGAGCTTACGACCGTTACCGTGCTCCCGGGAACAAACCCCAGATTTTCAAGATGCGTTCTGACTTCCGACGAGCCACCGACCTTTTTTATTACCTGATTTTCGTTCATCGCGGCTATTGTAAGCGGCATCATAAATTCCTCCTGCTTCCGAATTGTGTTAGTGCGCGCTAACTCTGTGGCATTTTTTATCGGGAATAACCGTGTATTCCCGAATATCATCGCCAACGTTAGCATTGTCTAACTTCACGAAATATTATATGCCAACTTGGTTTGTTTGTCAAGAAGTATATTTCAAATTCGGCGGAATGTTCAATTGGTAAGCGAGCACTAACTCAAAGCTTGTGCATTATTACAGTGTGAGATTTAAAAAAATGAACTTATTAGCAGATAACATCAATTCATGGACGCGCGACGGTTGAATATATTAAGATGAATGCTAATTTCAAACTCGGAACAGGACAGCGCGATAAGGCTCGCGCGTTTTATACTCTATGTGTAGATGTTCTTGAAGGGAGAAATAACCCGAGATTTCAGCAATAAAAGTCTGTTCAGAATCGTTCTCACGTTCATCACCAGTTTTCAAGTTCTTCGAGTATATCCTGTGTGCTTTTTTCTCTCGCTTTCCTGCACACTTCCGGGTTTTCTCTGTCACGCGTGCAGGCGTATCGGAGAAGGAATTTGTGCGACAGCGACATATTCTCCAAAGAACCGAGTGCATGGCTCGCACCGGGATATTCTATCGACTTTACGGTGTGAGGAAATCCGCTTTCTTCAAGCACCTTTTTCATTCGCTTAACAGCAGTCTCCGACGGCCAGCTATCGTCCCAATCCAGGTGAATGAACATTATATCACCGTTGATGTTTTCGACCTTAATGCGGGAATCGGGGTTTAAAACTGCTGTATCATAAGCCGCACGCATATAATATTTAAGTCCGTACCTGGGCATTTTTCGTACCTCGCGCAAAGCACCACGAAGCCCGTCCTTGTCGGCAAGCGGGTACGTCGAAAACGGCATATCCTTGCCGTGATATTCGTAAACGCTCGTACCTGTATGGTTCACCATTTTCTTCATTGATTCCATAACATAGTCGAACGGCACGACTGCGATCATTTTTGTTATTGCGGGAACGAGCGAAGCACAGAGCAGCGTATATCCTGCACTCGTGGATGTTCCCATAATGCATATCTCGGTATAGCCGTGCCAATTCAGCCATTTTGCGGCTCGTTCAACATAATCCACCGGAATGCGGTGAAGCTCCTTCGGAAGTCCCTTCCACAGATAAAACCCGAGTATCAT
>CAMVEM010000268.1 GCA_947166515.1 uncultured Clostridia bacterium | reverse complement strand
CTTCTTTATAGTCAGAATATTCTTCCCGTCCTTGTACTCATAGCTCACCGCGTCCATGCTCTTTTTGACAATAAGGATACCCATACCGCCGATCTCGCGGTCTTCGAGGGAAAGCGTCGTGTCGGGATCGTCCTTTGCAAGCGGATCATACTGCTTTCCGTTGTCGATGAATGTGATCTCTACCGAAAGCGGATCGTTAAGGACATCGACCTGAACGGTCGCATAGCCTGTTTCGGGATTATAGGCGTAGTGCGCGATATTGGCGAAAAGCTCGTCTATCGCCACATCTATCGCCATCTGCTCTTTCATACCGCAGCCGTATTCTTTAAGCTGTGCATCAACAAATTCTATGACGGTATCGACATTTTCCGGTGTAGCTTCTATCGTTAATTCCTTCATTTTACTCGCCTCCTAAAAATCTCACGCAAAGCATCGTGATATCGTCCGACTGCTCGGCGCCGTTCGTAAACTTCGTGACATCGGCTGTCACCATATCGCAGACAGTTTCGGCAATGCCGTTTGCAGCCGAGGGGGCAGGATAATTCTCGCCGAAGGACAGCAGCTTTTGCAGCCTGTCTTCGCCGTACTGCTCTTCGTCCTTGTCCATAGCCTCGGTAACACCGTCGGTATATAGGTAGAGAATATCGCCCTTTTCGAGCTGCAAGGTAAGTTCCTTATACCGCACCCCGTCCATTCCCGCAAGCATAAGACCGGGCTTCAATATCACATATTCGGCTTTGCCGCCGTGTATCAGTACGGGCGGATTGTGTCCGGCGTTCGCTATGCGCACAAGACCTGTGTTCAGATCGAGATAACCGAGCCACGCGGTCACGAACATCTCCGCTTCGTTGCCCTCGCAGAGCTTTTCGTTTGCGATACTGAACACTTCGGCGGGCGGAAGTCCGCTCTCGGCAAGGCTCTTGATTACCGTTTTTGATGTCATCATGAACATCGCACCGGGTATGCTCTTACCGGAAACATCGGCTATCAGGAAGCCGAGCGTATGGTCATTCAGCATATAGAAGTCGTAGAAATCTCCGCCGACTTCCTTGGCCGCGCTCATGCTTGCAAACAGCTCAAATTCCTTTCTTTCGGGGAACGGCGGGAACACGTTCGGCAGCGCGGAGCTTTGTATAGCCTTTGCGACAGCCAAGTCTGCGTCGATACGCGCGGCAGCCTCCGCTATGTATTCCTTTAATCTGTCAACAGTCGCATTAATGTCGGTAGAGAGTGTGTCGAATTCATAAGTATCGCGCACCTCGACCTTTTCTTCAAGGTCGCCCGCGGTTATCTTATCGAGCGAAGCGTTGACGGAATCGAGCTTTCTGACCACTCTGCGCTTTATCAGCAGACGAAGTACAATAAACTGCACCGCAAATATGATCGCCTCAAGCAGTATGATAAAGCCTATCGTACTGTTTACTTGTTCGAGAGCCTCGGCAGAAGGGTACAGACATAGTGTATATATACCATAAATATCGGTAAGACAGTAGTAGCATTCCTCTTGCCAAAAAACTCCTTTTCCAAACATAACTTTATAATTATCGGTCGTTTCAGACTCCCCGTTGACCCTCATCTGATACGGGATATCCTCGATGTTTTCATTGGTCCCCGTCTCGTACTCTTCGATAAGTTCGGGATATGGGAACGCTGCCATGTACAGGTCGCCGTCAATGCTTTCAAACGGAGTGAGGATAGTCTGTTCCTTATTTATCATAAGCACATAACCGGTGATGCCGATATTATTGTTTAAAGACACGTTGCTTGCAACGTATTGAGCGCTTTCCTCATATGAGTTTTTGTTAAACGCTATCGCTATGACAGCATCGGGCATATCGGGGTGTACCATAAGCACATAGTACAATTCCGTCGAGCCGTCGAGCGTTCTGACCGGACACGGAGTCACGTAAAATGTTCCCGCGCTCGGATTCTGGGCAAAAAGGTCATCGAGCATACCGGACACATATTGAAGTTCTCTTATATTCCTGCCTATAAAGCTCTCGTTTCCGCTGATACGGATAATACCGTCCTTACTCGCGACATAGGAGTAATTGGAGCCTTGCAAGATCTCTCTAAAGCCGTCCTCTCCCTCTGTTAAGTACAGATCAAGATACGACGAAAAGGAATAATTATACAGCTCAGCCTCTATACTGCTTTTCATATCAACGACCAAACCAGAATAGCTGAATATCAACAGCTCATCCGCTTTCTCTTCACATCGCGAATAAAGCATATTGTATGTCACGGCAGATGAAATGATAAATGCTGCGAATACCGCGATAAATAGCCTTACGGTTATTATCCGCGATATTTTTTTCTTCTTTTTTTCCATAATGTCTCCCGTTATATAGCTTCAATATCAAGTATGTCCGCCATTCCCGTAAAAGTAAACACTTCCATAACGGGTGGCGTGACATTGATTATCTTCATACTGCCCTGCTTTTTCATCACCTTTGCCGAGGACAGCAGAACGCGCAGTCCCGCCGAAGCCATATATTCAAGCTTTCCGAAGTCAAAAACAAGCTCGGTAACGCCGCCTATGTTGTCCTTTACCGCTTTTTCAAGCTCCGGTGCAGAGGTAGTTCCGAGCTTTCCCTCCGCTGTAATTGTGAGTTTTGTTCCGTCTTTGATTGCATTTACTGTCATAGTTTTTCTTTCCTTTCCTTATAATTTCTTGTATATACTGTCTTTGGAGAGGATTCCCGTCGCAGGAGCAATGCCCTTGCCG
>CAMVEM010000267.1 GCA_947166515.1 uncultured Clostridia bacterium | reverse complement strand
ACAGCCGGACACGAAGATGGATACTCTTACGCCGAGCCCGTTTGCTATATCGTAATTCTTTATTTCCCCGTAATTCATTTTTCTTCCGATCTGAGCACTGTCTTTTATTTCTCGCTGCGAAGCGAGCAGTCTTTCAGGAGGGTAAGAGAGAGGGGTGCAGGGGAGAGAGGAAGGGAAACGCATTTCTGCTACAGAAACGGGGTTCCCTTTCTCTTTCCCCGCATCTCACAGATGCAGTACTCTCTCTTTGATCTCCTGAGTTCTTCCTTGATTCCAGTATTGTGTGCCGATGTAACCGCAGGTGCGGCGGGCAACGTTCATCATGCTCTGGTCGGTGTTGCCGCACTTGGGGCATTTCCAGATAAGCTTGCCGTCTTCCTCGACGACGGATATCTCGCCGTCCCAGCCGCATTTGCCGCAGTAATCGCTCTTGGTGTTGAGCTCCGCGTATATGATGTTGTCATAGATGAATCTCATCACCTGGAGCACAGCCTCGATGTTGTCCTGCATATCGGGGACCTCGACATAGCTTATTGCTCCTCCGGGCGAGAGCGCCTGGAATTCCGCCTCAAATTTGAGCTTGGTGAACGCGTCTATCTTTTCGGTAACGTGAACGTGATAGCTGTTCGTGATGTAGCCCTTATCGGTAACACCTTCTATTATGCCGAAACGGCGCTGTAAGCATTTCGCAAACTTGTAGGTCGTGGATTCGAGCGGCGTTCCGTAGAGCGAGAAGTCGATGTTCGTTTCGGCTTTCCAGCGCTTGCATGCGTCGTTCATGTACTGCATCACCGCCAGCGCGAACGGCTTTGCTTCCGGGTCGGTATGAGATTTTCCGGTCATATATTTTACACATTCATACAGTCCTGCAAATCCGAGCGATATCGTCGAATATCCGTTGAACAGGAGCTTGTCTATCGGTTCGCCCTTTTCGAGACGCGCGATAGCTCCGTACTGCCAGAGAATAGGCGCAACGTCCGACAGCGTTCCTTTAAGCCTCTTGTGACGGCACATAAGCGCGCGGTAGCAGAGATCAAGGCGCTCGTCGAATATCTTCCAGAATTTGTCAATGCTTCTGCCCGATGATAGCGCGATATCCGGCAGATTGAGCGTTACGACGCCCTGATTGAAGCGGCCGTAGTATTTGTGCTTTCCGGGAACATAGTTCTTCGCGTTTGCAATGTTGCCGATGCCCGCGTCGGTGAATCTGTCCGGCGTGAGGAACGAGCGGCAGCCCATGCAGGGGTAAACGTCGCCTTTGAGTTCGAGCATCTTCTTCTCGCTGATGTAATCCGGCACCATTCTCTTGGCAGTGCATTTTGCGGCAAGCTTCGTGAGGTAGAAATACTCGTCACCCTCGCCCAGATTGTCGTCTTCGAGAACATATATCAGTTTAGGGAATGCGGGCGTGACCCATACGCCCTGTTCATTCTTCACGCCTTCGATTCGCTGAACGAGGACTTCTTCGATAATAAGTGCGAGGTCTTTCTTTTCCTGATCGTTTGCGGCTTCGTTCAGGTACATATATACCGTCACGAACGGAGCCTGTCCGTTTGTGGTGAGAAGCGTCACTACCTGATACTGTATAGTCTGTACGCCGCGGCGTATCTCTTCGAGAAGACGGCTCTCCGCCATTTTGTTCACAATGTCATCTTCAAGATGAACGCCGAATTCTTCTGCTTCACTGCGTACATCGTTTCTGAGCTTTTCGCGGCTGACCTGAACAAACGGTGCAAGATGCGCAAGAGAAATTGACTGTCCTCCGTACTGATTCGACGCGACTTGCGCGATTATCTGGGTCGCGATGTTGCAGGCGGTGGAGAAGCTGTGCGGGCGTTCGATCAGCGTTCCGGTTATGACCGTGCCGTTCTGGAGCATATCTTCAAGGTTCACAAGATCGCAGTTGTGCATGTGTTGTGCATAATAATCGGCATCATGAAAATGAATGATACCTTCGTTATGAGCATCAACGATATCTCTGGGCAGGAGAATGCGGTTGGTGATATCGCGGGAGACTTCACCGGCCATATAATCACGCTGAGTGGAATTGACGACAGGGTTCTTGTTGGAGTTTTCCTGTTTTGCTTCTTCGTTGCTGCATTCTATGAGCGAGAGTATCCGGTCGTCGGTGGTATTGGACTGACGTATGAGCTGACGCGTATAGCGATAGGTTATATATGCTTTTGCCGCCTCGAACGCTCCGTGAGCCATTATCTGGTGCTCGACCATATCCTGGACTTCTTCAACGCTCGGTGATCTTCCGAGTTCCTCGCAGGAGATAACGACGCTTTCGGCGATACGTTTTATCTGTAGATCGGTCATGCGGACGCTTTCATCGACTGCGTTGTTGGCTTTGGTAATTGCATTTATGATCTTTTCGGCATCGAACGGCACTTCGGAGGCATTTCTTTTGATGATCTTCATTTTTATCCTTCCTTTTTATGGATAGCTATATATTGTATGTGCTTGAAAGATATTATAGCATATCTTGTATTTCTTGTCAAGCGTTAAATGATATTTTTAGCGCGCCCTACCCACACCCCCCTCCCCACGGGGAAGGGTTGGTCTCCAAAAAAACGACTTGTTTTATGTGCAAAGCAGACAGAAAATATGGAAATTTCAAGAATATTTGACATTTTACTTGATTTATTCGGAAAAATGTTATATAATATAAAAGTATATATAATACAGTTTGTAAAAAAGCAGAAACTTGTTATTTAATTTGCGAAGCGAGTCGCTTTTGCTACTTTT
>CAMVEM010000266.1 GCA_947166515.1 uncultured Clostridia bacterium | reverse complement strand
GATCAAGCAGAAGTATGACATGGTCACCAGGCAGCCCATGGTCGTAACACCGACGCTGAAAGAAGTTTCCGGAGCGATCACGGCTGTGAAGCTTGTCGGTCCCGAGGGATTCGACGCGTCTGTTGACGGCGATAACATCGTTATCGACTACACCGGTGAGACTGCGCTGACATCTGCCGCTCTGGGCGATATGACACTGCAGCTCACGGTTGACGGCATTACGACACCCATTGAAGTGCAGATGAAGAATGTTACCGCACAGAAGGCTGCTCCCATAGTCAAGGCTGCAAAGGTGACAATTCCGAAGTCCGCGACAATGGACGGCACAAAGGTGATAGCTGCGACGAATATTACCAGCACCTACAGGGACAGTGCGAAGAATATCCACAGTTTAGTTCCCGACAGCGTGACGCTCGACTGCAAGAATGTCGAAGCGGACGTTGACAGCATGGACAACTGTGTTATCAACATCACAAAACTTACCGGCAAGAGCGGCAGCATCAAGGTTACGCTTACTTACGGCGGCGGAGTTACAAAGACTGTGACTGTCGGTGTTTCGCTGGGTAAGTAATTGTACGCGGCAAGAAGATATCCCGCTGTGGATCTGTCCATTTTGTGCGTACAGAAAAAAACACTTTCAGAATAAAATATCAAGCAACGAACTGGCTTCGCAATTCAAGCGGAGTCAGTTTTGCATTTGGCTGAACGTGATCTTACGCGGAGATTTTCAAAGTCCGGCAGTCCGGAAACCAAAGCCGCCCGCCGGAGACGATCCGACAGGCGGTTTTCGGCTGTGTCCGCGTCTGACCGGTTTGTTCATATGCGCGGATATATGCTTATTTCCTGCGTCGTGATAAATGATCATTCGTCTTTAAACGTACCGAAGGCACCGACTGCTTCGTCAACAGTCATTTCCCCGTTTATGACCTTATAAGCTGCCGAGCGCATCTGGACCACAGGATCGTCAAGAAGTCCGATATCTTCGCCGAATATTATATGATCCTGTGCAGTATTTGCAAGCGGAGAATATATGGAATCGAGCGGCATATCATTCGTTACCGCGACCAGACGCTTGTTCCGTGCTATGTTGTTCAGTTCGTCCGTGCTTATCAGGAATCGCATGAACTCGTTCGTCATATCGAGGTCAGCGCAGTTGCTGTTCACAGCAAACTGTATGGAGCTTAGATCGAGGAAATATGCTCCTTTCTCGCATATCGGGACATTATAGAATTTATATGTGAACGGGTTGGCGGTAAAAGCCTCGGACTGTTTTTCTCTTTTGCGTGTACCCGAGGCGACATCTCCGTTTGCTAACATCATCGGAACATCTCCCTCAAAGAAACGGTAGATGACCGCGTCATAGTTGTTTTCAAACTTTGCGCACTCATTTATGTCTATAAATCCCAGTGACATAAATTCACTGAGGTGTTCGAGCGTCGGTCTGAGCGTTTCCGCGACGGATGTATCGAGCGCGTTGAGCTTTGAGACGGTTCCGGGCTCACCTACGAGCGAAGCCGCCAAATGGGGATAAGAAAGCACATAAGAGATAGACGAACCGATATTTGCGGCATTGTATCCCATTATCGGACTTTTATATCCTTTTTCTTTAAGGCTCTTGCACGCGTCGCACAGCGCCTTGTAGGTAGTCGGCAAGGACAGACCTTCTCTCGTGAAAAGATCCTCATTCACGAGCATACCGTAGGTGGTCGAGAATATCGGCGCCATAGGCACCTTGCCGCTCTGCTCTTTATATAAAAGCCCGCTTTTGATGCAGCTTAGATTTATACCAAGCGAACTGTCGGAAAGGTCCTCCGATGCGTCGAACAGAGAGCTGTATTCCTCCTTGTCGATCATCCAGTGCCACATCATATAGATATTCGGAGCTTCGCTGCTTTTAATGGCAGCCCCTATGGAGGAATTGTAGTTGTCGAGATTTGTATATGAAAGTTCGACATTGGGATAATACTCGTTGAACGCAGCAAATTCGGTTTCGAGCGCCTCGAAATTCCTGTAATTTCCGTAAACGCTTATCGAACAGGTGGTATTTGTATCGAGTGACGGCTTGAACCCCGCTGTCTGCTCCGCCGGTTTTCCGCTTTCCGAGCAGCCCGAAGTGAATGTGATCATTGCCGCGGCAGTAAGTGCCGCCGCCGTTTTCAATACACTTTTATTCATAACCGTTCTCCTTTTAGAACTTCATATTTTTCCACTTATTTGTCTCAAAGAAATTGTCGATCGCAGCGATTATTTCCTCGGGGCTCATAGATTTCAGCAGATACCCGTCCGGCTTGAGCTGCATGACCTTCATAACGGTCTCACGGTCGTTCTTGCCCGTAAGGAATATTATCGGTATGCGCGCGGACGCAGGCTCGCTTCTTATCATCTCCATTATCTGCGAGCCGGGAGTGATCGGCATATCATAGTCGAGCAGTATAAGATCGGGCGTGTGCGCCGCTATGTAGGTTATCGCCTGCATGCCGGACTTCACGGATGTTATTCGGTATTTCATGGAAAGCCAGTCCTGTATCATCCTGAGGAACGTAATATCATCGTCAACGAGAAGGATGTGCCTGCCTTTTTTCAGTTCTTCGTTTTTTTCGGCGATCTTCACGAGTTCGGCAGTCAGTATCTTAACATCGAACGGTCTTGTGAATTCGTGTTTTATCAGACGCTTAGGTATGGCTGAATGCACCTTGCTCAGCTCTTTTTCATAGCCTATAACGCATAACGGTTTTTCGTCCGCTTCGCAGATATCTTTCAGATACACAAGTATATCGGAA
>CAMVEM010000265.1 GCA_947166515.1 uncultured Clostridia bacterium | reverse complement strand
CTCACGGGGCGCGGAACAGCCTGCGCATGGGTTTTCGGCAGGAAGCTCCGCGGCAGTGCATCTGCTGTTGTCGAACCAAATCCCGCGCAGAGCCTTTGCGGGGAGCTTTACGGGACAAGCCTGCTCGCAGCGGGCATTGCAGCATAACACACAGTTTACCGCTTCCGAGCGGCTTATCTTGTTTTCAAATGCCATAAGTGTCACCTCACCTTTATCTTTTTATTCCGTTCTTTGTTTTTTCATAATGGGCTCCAACTTGTTATTACATATCACATTTTCTGTTCAGCCAAGCCATTGAAGCGATCGTCGGTATCTTCATCGGGCATACATCCATACAGGACAATGATTTTGAACAACCCCCGCCGAAGTGCTTCGAATACATTCCTGCGATATCTTTCGATTTTGAACGGTTTCTTGCTTCTACAAGATAACAGTCGTTTGCGAAAACAGCACCGAAGAAATTTTTACCGTTCACATAATTGGGGCAGACTTCGAGACACAGCCCGCATTTCAGGCACTTTGCGGCAATATACTGCTGCTCGTGTCCGTCTTTATCCGACGGCTGATACTCGCCGATGTAAATATCAGTCTGTCTGAGGTTTTCGTGGATCGACGTCCTTTCCACGATAAGGTCGTGTATGACCGGGAATTTTCTAAGCGGGCGAATATCTATCACATCGCCTTTCAGATCTCTTACAAATGTTTCGCAGGCAAGCGCGGGAACTCCGTTTATCACCATAGCGCACGCACCGCAGATACCCTGGAGACACGAGCATTCCCAGCCGATTCGGTCGGTACGTCTGCCATTTATATCCACGATATCGTCATTGTAATTTATGTGGTCAAGTACGCCCGCAACGGAATTATCCGGCGAGCCGTCATATTCAAATATTTCCCGATACGGCTCGGATGACGGCGACTTCTGCCGCAGGATACTAACTCTCATACTCATGCTCCTTGTCAAGCCGGACACTGTAATTGCCGTCATCGAAAGTGATGATCGTGGCAGACCTGTATTCTTCACCCGTTTGCGGATGATCGCTGCGATAGTGCGCACCGCGGCTCTCCTTGCGGAACTTTGCGCATTGAAGAGCGGCACGCGCGAGGGTAAGTATTCCTGTCAGGCTGTAATTGGTATAACGCTTGACGCTGCTGTCATAGCGAAGCCGTCCGGCAACTGATAAGTAATAATCAGCGTCCTTTATTCCTTCATCGAGGCTGTTCTCGTCCCGCACTATACCCATGTGCTCACGCATACTCTCTGCGAGCATATCACGGATATACATAACAGGAAACGGGCTGTCCGAGCTCTGCCGTTTTTCCATTTTATCACATTCGATAGCTATAAATTCGCTGAAATCGGGAGCACTACCGAGCTCGGGTCTGCCCGCTATCTCATCGGCAGCCACACCTCCGCTGTACATAGCCGCCAGCAGCGAATTGCCGCCGAGTCGGTTGGCTCCGTGATACATGGAAGCACATTCCCCCACAGAGAAAAGGTTTCGTATATTTGTTTCGTGGTTCAGATGCACTGCAAGCCCGCCCATGAAAAAGTGTACTGACGGCTCTACCGGTATCGACTGCGTATATACATTAATATTACCGTATTTGACGCATACATCCCTAACCTCAGGCAGCCGTTCGTCTATCGTCTTTTTACCGAGAAAAGATATATCAAGAAACACCTGTTCCTTCACCGCGCCGATCTCCCGAGAGATCACATCGCGCGTCATAAGATTGCCCCGTGCTCCGTACTTTTCCTCCATGAAGTATATACGCTTGCCGTCACGCTCGTAAAACAGCCTGCCGCCCTCGCCGCGAGCCGCCTCTGAGATGAGCATTCGTTTCTGCGCGGTTTCGAGCGTGGTAGGGTGATACTGTATGAATTCTAAGTTTTTGAGTGCCGCGCCCTGCATGAACAGCCTGCCCTCGGCATAACCGTCACATTGGGTGGAGCCAGTAGTTTTGCCGAACAGCGCGTTTTGTCCGCCCGTAGCCATAACTACCGCGTCCGCTAAGACTGATTCCGGTTTGTCAAGAGTTTCGTCATAGAGCAGCGCACCGTAACATACGCCGTCATATATAAGCGCGGAATGAAAGCTGCGTCTTAGCCTGCGGTCAATAAGCCCTGCCGCCTCAAATCGTCTGACTTCCATTATAAGTGCGGACACTATCTGCTTTCCTGTTGAAGCGCCGCAATAATATGTGCGTTTATATGTCTGACCGCCGAAAGCCCTGCGGAGCGGCTGCCCCTGTTTATCTACCGAAAATACCGTGCCTATCCCGACGAGCATTTTCAGGATTTCCTCGCCGTGCGAGCACAGACCCGTTACAGCTCTCTGTCCTCCCAGCCAACAGCCGCCTTTCAGAGTGTCCTCGATATGACAAGCGACGGAGTCTCCCTCTTCATGCTCCGCGATGACCGCGTTTATTCCTCCCGCCGCCATAACGGACTGTGAACGCTCGGAAGGATCCGGGGATACCAGAGTCACATGAACTCCGTGATGCGCACAGCGGACAGCGCAAGCCATGCCGGATATGCCGCTCCCGATGACCAATACACGTTTCATATCCCGCTCCTTTCAGCTCAAGAACATGGCAAGCTGTCCCTTGATGACCGCAAATACGGTCACAGCAAATATCACAGCCGACGCTATGACAGCTATCCTGTCCAGCGTTTTCTGCCGTTCTGTTGAAGCGAGTGCTCCCAGCGTTATCAGGCTGCGTGAAAACGAGACCGAGGTATGCGCAAATATGACTCCGTAAAACACCGGCTGGCTTA
>CAMVEM010000264.1 GCA_947166515.1 uncultured Clostridia bacterium | reverse complement strand
GGGGTGGGGGTGTGGGGTGTTTAGACAGGGCCCGCTGACGGCCTGCCGTTCCTTTCTGCTGACACCCGTCCCCCCTCCCTCCTTTCTACCCAATCTCGAGCGTAAGCGATCATTCCTCCGCAAGCAGGTAACCTATACCTCTTGCGGCTTTGATCGTGATATTGCCGCCTATTGACGCGAGCTTTTTGCGAAGTCCCGATATATTCACCCAGACAACGTTTATCTCTGATTCGCTCTCATATCCCCATATCTTTTCAAGAAAGCGCTCGGTAGGTATCGCCTGGTTCGGGTTCATCATCATCATTTCGAGCATCTGGTATTCCTTGTTTGCAAGGCGCATCTCACCCGCAGGTCCTTTCAGACAGGAGTCGCCTCTGCTGAGCTCGACATTTCCGAACGAAAGCACATTGCCGGTGAGCTCCGGCTGGCGGCGCGTCATCGCGCGGATACGCGCAAGCAGCTCCTTTGTTGAGAACGGCTTGGTCAGATAATCATCAGCCCCGCTGTCAAGTCCCTCTACGCGGTCATCAACCTCGCTTTTCGCTGTCAGCAGCAGAACGGGAATGTTTATCCCCTTCGCCCTTATTTCCTTAAGCACCGAGATACCGTCCTTTTTCGGCATCATTATATCGAGCACCGCGCAGTCATAGTTCCCGGCTTCAAGATAGTCGAGTGCGTCCTGACCGTTATATACGGCATCTACCGAATAGTTGCTGTGTGAAAGTATGGTAACAAGCGCGTCCGAGAGCGTGCGCTCATCCTCTGCGAGTAAAAGTCTCATTTTCGTATCTCCTGTTTTTCCGCTTTGTGCGTATTGCCTGTATAATAATGATACCAAATTACTGCTGTTTTGTCAATAATGCTATTTACAAAACGCCCCGTTTATGATACAATTATAAAAAACTGTGACATCCGGCGGATATTTACCTTACCGGAGCGCGGCCATAACACAAAAACGGAGATTATCACGGCAATGTTTGACACTGATATAGAAAAAGGACTTACCGACGAACAGGTCGCCGAGCTTACTGCTCAGGGAAAAATAAACGGTTCAGCGGAAATAAAGACCAAGACTATCGGTCAGATAGTAAAGGACAACACACTTACGTTCTTCAACTTCCTGAACGTTGCGCTCGTTGCACTTGTCATAATATTCAGCAAGGATATCAACGATCTGAAGAACGCGATGTTTTTTGCGATAATATTCTGCAACACAGGCATAGGAATATTCCAGGAGATCCGTGCAAAGCGCACTATCGACCGCCTCACGCTCATTTCCGCGCCAAAAGCGCATGTAATACGCGGCGGTGAAGAACGGGAGATACTCAATTCCGGAATAGTTGAAGGCGATCTGTGCGAGTTCCGCTCGGGAATGCAGGCTTCCGCAGACTGCCGGGTCGTGCGTGGCGATTGTGAGGTCAATGAGAGCCTTATCACCGGCGAGAGCGACCCTGTAAACAAACAAGAGGGGGATATGATCCTCTCCGGAAGCTTCATCATAAGCGGAGAAGTCCGCGCGGTCGCAGAAAAGCTCGGTGCCGACAGCTTCGCCAACAAGATAACGAGCGGCGCCAAGTATCTCAAAAAAGCGGATTCAAAGATGATGAACGCGATAAATACGATACTCAAGGGCATCTCGATAATAATTCTCCCGCTTATGGCTCTCCAGATAGTCAACGGTGTATTCTGGGCAAAGCCGGAGCAGACCTTTAATAATGCGGTACTCAGCTCAGTCGCGGCGATAATCGCTATGATACCCGAGGGACTTGTGCTCCTGACAAGCGTTGTGCTCGCGGTAAGCGCGATAAGACTTGCTCAGAACAAAACGCTCGTACAGAATCTCTACTGCATCGAAACGCTTGCGCGCGTTGATGTGCTCTGCCTTGACAAGACCGGCACCATAACCGAGGGCAGTATGCAGGTCGCTGAGGTAAAAACGCTCAACGACAGCTCCGGTGAAGATGTGAATTCCGCAATGACAGCGCTTACGAACGCGCTTTCGGATACAAACCCGACATTTGCCGCTGTGAAGGAGCGCTGGGGCGGAAAGGCTTCCCACCGCATAGCAGCCACCGTGCCTTTCTCATCCGCGAGAAAATGGAGCGGCGCACAGTTCGACGATATCGGCACATATATTATGGGCGCGGGAGAGTTCATTCTCGGCGACAAGTACGAGGAGATCCGCGAAACGGTCGAAAAATTCTCCGAGGGCGGAAGGCGTGTGATACTGCTTGCGCACTCTAAGGATCCCTTCCGCGAAAAAGAGCTCCCGGCGGACATACGTCCTGTTGCGCTTATTGCGATAACAGACAAGATAAGGGCTGAGGCTCCCGATACTCTGAAATATTTTGCGGAACAGAATGTTGATATAAAGATAATTTCCGGCGACAACCCGGTGACCGTGAGCAATGTGGCGCGAAAAGCCGGCGTCCTCAACAGCGATAAATACATAGACGCCTCTACGGTTGACAACATCGGCGAGCTCGTTGATGACTATACCATTTTCGGACGCGTCACCCCGCCGCAGAAGCTCGAACTTGTAAAAGCGCTCAAAGCAAAAGGCCATACGGTAGGAATGACCGGAGACGGCGTGAACGACGTTCTCGCGCTGAAAGAGGCGGACTGCTCCATAGCTATGCAAAGCGGAAGTGAGGCTGCCCGCAACGTGTCGAATCTTGTACTTCTCGACAGCAACTTTGCTTCCATGCCGAAAGTTGTTGCAGAGGGCAGACGCTCGATAAACAACGTTGAGCGCTCGGCGTCACTGTTCCTTTCAAAGACCACATACAGCGTCCTGTTCG
>CAMVEM010000263.1 GCA_947166515.1 uncultured Clostridia bacterium | reverse complement strand
GGTACATTTCGTACGCGAAAAGTAACAAAAGCCACTCGCTTCGCAAATTATATAACAAGTTTCTGCTTTTTTGACAAACTGAATTTCCCTCCCTTTCAGGGGTGGGGAATTATTATATCTTCCCTATGTTGACATTTTACAAAAAATGTAGTATAATGTTAATAAATAAAGTCATTCTTATACTAAATTTATTTCTTAATACAGACATTTGTTTCTTTCCCCCCCGGAGGCGGGGGAAGAAACGTAATTGATCCTGTCTGTAGTTTGAAGCAGATATAGTATTACACAATGACTAACGACAGGGGGTATAACCATGCTTGACCTTATAGAACAGACCAATATCACTAAAGCAGAAGCAGAAGAAGAACTTACCGGTATGCAGAATGAGATCATTGATCTCGCAAACGGTATCAAATCCGCAAAAATCCCTGTGATAATCACTATCGACGGCTGGGGAGCCGCCGGTAAAGGTTCACAGATCGCAAAACTCATCAAATATATGGACCCGCGTTTCTATAACGTTGAGCCCATTCGTATCCCCAATGCTCCCGAAAAGCGCAAGCCGTGGATGCACCGCTACTGGACAAAGCTCCCGAAGCAGGGTGAGTTCCTCATTCTCGACGGAAGCTGGTTCAGCGATACAGTGAAATCATATATGCACGGCAGCATCACCAAAGATCAGTACAAAGCGCGCATAGACGATATCAACGTTATGGAACGCCAGCTCCACGATGACGGTTATCTGATAATCAAGCTTTTCTTACATATCACTCAGGAAGAGCAGAAAAAGCGCCTGAAAAAGCTCGCCGCTGACGAATATACAAGCTGGCGCGTCGATGAGCAGGATTTCATCAACAACAAGAACTACGACAAAATTTTCAAGCGATATGAGAAAACTCTTGAGCTTACAAATACCGATGCGGCTCCGTGGCATATCATCGCGGCAAACGACCGCATTTCAGCTCAGCTCGAAATAATGCGCACTGTGACCGAGGCTCTCAAAGGCGCCTGCGATGCAAAGGAAAAAGGCGTGCCTTATTTCATTCCCGCCGAGTATCCGCCTATAAAGAGCGTTCCCACAAAATATCCGCTTATCAAGACAAAGAAGCTCGCGTCCGTTGACATGGATAAATCGCTTACCGACGAGGAATACCGCAGGAAGCTCAAAAAATATCAGAACAGACTGTTCGAGCTCCAGAATATGTGCTATCAGCGCAAGATACCGGTGATCGTTGCCTATGAGGGCTGGGACGCAGGCGGAAAAGGCGGTAACATCAAACGTGTAGCTTCCGCACTCGACCCGAGAGGATATGAAGTGAAGCCTATCGCGGCGCCGGAGCCCTCCGAGCTCGCGAGACATTATCTGTGGCGCTTCTGGACGCGTCTTGAAAACGACGGCCACTTCACTATATTCGACAGAACATGGTACGGTCGCGTAATGGTCGAGCCGATAGAGGGATTCACCCCGAAGAAACGCGCGGACATGGCTTACGACGAGATGAACGAGTTTGAATATCAGCTCACCGAATGGGGCGCAGTTGTCATAAAGTTCTGGATAAACATTGACAAGGACGAACAGTACCGCCGCTTCAAGGAGCGCGAGAACACTCCGTCCAAGCAGTGGAAGATAACTGACGAGGACTGGCGCAACCGCGAAAAGTGGGATCAGTATGAAAAGGCCGTTGACCGCATGATAAAGCTCACATCTACGGAATTCGCGCCGTGGACTGTTATCGAGGGCAACGACAAGAAGTACGCGAGAATAAAGGCTCTCAAGACTATCTGCGACCGCCTTGAAAAACGTCTCGGAGAAGAACTGTAAAAGGAGAACGCATGAACAGAAAATACAAACAGCTCTGGACTTATCTCAGGGACAACTGTCTCGGCAATGAAGTCCTCACCTTTGACGAGATATACAACCTCACCGGGCATTACGTTGACTCGGAGTTCATGGATCACAGGCGCGACGGGCTCGAATACGATATCACCGTGACGAAGATAGACATGAGGAGCCGCACAGTTCTGTTCAGCAGGAGCAGGCGCAAATGAACACGATCACAAAGGAACTGCAGGGCGAGCTGTTTAAGCTTCAGGACAAGGAATACGGAGATTTCCACTCGCGGATCGTTCCGGATATCCCGCGGGAAAATATAATCGGCGTGCGTATGCCGCTTCTGAAAAAGCTTGCGGCGAAATACAGCAAGACCGATGTGAGCGGATTTCTCACTTCCCTGCCCCATAGATATATCGAGGAAAACAATCTTCACGCGGAGTTCATCAACCGCATAAAGGACATTGACGAGTGCCTGTCCGCGCTCCGGAAATTCCTGCCGTATGTTGATAACTGGGCGACCTGCGATATGCTCGCGCCGAAAGTGTTCCAAAAGCACAAAGATGCAGCCCTCAAATTCTCGGAAGAGTGCCACTCTTCCTCGCATACATACACAATAAGGTTCGGAACGGCAATACTGATGAAGTGGTTCCTCGACGACGATTTTGATGTGAAGTATGCAGAGCGCGCGGCGGCTGTGTGTTCGGAAGAATACTACGTCAACATGATGATTGCCTGGTATTTTGCCACCGCGCTCGCAAAGCAGTATGACGCGATACTCCCGTTCATAGAGCAGCATAAGCTCGACAAGTGGACTCACAACAAGGCGATACAGAAGGCGATAGAGTCTTACAGAATTACCCCCGAGCAGAAAGATTTTCTGAGAAGCTTAAAGATAAAATGAGAGCTGTGAGAAGGGGCTCCGCCCCTCAACACCCCGCCACCCCCTTTAAAAAGGGGGTGGATCCCTAAATTAAC
>CAMVEM010000262.1 GCA_947166515.1 uncultured Clostridia bacterium | reverse complement strand
AAGACCGTTCTTGCCGCCGACAATAAGCTCGCACATCGAGAGAATGAAGTCGGATTTGAGCGCAAGCGGATTGTCCTCGTCAGAGTAGTTCAGATTGATGTCAAGCGGATTGATAAACTGAGAGGAAGTCGGCGAGATCTTGATGACCTGTCCGTTAAGGCGTTCCACAAGCGGAAAATACTCGGCTTCGGGGTCACAGATGATAATATCGTCTCTTGTCGTGAGGAAGGCATTTGCGATCTCACGCTTGGCGCTGAAAGACTTACCGGAGCCGGGAGTACCGAGAATAAGACCGTTCGGGTTTTTGAGCTGTTTGCGGTCACACAGAATCATATTGTTGGAAAGAGCGTTCAGACCGTAGTAGAGCGCTTCGCCGCCCTGAAAAAGCTCCTGTGTGGTGAACGGGACGAATATCGCCGTTGACGAGGTAGTCAGACCGCGCTTTATCTCAATGTCATTGCAGCCGATAGGAACACAAGCCATTATGCCGTCCTCCTGCTGATAATCGAGCCTTTTGAGCTGGCAGTTGTATTTCTGCGCGATACCGGATTCCTGAAATATGATGTTTTCGAGCTGACGCTTTGTGTCAGCCGTATTCATAAGCAGGATAGTCGCCATAAACAGACGCTCATTGCGGCTCTGCAAGTCGTTGAGCAGATTCTTCGCTTCCTTGCCGAAAGTACCGATGTCAGAGGGCATAATGTCAATGTCATAGCCGTTTCTGAACGCCTTTTTCTGTTCTTCCATTTTCATCTTGTCAAGATCGGTGATCTTGCGCTTTATCATCTTGATAGCCTTGTTCTGATCGACGGAGCAGATGTGAATGGAGAGCGTGATATTATGCTCGATGTTCAGAAAATCCGCAAGCATACGGTCTGACATCTCCGATGCCATAATGTTGATGAACGACACAGCGCCATACTTTCCGGACATTCTGAACGTGTTGCCCTTCGAGAAGTCGAACGAGGACGGAGCGATAAAGTCCTTGACGCTGTTTCCCGTCTGCGCCGGCAAATCCCACGAAAAGTGGAACTTCTCTCTACTGTCGGGATTGAAGCACCGGTGAAGGATAGCAAGCCTTTCCGCGCCGGTGAGCGGCTGTGCCAGCACGCCCATTGTCTTGAAATTGGTGAGTATGTCCGTTTCGATACGTTCGAGCTTCTGTTTTGCATCTTTGAGCGACGTTTCCTCAACGCCGAACGTGATATATTTAGTCTTTACAAGACCGTTGTTTCCTTTGGAGAGCTGATTTTTCAGCATTTCCGTGTACTCGCGGCGAATGTCGTCGAAATCATCGTCCTGCGACTGTATTTCAAGCTGCTTCATAAATTCCTCAGTGTCTCCGACCTGATTCAGAAAAGAGAGCTGCACCTTTATAGTGCTGTCGAAATAATTGAGGAAATCGCAGTAGTTCTCAAATATCGCGGTCTTGTCATCGTTCTGCGCAAGCTGATAGTTTATATCGAAAAACTGTATCGTTTTCGTGTACAGCCTGTCAGTGACCTTGCAGATACCGTCACGGTACATCTGCTTGAAGCGGATAGTCTGCTGAGCCGTATGGGGCGTTTTTCCGTCCCCGTTGGGGCGAGCTTTCTGAACGGCGGCAGCTATCGCCTTTTTCTGCTTTCCTGTAACCTTATCTATCTTCATTGATTATCGCCTTGACCTCCTTTTCCAGATCGTACTGCTTAACGGCATACTCATATACGTTCTCGGTCTTGTACGGTCTTACCTTTGGACGCAAAAAGCGGCTTTTTATCACCGCTTTTGCTATTTTCTCAAAGGGCAAGCCGTTCTTCTCATACATAGCGAACAGGAAGAACGGCATTGCTATGACTATAAGGAGCAGCATAGCCGCCATATTGCCGATAGTCTCCCTTGTAAGGAAATATGTCGGCACAGCGCATACCGCCGCAAGCCCGAAACAAATGATCTGCCTTTTTGTGAGATTAAACGCGACTTTGGTCTTGACCTTAGTCAAGTCCTTCGGCATCTGAACATAAGGCATCGAGATAATCCTCCTTCATCTGCTGATATGCGGGGCTTTCCGGCGGCAGTTCGTCAACATAGCGGTAACGGAACTCCGAGAAATCTTCTTCAATATCATCTGAGATACTCTTGATGATCTCGGACGGCTCCCACCCGATGAAATACTCAATAGCATCATCAAAGTCGGCGGCTGCAAGATCCTCGATTCTGCCTGCACCGAAAGTGTAGCTGAGATCAAGGTTCATCTCTACAGCGCAGATAGGGGAAAGCAGCTCATAAGAGACTGTATTTGTGCCGCCGAGAGCCTCGTCGATATTGATCCTCGCTAATGCCTTTAAGACTGCGACCTGAGACTTGTTGATCTTCTTGTAGTTGTCACTCATAATAATTCCTTTCCCGCTTACCTTGCGTTAAAAATTGATTTTGAAATGTTTGACGTGTTGAGCAGTGCCATACACAGAACGACGGAGTATAATAAATGACAGAACGTATTTGTGGCTCGGAAAAATATGCGCCTGCAATAAAAGCGGCAGCACCAAATCAGACTGGTGCAGAAATAACGGGGTTTCCTACAAAACATTCATGAACAGACAGACCCAGTTCAAACAGCTTGGATTGATCTAAAAACGAAGGTACGTATATGTTTTTACTTTCATTACTCGGTCTCGGCGCAATAATCGCTGCCGAAAAAATACACGACACGCATAACCGCAATACTTATGAGTACAAGCACGACTATGAGGGCTGGCGGATAAACTACTGGCGTCCCGGAGCTCGAATGGCAAGAGAACGCGGTGGCGTGGAAGGGGAGAGAAACTACTGGAAAAGCCTGGGGATGGACCCTGACAGGTCGAGGTGAGCGGCAA
>CAMVEM010000261.1 GCA_947166515.1 uncultured Clostridia bacterium | reverse complement strand
AATTTCAGCAGCTTGCTGTCCTGAAATACGAACGAGACCTGTTTCATCAGCTCGTTCTGCGGTATATTGCGGATATCAGCGCCGCCTATCTTTATCGAGCCTTCGGTCACATCGAAAAATTTTGCGATAAGCTCGGCGGTCGTTGTTTTTCCGCCGCCGGATGGTCCCACGAAAGCAACGTGCTCGCCCGCGTTTATATGCAGACTCAGATCGTGTACAGCATCGGTGCTTGCACCGTTATAACGGTAGCAGACATTTGTAAGTTCTACCGAATTATCAGCGGGAGTTTCGTTTTTCTCTGCAGCTTTGAGCGGCTCAACGGAAAGTATCGAATCAATGCGTTTGAGCGCGTCCTCGACTACCATTTCCTGCTCGCCGGAATACGCGATCTTCGTGAGCGTGACCGTGAACAGCGGTGTAACGATGATGTAGTACATGATGTTGAGAATCAGCTCCGGAGTCATTCCGCCGCCCGAAAACAGGTACGCCGTAAGAACGATGAATGCGAACACAGCGTTGATACAGGTCATGAACGCCGCCATTTTCGGGCGCAGCATTATCGTGTAATCCGTCGCCCATTTGCTGTAGCCGTCTATCGCGTTTTTGAAGCGTGTGAACGAATGTACCGACTGCCCGAAAACCTTCACGACGGGGATGCCGCGGACGTACTCGGTAGCCTCACTGCTCATTGTATCGAGTGCGTTCTGGTACTCCGCCATTTTCTCCTGCATGCCCTTGCCCATCATGGTCATAAGAAATCCGAATCCGATAAGTGCGGGGATAACACAGATAAGTCCTATGCGCCAGTCGAATATCAGCAGCAGCGCGGCAAGGCCTATCGGTGTCGCGGCAGCTACCGACTTATCGGGAAGATTGTGCGCGATAAATGTCTCGGTGGCGGCAGTGGAGTCGTTCACCGTGCGTCGAATCTTACCTGTGCCGTCCTCGTCAAAAACTCCGAGCGGAAGCGTCATTATCCTGCGCATAAGCGTGCTTCGCATACTTGCCTGAACGCGGAACGCCGCGATATGCGTACACATCAGCGCACCGATATACACGAGTAGTGAGCCGACAGTCCACGCGACCGCCGTCCATGCTATCGAAGCTATCCCGGCGGGGTCTTCGCCCATTACGGCAATGCGGATGATCTGCCACAGGTCGTAGAACGGTACAAGCGCCATAAATGCGCTGACTGCGGCAAGTATTCGCCCTGTGGTTATCATGTGACGATGACCGCCAGCGTAGCCGTTGATGACCGACATACAGTTGAATTTCGGGTCTGTTTTCAAAACAATTTCCTCCTTTAACGGTTAGGGGAGACTAACCACAAGCTAAAAATTTTTAACCTTATTTTCTATCTTTTCAATCAGCCTTCCTCATCATTATCAGAAGTCCGCCGAACATCCATATATTTCCTATGCTTATCCACGCCGCGGTAAGAGCGCTTGCAAGAGCGTTGTTACCTGCGAATTTCAGCAGCATCGTCACAGCCATTCCCACGGGCATACAGAATATCCAGCACCATTTCGGGTACAGCGTAAGCCCTTTGACAAAAGCAAAGATATGCGCGGCAGACTGCACGATGAAAAATATAAGAAACGCGATCGTTCCGGGAAGCAGAAAATACATTCCGAATTTTATCGCATCGTCAAATGCGGTAGCCGGGCTTACTGCGACTGCGTATTTATAGAAGTAAACACAGGCAAGGCACGGAACATGTACACCGCACGCCCCAAATATCAGATAACCGATCACGCCCGAACGGTAAACGTGAGCCCATTTGATCGAATTCGGCGCTATAAGCCTGTAAATTCCGAAATAGCACAACCCTTCGAGCGGTATTCCGATAAAACCGAGAAACGCAGATATAAATATCTCGGTATCGTTCATCGACAGATATGACGACAGCTTCTGTTCAAGTCCGGTCAGGTTCTCGTCTCCTGTGCGGAATCCGAGAATAAAATCTCCGATAAACACGGTTATCCCTGCAAGCAAGCCTATGGTAAACAACTTCCGAATCCGCTTCCGGTCGGGAACGCCGCTTATTCCGATGTCGTTGTATGTTGTCATGATCCCGACCCTCTTTCGTGCAACGTAATAATTAGCGCCCGCTAACTGAATTATTATATCACTTTCAATTCGATCTGTCAAGCATTTTATTGCGAAAAAAGTATTGACATTTCTTATTAAATGTGATAGTATAATGTGGTTAGCAGGCGCTTACTGCGTTGACTTTTATTTCCGGATCCTCTTGATTCTATACGGCATCACAAAGAAAGGCAAGACAAATGACAGATACAGAATATAAGCAGCTCTCGAAAAAGGAGTTCGCAAAAGCCGCAAAAGTCTATGAGACAGATAAGGGCGGCGTTTACAAAATGTGCAAGAAGGATTACCCCGATGTGCTTAAAGAGCTTGAAAAGGAGCCCTTCACCGATCTTCTGGACTGTGGCTGCGGACCGGCACCGATGCTTACGCTGCTGCACGAAAAATACCCGGAAAAGCACTATACCGGTATTGACCTAACGCCCGAAATGATCGAAGTCGCAAAGTCAAAGAATATGGAAGGTGTGGAACTGGTAGTCGGAGACTGCGAAAATCTTCCTTTCGCCGATCAGTCGTTCGATGTTGTGATCTGCTGTCAGAGCTTTCATCATTACCCGAATGTGCAGAATTTCTTCAACAGCGTGTACCGCGTCCTTCGCCCCGGCGGAAGATTGATACTGCGTGATATGACTGCAAAAACGGCGCTCGGACGATGGTTCTTCAATTATATCGAGCTTCCGGTCATTAATCTGACCGGACACGGAGATGTGCATGTTTACGGAGTCGATGAAGTGCGGGAGCTTTGCCGTAAAGCGGGACTTAAACTTGAAACCGGAGAAAAACGCGGG
>CAMVEM010000260.1 GCA_947166515.1 uncultured Clostridia bacterium | reverse complement strand
ACGCGGTCAACGCCGAAATAATCCTCGCCCCACACCCTGTTCAGCAGCGTATCGCGGTCAATGACCCAGCCTTCATGCTCCATAAGATAGTAAAGAATCGCGAAGCCCTTGGACGTGAGTTCGATCTCATCATCGCCAACATAACAGGTGAGCTTCACGGTGTCGAGCCTGATAGCCCCGCAGACAAGCGTTTTGTCCGAATGGGCTTCCGTGCGCTTCACGAGGGCGCAGCATTTAGCATAGAGCGCAGACAGCAGAAAAGGCTTCACGATATAATCATCACAGCCGAGCGAATAGCCGTGCAGGATATCCTTCTCCTGCCCTTTCGCCGTGATGAATATAACAGGGATATCGCTGCTTCTGCGGATACTGCGGCAGATAGAGAAGCCGTCCGCACCCGGCAGCATTATGTCGAGCAGCACCAGCGAGAAACCGCCGAGCCCATTATCCGCAAGCCGCATAGCCTCGTCTCCGTCGTTCACCGTCGTTATCTCCGCGCCCTCATCGCTGAAATATCTTTTGATGACCTTGCAGATCTGCAAGTCGTCCTCGATAAGCAGTATCTTCATCGCGCTCATAGCTTCGCACCTCTTTTCTATATTCTTATTATATCATGAAGTTGTGTTATTTTTATATCATTATTCGTTAGTTTTTGTGTTTTTTTCAAACAAGAATAAAAATCCTGTTATCATAATTCTCATGTTCTTGCAATCTTTAGGTGTGGTTTTGAAAGGCAAACCTTAAATGGAATACAGTCCCCTTTTTATGATGATCCTCTATACTATCTTTACATCGGTGTAACGGCGAGGAAAGAATAAAAGCAGCCGAACTGCGGGCGCGGCTCGGCTGCGGGGGCTGGGAAAGCCCGAGGTGGGTGCAGGGGAATTGATAAAAGTGTTGTGATTGCGTGGGGTTTTGTTATTTTGTGGTTTCGGCAATTAATAACTGCTTACGCGAGGGCTTGTAAACAGGTATCAAAGCATGATTGAAAAGATCATTTCGCTGGTTCCGTGTATTATTCCCGGAGTGAGACAGGGACGTACAGAACCGCTTACTGTTATAGAACAGGATGATGAACTGCTTTCTCAGCTGACTGACGAACAGCGAAGCAGTTTTACAGCGATGAATGTTCTACTGACAAGGAGGGTATGGGAGAGATACGAGAAATATCTTATGCCTGCTTTAGCCAGTGCCGACTGGGAATTTCTGAACAACACACTTGAAGGTGCATTTTCTTTCGACCCCGACGATCTGCCTGCACCATGCACTCTTCCGATGCTTATAATTGCCGCGAAGCAGGACACAGAGGTAGGCTACAAGGATCAGTTTGATCTGATGAAGATATATCCGAACTCCACATATATCGCTGTTGACAAAGCAGGGCATAATCTTCCGATAGAGCAGCCTGAAATATTTGAAGGAATTGTTAGCTCATGGCTTAGTACACACTGAAACCTATAACTGCTGGATTGGTGTGTAACATTATAACAAGGTTCATATCCGTTAGAAGGAAAATATATTTGAGGGTATTACAGTAACTGCTGTAATACCCTCTTTTTTTGTTGTCAAAATGCTTATATACATACGGAAATAATAACATCAAAATAATGCACGCCTCCAAACCGTGTTTTTCATAAATAGTTTACAATAAGGCTTATTCTGTGAATTAAATATGAAAATCAACGCAGAGTAAAGTAATTCTACGCAAAACAACGCAGGAATACGCGGTGAAAACCGCGCAGAATCGGGCTTTTGAGGTGTTGACAAATCTGAAAGCAGGGTATATAATAGGCTCAGAAAGCAAAACAAAAAACAAATCCGGACGGGAGGAATTGAATGGTAGGAGAAGATGCGGTAAGCGTTTATACACAGCTCCTTATGAAGTTCATCGATCTGCTTGCAAAGATCGGAGAGGAGAAAAGACAGAACAATATGAGAAAGCCGCCAAGGATAAAATGCGGTTCGATATCCAAGAAGAATCTTTCGGACCTTATGAGCAAGGGAACGGAGTTCAAGTTCGTTTCCGTTCCGAAGGAACAGGCAGACGGAGTAGAGAAGGCTGTAAAAGACCTTGGAGGTTCATTCTTCAAATCGGACGCTGCGGAAACGGATACGGTAATGTTTGCGGTACCGAAGTCTCAGGTCGATCTGATGAACACTGCTATCAAATCGGTAATCTCGGAATCTATGAAAACGGCTCCGGACAGCCTTCTTGTAAAGGAGAACAAGGAAAGTATCGCCGCGGAAGATATGCCGCTGGTATCGGATATGATGAATCGTTTTGACATTCCCGCAATGCCTTTCAAAAACAAGAACGGCGATTACACCGTAATTGTTCCTGCTGAATACGAGGGTCAGTACAAAGAGGCGATGAACAAGATCGGTGATATTAAATCGCAGCTTGAAAATGTCGATGTAATGACTTTTGAACAGCAGGGAGATCTTGAAAGACCCGACATTCTTGCAAAGGAACTTTCCTATGAAGAAGCAGCGGAGATATCCGAGGCAATTAAATCCGGAAAGCTGAAAGCGGAAATTGCAAAGTATAACGACAAAAGATTTGCGGTGTACGAAAGAGATCAGCTCCGTAATGTGGATAAAATCCTCGATACATTTCTCGACAGTCAGAGGGAGAGCGAGGAATATTTACTTACTCTGAACGATAATTCTATAACCATAGACAAAGCAACGCTCTTGTTCAGTGAGAATGAAGAGGAATATTTTCTCAAAGTCCCGAACACACACGGTCTGGATTATATCAGGCTGAATAAATCCGAAGTCGAAGAAATCAATGACGGCAAAACCATAAGGGCAAAGATCGACGCGAAGAAGTATTATCCTGTTTATGACAGGAACGGAGCGTTTCGTAATGAGCGCATAGGTAATGAACTTTATCGGTTCTTTGATG
>CAMVEM010000259.1 GCA_947166515.1 uncultured Clostridia bacterium | reverse complement strand
GGGAATCGACAACTGCCTCGTGAAATATGCTAAATGCTGCAATCCGCTTCCCGGAGATGATATAATAGGATTCATAACGCGCGGCTACGGCGTTTCCGTGCATAAGAAGGACTGCGTGAATGTACTAAGTTCTCCGGCTTCCGAAAAAGAGCGCTGGATAAACGTCTATTGGGCAAACAGCGGGGAAAATGAAAGCTACAACGCAACTATAGATATAATCGGCGAGGACAGAACAGCTCTGATCGCGGATATAACATCAACTATAGCGAACAGCAGAATACCGATACGACAGATAACGGCGCACTCCCTCAAAAACGGAAACGGAAACGTCATCGTCACGGTTGAGGTCGCAAGCGTGGAACAGCTCAACACGCTAATTGCCAGAATAAGCAAGATAACCGGAATAATCAGCGCGGAGAGAACTGGTATTGTCTGATCTCCGGTATGTGAGAAAGGAAACGTATATGAATCTTCAGGAATCCGGTGAGATGTATTTAGAGACTATACTGATACTCTCGCAGAAAAAGAAAGATGTGCGTTCGATAGATATATGCGACGAAATGGGATTTTCAAAGCCGAGCATAAGCAGGGCGATGCATCTTCTCAAAGACGGCGGATATATAGATATTGATGAGAACGGATTTATAACGCTCAGAGAGCCCGGCCGTGAGATAGCGGAGAAGATATACGAGCGGCATAAAGTTCTGACTGAGCTTTTTGCGGCGCTCGGAGTTGATGAAGCTACCGCGTCGGAGGACGCCTGCCGCATAGAGCACGTCATCAGCGACAAGACATTCAAGGCTATAAAAAAGCACATGAAGGAAAAGCTCGATAAATAGATCTGTCTGACCGGAATATGAAAAAATAAAAAGGAAGGTCGTTTTTATGGCGGCGAAAAAGAATAAGATAGACGGAATATCGCTGTCTATCGTGATACTTAACATTCTGATAGTAATGGTACTGCTGACGCTGGTCGTGCTGATATACCTTTACTTTACCGGGAAGCTCGAACCTACCGATGTCGCGAATATGGATCAGAAAGCGTCGGAAGGAGCGGCAATGAGCACTACTCCGATCTCCACCGTGATACCGGAAACTGAGCCCGATACGTCCGATACAGGAGAGGCTGATACCACGCCGGAAGAGACCGGAGAACCCGGTGAAACGGAAGATACCACTTCCGATAACAGTACGGTCCCTGCGGTCGAGACGGACGAATATGACGAGGCGTTCTTCGAGAACGATCTGTTCATAGGCGACTCGATATACACCGGACTTACAGGATATGAATTCTTACCGGATAAGAACGTCTTCGCAAAAATGGGACTTACCCCCGAGAGCGGGAGAAGTGAAGAAAACGGCAAGGTTGACGGGGTCACAGCAGTCGCTAAAGCCAAAAAGATGAAGCCTAAGCGCATATTCATAATGCTCGGAACAAACGGCCTTGCATATCTCGGAAACACATATATGACCGAACAGATGAAGTTGTTTATTGAGGATCTGAAGGAAGCTTCCCCCGAAAGCTATATATATGTCGTGGCCATACCTCCCGTAACCAAGGAGCATGCCTCTCAGGGCAAGCAGCCAATTGTTATGGTCAACGGATACAACAAGCTTCTCAGAAGCATGTGCGAGCCGATAGGCGTGGTTTTCCTCGATCTCTGCTCAAAGCTTCAGGATTCGTCCGGATATTTCGATGCAAACTATGCAGAGGCTGACGGCCTGCACTTCAAGCCCGCGGCTTACAAGCGCATGCTGAGCTTCTTCCAGAAGTCGATAAAGCTGAACTGATAACAATGTATAGAAAAGGCTCAAAAGCCAATAAAATTATATAAACGGAAAGCAAAAGAAAGGAATATCAAAAAATGAAAAAGAGAATACTTGCGGCGATGATCGCTTCGGCGCTTATGATCTCAGCCGCTGCGTGCGGAAACAACGAAAAGAAGCCCGATGCCACAACTGCCGCTCCGAAGACTTCAGCTGCGGATAACGCAAATTCCGGCAGCACTGAGAAGACTTACAAGCCCGCTGCGGATATCGCAGCAGCAGTACTTGCAGAGATGCCGATAAATTCCGCAAAGGACAAGGATAGGGAAAAGCTCGAGGACTATTTTGACGGCTTGGACATCAACACTATCGTTGATTCTCAGTTTTATATCTGCGCTTCCGGCTCATCTCCCGACGAGCTGGGAATATTCAGATTTGACTCCGAAGCCAGCGCGAAGGCTGCTGTTACGTCGATAATGGATCGTCTGATCGAGCGGAAAAAAACTTGTGAGGATTATCCTATCATGAAAGAGGAGATGTATAAATTCGATGACGCTGCGGTAGTTCAGGAAGGCGTGTGGGTATATTACATCGTAACGAGCAACAACGCGAAAGCCGAGGAGATCATAAAGGGAGCCATAGGCTGACGGAATAGCGGCTTCCGCTTAATTGTGAGTAGTGACTGAGAAGGTGATATTATGAGAGATGAACACATGTCCGGCGTATGCTTGCTGGTTGCTTTGATACTGTGGATAATGACCGTTGCATTCTGGCGGGCGAAAAGAAAGAACTGGTCGCTTGCGGTGATACCTCTCGGTATAGTTCCGCTCGTTACCGGTGTCGGAATGGTGATCGCGGAAGACATATTCAACTGTAAAACAACATTTGTTCTGCCGATGATACTGATAGTAACATCTCTCGTTGCGGCGTGCATCTGGATCGGCTTTGCGAGCGCAATGCTCATAAAGACCGCGAGAATGCGTCCTTATTACATCATCGTTTCTGTCGTATTTGTCTGTACGTTCTCGATCATAATGCTGATAAAGTATTATAATTTCGTACAGGCTGTCGGAGAGACACTTCAGGCGCAGTGATTTTCAGCACGAATAATAATTACCCCGTAAGCCGATCGTTCGGTTTACGGGGTATCGTTTTATTCGCCGA
>CAMVEM010000258.1 GCA_947166515.1 uncultured Clostridia bacterium | reverse complement strand
AGGACAGAATAGAGTTCAAGCACACAATGCAGAAGCTCGGTATCGAAATGCCGCGGAGTGAAGTTGCGTATTCCGTTGATGAAGCCGTAGCTATCGCAGAAAAGCTCAGATACCCGGTGGTTCTCCGTCCCGCTTATACAATGGGCGGCGCAGGCGGCGGTCTCGTATATAATGTGGAGGAGCTCAAAACAGTCTGCGCAAGAGGACTCCAGGCAAGCCTTGTAGGACAGGTGCTTGTTGAGGAATCCATAAGCGGCTGGGAAGAGCTTGAGCTCGAAGTCGTAAGAGACGCCGACAACAATGTCATCACCGTCTGCTTCATCGAAAATATCGACCCTATCGGCGTACATACCGGAGATTCTTTCTGCTCCGCCCCCATGCTCACAATATCGGAAGATGTACAGAAAAAATTACAGGAATATTCCTACAGAATAGTAAGAGCCGTTGAAGTTATCGGCGGCTGCAACTGTCAGTTCGCGCATGATCCCGTATCCGGACGTATCGTCGTTATCGAGATAAACCCGCGTACATCGCGTTCGTCCGCGCTCGCTTCAAAAGCTACCGGATTCCCGATAGCTCTTGTATCGGCAATGCTCGCCTGCGGCCTCACGCTCAGCGACATTCCCTGCGGAAAGTACGGAACACTCGACAAGTACGTTCCCGACGGCGATTATGTTGTTATCAAGTTCGCGCGCTGGGCATTCGAGAAGTTCAAAGGCGCCGAGGATAAGCTCGGCACGCAGATGCGTGCTGTCGGCGAAGTAATGAGCATCGGCAAGACCTATAAGGAAGCATTCCAGAAGGCGATAAGAAGCCTTGAAACAGGTCGCTACGGTCTCGGCTTCGCGAAGAATTTCCACGATCTTTCAAAGGAAGAGCTTCTTCAGAAGCTCACATATCCGTCCAGCGAGCGCCAGTTCATTATGTATGAGGCTCTCCGAAAGGGCGCGACAATTGAGGAGCTCTACCGTCTCACAAAGATAAAGCACTGGTTCATAGAGCAGATGAAGGAGATAGTTGACGAAGAAGAACAGCTCCTCAAAGGCAAGGGCGCTCTCCCGTCCGACGCAGCGTTAAAGCAGGCGAAGCTCGACGGATTCAGCGACCGCTATCTCTCGCAGATACTTGACATTCCCGAAGAAGATGTCCGCAACAAGCGTTATGAGCTCGGCATAAGAGAAGCTTGGGAAGGCGTACATGTAAGCGGTACCGAAAATTCCGCATACTACTATTCGACCTATCATCTCGACAAGGACGAAAGTCCCGTTGATAACGACAAGCCGAAGATTATGATACTCGGCGGCGGCCCGAACAGAATAGGTCAGGGCATCGAGTTCGACTACTGCTGCGTTCATGCGGCTCTTGCACTCAAAAAGCTCGGATTTGAGTCGATAATCGTAAACTGCAACCCCGAGACTGTTTCCACCGACTATGACACATCGGACAAGCTGTACTTCGAGCCCCTCACACTCGAAGATGTTCTCAGCATCTACGAAAAGGAAAAGCCGGTCGGTGTCATCGCGCAGTTCGGCGGCCAGACACCGCTCAATCTCGCTGCAGACCTCAAAAAGAACGGCGTGAACATACTCGGAACATCTCCCGAAACGATAGACCTCGCAGAGGACAGAGACCATTTCCGCGCAATGATGGACAAGCTCGGCATACCCATGCCGGAATCCGGAATGGCTGTCAACGTTGACGAAGCGCTTGAAATAGCGAATAAGATAGGCTATCCCGTAATGGTACGCCCGTCGTACGTTCTCGGCGGAAGAGGAATGGAGATAGTTCACGACGACGATATGATGAGAGTGTATATGTCCGCGGCTGTAGGCGTTACACCTGACAGACCGATACTGATAGACCGCTTCCTGCACCACGCGACAGAGTGCGAGGCGGACGCTATCTCGGACGGAAAGCACTGCTTCGTTCCTGCGGTTATGGAGCATATCGAGCTTGCCGGCGTACATTCCGGAGACTCGGCGTGCATACTCCCGTCGATGAATTTAAGCCAGAAGCACATCGACACTATCAAGGATTACACAAGAAAGATAGCTGTCGAGATGAACGTATGCGGACTTATGAATATGCAGTACGCGATAGAGGACGACACGGTCTATGTGCTTGAAGCCAACCCCCGCGCTTCGAGAACGGTTCCGCTCGTATCAAAAGTTTGCAGCATAAACATGGTGCGCATAGCTACCGAGATAATGACATCGGAATTCACACATAAACCTTCTCCGGTTCCGGAGCTCAAAGACCGTGTTATCCCGCATTACGGCGTAAAGGAAGCAGTATTCCCGTTCAATATGTTCCAGGAAGTTGACCCCGTGCTCGGACCGGAGATGCGTTCGACTGGTGAAGTTCTCGGGATCTCGACGTCGTTCGGTGAAGCATATTATAAGGCGCAGGAAGCCACACAGACCCGTCTGCCGTCCGAGGGCACAGTCCTGCTCAGCGTATGCGACCGCGACAAGTCCGAACTTCTGGATATCGCGAAGGCGTTCGACGAGCTCGGATTCAGGATCCTCGCAACGGGCAGGAGCTATGAGATGATAGTTGAAGCCGGCATCAAGGCCGAGCGCGTCAACAAGCTCTATGAGGGCAGACCGAACATCACGGACTGCATCATGAACGGTGAGATACAGCTCATAATCAACACACCCGCCGGCAAGACGAGCATACACAACGACAGCTATATCCGCCAGTACGCAATAAAGCACCGCGTTCCGTATATCACCACAATGGCGGCTGCAAAGGCAAGCGCCGAGGGCATCCGCGCTATAAAGAACAACGACCATATCGGCGTGAAGTCGCTGCAGGCTTACCACGCGGAAATAAAGTGAGATATCGCTTCGCTTGAGATTTTTTATCGAGATATGGGGCTCCGCCCCAAGCCCCGCTTCCTTTCGGACGCGAAAGGAAGCGAAAGCGA
>CAMVEM010000257.1 GCA_947166515.1 uncultured Clostridia bacterium | reverse complement strand
TAAGTAAAGCTGCTGCTTTTATTTTAGACATATATAATTCCTCCGTAATTTATGTGTTTCATTCTTTTCCTAATAATAAAACTGATTTTCGGGATTCAATTACGGAGCTCCGTTTTCATCTTTATCAGCGTCGTCCGCTCTGCCGAAACGGACACACGGCACATTACAGCCGCTGCTTCCGGCACTGCAGCGATCAGCACGGCAGCTATCAATACCGCCGCTATCCCGAATCGCGAACAATGGATATATGCATCTATCATACGACAGACCGCGCAGTCATCATCATGTGTGCAATGGTGCAGCGAATTTGCCGTAATAAAAAGGAATGTTCCGAGCATAGCAAAGCACAGCAGTACTACTGTTATTACTAATAACAAAGTATGCTTTCTGCCTGCCATTCTGCTCACTCCTCTCTGCAATGCTTACATTTTATCAAAAGTTCGATCTCTTCATCCGGGGTTGCCTCGCCGAATCCGGCAATGTCAGCGATTATCCTGCGGCTTGTCTCACTGTCCGCGGCATAGACGTTTCCGCAGACCTTACAGCGCATATTGACTCTCCCGCTTGTCTCACCCTCAAATATATAGATATATTCGCGGTTCACGGGGTCTATGGTCTTCTGAACCCTGCCGTCGTCCTCAAGTTCGCGCAGAAGTCTGTACACTGTGCTTTCGGACGGCTTCTCGCCGCCTGCTCCGGCGGTTATTTCATTTACTATCTGTTTTACCGTAAAAGGAATCCCGCTGTGCTTTTCAAGAAAACTTATCAGCATTTCCCTGTTAGCTGTTTTATATACCGACATATTTTTTCTCCCGATTGAAAATGAAATGCAAATTCATTTTCATATTATAACATTGCATAGCAAATTTGTCAATAGATATTTGTTAATTTTTTCGCAAAAATAATTCCCCCGTGAGCATGACGCTCACGAAGGGAACATATCTAGTACGCTTTGCATATCCTCAGGTATCGGCGATGTGACCTCGTGCTCCTCGCCGGAAACTGGATGAATGAATCTTATATATCCACAGTGCAGCGCCTGACGTTTTATAAGTCGCCTGTCACCGCCGTACAGATCGTCGCCGAGCAGCGGAAATCCGATATACGAGAAATGAACGCGTATCTGATGCGTTCTGCCCGTTACGAGAGTTACTTCCAGCAGCGTGAAATCTTCCGCGCTTTTCAGCACTTTATATTTTGTTTGCGCGTAAGCTCCGTCCTCGCGCACCGCCCTTTTTATATTCTGCTCTTCTTCACGGCCTATCGGAGCGATGATCTCGCCCTCTTCCCCGTTCTGTTCAGCAAAACCGCAGGTCGTTATCGCATAGTAGCGTTTCATCGGACGCCAGCGTTCATCAGACATAAGCTTTGATGCACAGTATTTGTTTTTCGCAACCGTGACAAGTCCGGAGGTATTCTTGTCGAGGCGGCTAATCGAGCGGTATTTTACGCCCGGATACCTCGCAGCAAACAGATTTGCGAGCGTATCGCTGTAATGGCCTATCGACTGATGCGACGGCATTCCGTGCGGTTTGTCGAAGATGACTATATCATCGTCCTCATACGCGATCATTGCAGTAAGATAAGGGTTCGGGACGGCTACAGAATAATCGTTCATACATATAGTGAGTATATCGCCGCTGCTTAGGATATCTACCGTCCGGACTTTTTCACCGTTCAGGAACAGTCCGTCATTATATTTGAGCTCCGTGATAACTCCGCGGCTGTATCCGTTTGACTTCAGGAATTTATCTACTCTGGCACCCGAATGCTCGTCATCTATCGTATATTCTATCTTACGCATCGGGCTCCTTTTCCCTCCTGCACACAAACCAGAATGTAGTTCCGCTTCCCTCGACACTGTCAACGCCGTATTCAAAGCCATGACATTCAAATACGCTCTTGACTATCGAAAGACCGAGACCGGTTCCCTTTACAACACGCTTATAGTTTTCGGAACGGTTCACCTTATAATATCTTTCCCAGATATAAGGAAGATCAGCCTCGGATATACCGACTCCCTTATCTGCGACTTCAAAGCGCACATTTCCGTTTCCGATATCGTGAAGACGTACCGTGACGACATCAACGCCCGAATAGTTTATGGCATTGATGACCAGGTTATAGACTGCCTGACCTATCTGCTTGATGTCGGCATTTATATATATGTCGTCCGGGTCGCATTCAAGTTCTATCTTGGTCTCGTCGAGCATAGAGAAGCGCGAGATTATGTCTCTGAGGTGAGACGTGAAATTTATGACTCGCATATCCATAACTATCGCACCGCTCTGAAGCTTTGAAAGATTAAGGATATCATTTACGAGCAGGCTGAGTCTGTCCGCTTCGTCTATGATGACTCCGAGGTGTTTTTCGCGCTTTTCGGGATTGTTTCCGGAAAGGTCTCTTATCATCTCAGCATACGCTTTTATCATAGTGAGCGGAGTACGCAGATCGTGAGAGATGTTGGCAAGAAGGTCTTTTCTTAGCTTTTCGGATTTTTGGATCTCATCAGATGTTTTTTTCAGATTTTCGGTGAGTATGGCGATCTCACTGTAATCACGTGGAGATACTTCAACGTTAAAATCGCCGGTTATCAGCTTATCGGTAGATTTTGAAAGCTTGATTATAGGCCTTGATATGCTTGACGATATAATGATCGAAACGACAAGTCCCACAAATACGATCACAAGCGAAGACATCAGAAAAATGTTCGCGAGGATCTGTGTTGTGGTTCCCGTAGGTTCAAGGAACGCATAAATGAAGATATATCCGACCGGTTCATCTACCGTACCGACGTATGTTGCAAGCAGGAATGACTGCTTTGTATCGTCATCGACCGGAAAGAAGAGAGTACCGGACTTTGACCTTGCAAGTTCGTTCACCATTTCATCGCTTATTCGCTTGTCTATTGATATGGACGAACCTGTGGTGTC
>CAMVEM010000256.1 GCA_947166515.1 uncultured Clostridia bacterium | reverse complement strand
ACACACCCACGGTCTTTTTGCCCTCGTCATTGCCGTACCATATCAGCTCCATGTCCTCTAGAGTACCGTTGTTTCGCAGTTTCGCAAGGAACTCATTCATCTGAGCGCAGAGCCTTGCTTCGGCTTCATCGTTTTTGCGGAAAGCGAAAGAATATTGATTGTCAGTGACCTTGTCCTTTACGTAATCTATCTCCGGCTGTTCGTTATGAATGGATCTCAGTACAGGTTCGTCACCGAGGAATCCGTCTATCTTACCTTCGAGCAGAGCTGCGTTCAGATCGGAATACCCCGAATAATAAAGGCATTCGCTGTCCGGAAAGTATTCCTGTGTGACCGCGTCATAATTTGTTCCGGTAAGTACGCCGATGCGCTTTCCGTTGTAGTCCGACACTGTGACTTCCCTTGTCGCCGAAATACCACTGTCTTCCTGCTGCTCCTGCTTCGGAAGAACAGCAAGTAATACTACACCCGCGATCAACAGTATTATGACCGCGATAATGATAATATCAACTTTCTTTGTGCTTTTTCTCATGTTCTCTCCGTTCTTATGCGATTTCTTGCTATCAATATATATTTTTATCACATTTGAAAAATATTTTATGCGAGGCAGATTTATGAAATACAGAGTAAACAACCTTATATATGCCGCAGAAAAAGACCTGCATAACACTATCAGGAAGATTTTTGAAATGACAGAGCCTGTAAATGGCGATATGCTCAGAGGCGCCGCTTGCCGTTACCCGCTATCCGTATTTCTCGTATGTACCGCGCAATATCCGATATTCACCCGGAATGTGAGCTGCCGATAGTCTGCGGTATGCAGCACCAGTACAGAAAGGCTCTCAACAAGCCGCACAGCCACCTGTGCCATGTGAATATCGTTCCTATCCCCTACACAAGCAGAATGAAGAACAGGGACATCGAGCTGCTCAACACAATGGCTCGCGGAACTATCATAGTCAGTGCGGACGATGATAATGATGTGCTTTCTGTGAACGAACATATTGAAAACGAGAAGAAGATAAAAACTCTTACGCTCGCAGAAAAGCATGAGTATATGAAGAAATTTCTGCTGAACGGAATAGGTCAGAACACCTTTGAGGTAAGCTACACCGGTCGTGTCCCGTTCAGCGGGCTTGATAAATACATGTACGATTTTATTCCTATAATTGATATGAGACTCAGCGGCGGTATTTCGATCGAAATTTTCACGGCGGGTGAGAACTTCTGCATCAACATAATGCAGCGAAACGATGACAGCAGATATACCGACCGCTTCGCCGCTATCCTTACGGAGAACGGGATAAATTGTGCACAGGAACCGCCGGAGTATTTCGAGATAAACGATTTTATTCTTCCCGAGTAATATTATTGCAGCCCGTCCGGAATATCACAACCGGACGGGTTTTGTTCTTATGATCTGTTTAGCGGTTTTATCAGCAGAATATAGTGTCAAATCCGGTAGTTTCCAGTATCTCCTGTACCTGATCATTCATATTGACAATGCTGAAATTGTTGCCGTCGGCAAGCGCTTTTCTCATTATCATCAACACACGCAGACCTGCAGAAGATATGTATTCAAGCTCCTTCATATCAATTGTGATGTTTGTTATCTTTGCTTTTGCTTCAGCTTCCCTATAAAGAGCAAGAAGTCCGGGAGAAGTGATAGTATCAAGACGACCTGTCAAAGCTACTTTCAGAATATCATCATTCAGCTTCACGTCAGCATTGAAATTATCTTTCACAATTAAAAACACATATCTCCGAGACCGATGTCACACAGCGAGAACAGTCTCTGCTTCATCGCGGCGAGAGTTTCGGGAGTGAGCGAACCGGGGATCGCTATGACCATAAACAGCCGTCTTGCAAGCAAAGTCGCTTCGATCTGCAGCTCGGCTTTTGTGATGATCTCCTCGTCATCAGTATCGAGATATGTACGAATGAACACGTTCCATATCCTCTTTATTTCGTCTTTCGTGAATGGACGCAGCACAGGACTTGCGGCTATTGCTTCATTATCATTCGCACGATCAACGAAAAGTGAATACATACTTCCCATATCGAATACTGGGTGTCCGGTGCCTGCCGTTCCGAGGTCTATAAACATCATCTCCCCGTCACGAACCATTACATTCCCGAGGTGACAGTCGCCATGTATGAAAGTATCACGGTCGGGAATGCTCTCATATAACGCTTTCACCTTCTTCATTTCTTCATCGTTAAGCACGGACGCAAGATAAGGCAGCGCTCCGATAGATTCATATTTCACAGAGCCGAATTTTTGGGGATCTGCCTTGATCGAGTGCATATTCTTTACGATTTGAGCAAACTTTTTGATATGCTCGTCAAGATGTGTTTTATCCTCCGCGATAACGCTCACAAGATCTTTCGCGTCGAGCATTTCATATACTGTTCCATAGCAATCCCCCACACGAACGACATCATAGGGAATGGCCGTAGGGACTCCTGCAACAAAGGCGTTACGTGCTTTTTGATTTTCTTTGCTTATGACCATATCAAAGCTGATCGTTGGTCGGAACACTTTTATGACCGTTTCCTCGTCCATACGGTAAACATCACCGGTAAAACCGCTGCCGATAAGCGTCATACCCTCGGTACTCACCTTGCGGAGCGCCTTTCTCACATCAAGCAGGTCAGTAAAGCCCGTAGTCTCAAAGATGTCATAAATATCGCGCGACACATTGATGACCGGAAGCGGCTTATCAATGCTTTTGCGCAGTTTCATCAGGATGCGCAGTCCGGCGCTGGATATGTATTCGAGCTTTTCGGCGTCGATGATGATATCTGCGCCGCTTACACCGTCAACTGCCGCGAAAATCTCACTCTCGGTCTGTGCCGCATTGTTGGTGTCGATCCTGCCTTCAAGGAAAACAGTAAGTGTTTTGTTTTCGGTAGTGGTTTTAATTATCCGGTACTCCTTTCAA
>CAMVEM010000255.1 GCA_947166515.1 uncultured Clostridia bacterium | reverse complement strand
TTCTTCTCTCTGATGTCGGTGTTTCCGATAAGGAAGTCAACAGACACCTCAAAAATATCGGCAAGCTGTATCAGCGTGGCGATGTCCGGTTCATTGGATTTCTGTTCATATTTGAATACGGTCTGTTGGGTAAGGTTGAGCATATCAGCGACTTTCTGCTGCGACCAGCCCTTTTCCTCGCGCAATAGTTTCAAGTTCTTTATCATAACAACCTCCGGTATAGTACCTTAAAACCATTTTATCAAATAATTGGAGCATTGTTAAAAACTTATTCATATACATTGACAACGCTGTATCATTGTGATATAATATATTGTGAGAAAATATCTTCTCATAATACCGGCGTAAAGGAACTATGCCGCAAAACTATTTCAAGGAGGACAAAACTATGCTTACGATCAACAAAACTCTAAGCAATGCGGGAAAAGCGTCATCTGTTGTTTATGGAAATGACGGAAAGAAGCCCGACAAAGCTGCCGAAACATCTGCACAGAACGATGTTAAGCCGAACACCGATACTTTCACAATGTCGGGCGGTGCATCAGAAACAAAGACGACGGATTACAGCAAATTCTACAAGGGTTCGGAGAGTATCGCTTCATACGGCTCCGGTACTGCAACCAAAGACACCGTTGTTCATTATCGCTTCGACACTACTGACGAAGAAGGCAACAAGATAATGGATAAGATGTCAAAAGAGGAAACGATGCGAGCATTGAACGAAATATCTGCGCAGTACGGGGACGATGTCATCATCGAATTTTCGGGTGACGCTCTTGGTAAGATATTTGATTATAAGCCGCTTATGAATATGCCCGTCGAACAAAGGGAGATACCGGCAGATATGATCACCTACTTTGACCCGCCTACGCCGTTGACCGATGAACAACTCACATCATCGCAGTTAAGAAATAACGGGACTGATATGGAAGATGTTATGCGGCACTTTGACCCCGATGCCTATAAAGAGTATCAGACTATTAAGACTGAAGGCCTGGCCAAAGGCACAACAGAAGGCATTGTAGCTGGTATGCGTTATCTACTTAAATGGATGGACAAAAACCGTCAGAGCAATCCTGACTGGATGAAAAGCTACGATGCGACAAAAACTGCAAAACAATCTGTTTCAGACAGGCATAGTAATGTCGATGTTTATGTTGCTGACGATAATAAGACTATAAATATGTTTGGCGGCAATAAGCTGTTCGGTGTTTTACTGTCAAAGGAAAGTGCGTACACCCTACGAAGCGGTAATGCTATCGATAAGGATTGGCTGTTGATGTCGATTGATAACGGAATAAAGGCTTTGACGGATATGAACGAAAAACTCGCTGCAAGCGGGAAAGCGGACGGTTACAAGTTCGGAATAAGCATAACCGGTTTCAGAAATTTGTCATTTGTGGCTAATGACGGAAATAACACTTATTCTGCCGCAACTGCCGACGAGCTTATGAAAACAATTACAGGCTGAGAGATTTTTAACAACGCTAAAGTTTCAGAGATTTCTGTCGATATTATAATCGGATAGTTATCTTTATTCGGCAATAAGCAACAAGGAGGTGTGGATATGACAGGTGTATCATTCAACATATCACCGTATGTTCATAGCTACGAAGCTGTGAAGCTTCAGAAGGGACAGGAAGTCCCGAAGGACAAGCAAGCCAACCTTATTCAGGGCGATGACGGGGAGCAGTATATGCTCACGGACGCTGCCAAAGAGCAGATGATCAAGGACAAAAAGGCTTTTAACGACGCATACATGATGCAGTCTCAGATGGCTACATCAAAGGCTAATGCGGAAGCCGAGAAAAAGCACGCCGAGGATCAGGCAAAGGCAATGACCGTTTATCGCAATATGGCAAAGGGCGATATTGTTCCGCCGGGCGACGAGCGCAGACTTATGGAATACGACAAGGATATGTACCAGTTTGCCAAAACTGCCCAGATGATGGCACAGAACGCCGAACGTAAAAAGCACAAGTCCGAATGGGACGAGGACGAAGAGCGGGAATACCAAGAAAAGCAGAACAAGCTGAACGAGGAAAGCAATGCATGGGTCGAAAATATGAATCCCACAGCTCAGGCTCTCTATGCCGCCCAGCGTGACGCGATCGTAGAGATTGACGCTCCGGCGGCTGCCGAATCTGCGTCAATAGCTGTTTCAAGCGGTGATACGGGCGCTGTTCTTGACATAACAGGATAAGTCATAAAACAATGTAAAGCAAGGAGGAATACATTATGGCAGGAATACACGGAATTACCAATAGCAACTACGGAAAGTACGCTGTTGGAAACAACAAAAAGACCGACACAACGAAAAAGACCGAAGCTGCAAAGAACAGCACCGTCGCCGAGGTTAAGTCGAGCGAATATAAGCTGTCCGATAAGGCGCAGAAGTATCTCGACAAGCTCCGCAAGGATTACGGGGACTACGATTTCGTTATTGCAGACGCGGGCGATGATCTGAAAGGTCTTATGAAGCAGAGTTCAAAGGAGTTCTCGGTCGTATTTTCGAGCGAGGAGCTTGAAAAAATGGCTGATGACGAGAAGTTTGCGGCAAAGCAGATGAAGCACGTTGATACAGCGGTAAATATGTCAAAGCAGATCTGCGAGCAGTTCGGCTATGAGCGTATGTTCGGTAAGGACGGCAACGGCGCGACATTAAACAGCGTGAGTGTTTCGTTCGATGATAAGGGCATTACATCTATGTTCGCGGAGCTTGAAAAGTCCACTGCTGACCGCAACGAGCAGATGCAGAAGCAGATCGAGGAAAAGCGCGCCGAGGACAAGAAAGAAGCCAAAAAGACCGAGCGCCCGCGTCAGACCGTTGCTGAATACAAGGCTAAGATGCAGAAGGTCATTGATGAACAGAAAAAGCGTCCGCTTTTAAGTGAGACCATAAAAACTAAAAATCTCGAAAAGATCGAGCCTACTATGGTTCAGCGTGCGCCTGTCAATGCACAGACCATTGACGAGCTTTTCCGCAA
>CAMVEM010000254.1 GCA_947166515.1 uncultured Clostridia bacterium | reverse complement strand
AGTTACATCTAATGAAACGCTGGTTACATCAACGCGCGCGGGAGCAGGTTCACTATTATCAACACTAAACCAGATGCTCTTCGTATAGCCGGTATAACCGGAATTAGAGTTTGCTATCGCAAAGGCATACCATGTGCCATCTTCTGTAGGATATGTGTCGATCAGACCGGTCGCAGTCGTCGGGTCAACGCTGTCGTCCGTACCGAACTTAACAGTATAGGCATTAGTGGGAAGAACATCAGCACCGCCAATGGATACAGAAACACTGTGATCACTGGAATCAACCCATGCATTACAAGAACCGATTCGTGTAGCTGCAGTAAGATCGAAGTTAGTAAGATAGATCGGTCTTATCTGACCGCCATCTAATTCTTCATCAACAAGATCGCCTGAACTATAGAACTCACAGTCATAAGGTACCGCGATGTCAGGAGCACCATAATAACTATAACCAAGTTCATTTCCCGTAACATAATCATACAATTTGAAGCGAACCGTATCATAACCGGTATCAGTCGTAGGTAATGTTATAATATCGCCCCTGGATAAAGCAGTGCCTTGGTTCAATTCATTGTAAGCATATCTGGCTGGTGCTTTCTCTAAAGCAACAAAATATCTGCCCCCCTCCCCCAGTTTAACCATCATTACGATGCAATCACAGGGAAGCGTATAGCTGACATCGCCGGAATCTGAAGAAGCTACCGACTCCATATCCAACATGATCTCCCCGCCGCTGCTCATTGTTATCACATCACCCACATACAATTCACAGGGTTTTTCTTGTCGAGAACACTCAGAAAACATGTTCTCTAAAGCCTCGGCACTCCATGTAGAATTAGCGCTCGCAGAGATCGGCTTTAACAGTTCAAGCCCGGGAACATCAACAAAAGTACCCGTAGCAACAAGACTTGCCGCGAGAACTCCTGCCAGGAACCGCTTTGATCTATCCTTTCTTGTTTTCTTTTCCAAAATAATAACCTCCCTTGTTAAAATTCTGAGTTTAACGTAATATCCGGGGAAAGCTGCCTGACGTATTTCCGCGTCAGGGCATAGTACCCCCTTATATTCTTTTCTATTGTATCAGAAAATCACCGAATAGTCAAGATTATTTCGCATTAAGATATTTTTCAGCGCAGAAATATGGCACTTTGCACAAATTTCAGTGCATTTTTTTGTCAGGCCGCACAAAAACGACCAAACATCAACAATGACGTTCAGCCGTAGAATGTGTTATGTGCCGGGAACGCGGCGGGCGTTCTTCTGTCCGTGCTCAGTCGATCACTGCGCCAATCCCGCGGAGCTGAGAAACAACATTTTTAACGTCGCGCTCGATCGGCTCACGGGGAGAATCGTACTTTTCAAGCATTTTCTGTATGATCTGCTCCTCGTCGGTGTTTTCCTTAAGGAGCCCGACGATGCTGGCGGCGGACTCGTTGAGCTTGACGATGCCGGAAAACTCGGAATCGCCGGTCGAAACGAGAACGGTCTCCTCGCCGTCGCTGTGAAGTATAAAAGTTTCGCTGAGTTTCATAAGTGCCTCCTATAGTACTGGTTTATGGAATTATAACATATTTCGGCGAAAAATGTCAATACCCGCAGCAAATAACATAGCATTCTGCCGGAAACACTTTGATTGTAGCGAGTTCTTTGTGAGATTCGTGCATTGTGGCGCATATCGGCGGCCGAAATTGTGCAAAGCGACATTTTAACGGTCACATAAACATCTTGCTGCGAAATAATCTTGACTGACCGGTATTTTTTGTTAAAATAGTATGGAAAATTTGGGGTATCATGCCCTGACGGGGCAATACGTCAGAGCGCTGTCCCAGCGTATTTCGTGAAAATCAAATTTTTTTACATGGGAGGTCACTATTTTGGAAACTAAACAGAAAGTAATAATTCCCCACAGTCACATACTTTCAATTACAATTAGTGTGTCAGGCTCATTCCGAACTAAGCGCAAAGCTTATCAAATCCTGCCTGTTCCTTATCCCCGATCGCCTTGGACAGATCGTTCATACAGCGATGTATTACATCCGCGTCCTGTATCTTATTGATCTCGGCATCAACGTATTTACGAAGTTCTTTTAATCTGCTCAAGTGTTTTCCTTTCCGACAGAATATATTTTTCTGGCGATCATAATAAATATCGCTGCCGCTAAGATACCAACAGACACGAGAGGCGGCCAGAACAGCACTCCGATAACGGCTCCCGCGATTTTTATACACACGTCGATCATCAGAAGGCCGTTGACTTTTTTCATGTATTTTACTGTATATTCACGAGGGTCGTCCTTTTCGAGACTATGATATATAAGCATCATCATTACCGTTGTCGCAATTACTACGATCCCGTAAAATCCCTGTACGACCTGACTGGTGAAATATGTTGATACAAGGCTCGTGGCATACGGAAACAGCGACGAGAAAAACAACAATCCCATACCGAGCCACATAGTGCGGTTTGAGATTTTCTCGGCAACGTGCCACGCATTATGCAGGCTCGTCCACATAGCCGCAAGCCACAGGAATGACAGTGCGTAAGCCGCGAAGTTTATCCTCAGATTCCAGAATGCTTCCAGAGTCGGCTCGGACGGCTTCTCAAGTTCAAGGACAAGAATAGTCATTACAATTGCAATAACCGCGTCCATAAAAGCGCCCAGACGTTCTTTGCTCATACTATCACCTCATAATTCTCCGTTTGACAGAAGGCGCTCATATTCATCTGCGGTCAGATATTTCACTATCTCATCGGGATATCCGGGGCAATCGAATCCGCGCTCATACGCCTTGTCAATATCATTTGAATGCATGATCTTCACACACGGCTCGCTGTCTCCGGCAAAATAGCTTTCAAAAAGGGTACATTCAATCCCTTTGTAAACTACTTTCCTGTTTTCGTTCATTTCTTTTAAAAGCACCTTTCTTTTCTTGCTTTCTTGCAGTTTTCGATATTGCCGCAGCGATAGCAGAGTTCATTGTCGCAGATACCGTCGTTTTCAAAGTACGAGC
>CAMVEM010000253.1 GCA_947166515.1 uncultured Clostridia bacterium | reverse complement strand
GCTCCTTCATTGTCGCCGCCGGGTGATAATCGTCAACGATCATCAGCATATCTTTGAGAATATATCCTTTCTTTTCAAGCGCGTTCGCGGTGTCTTTAAAATTCGCGGGAAGGCTCGATGCTGTAAAGCACCCGAAGAACGAGAGCATGAGCGCCGCGAGCGTGGATTTTCTGCTCTGTGTCCTGCCGACATAGTTCAGAACGAAGGACGGTTCGTGACCTGCTTGCCGTAAGAATTCATTGAGCGGAGTCAGGAATACCTGAGCCAAGAACGGCAGTATCATCTTCTTGTCAGCTGCTCCGAACACAGAACGGAACGCGTTATTGCGCTCGGTCATATCGCCGCTCGTTTCCGGGAAGCGATACCTTTCCAGATTTCCTTCCAAGCGCACCTCGATATCATCTGCCCCAATCGCTCCACCGGCGTGCAGGAAACACCATTTATCATTTATTTTACGCCAGCCGGTATGGGTGAATATCGTTTTGTGAATAGCGGTCTGTTCGCCGATAAGAACCATAACGCTGCGAAGCGTATCCTTGTTGCTTTGATACGGCGGAAAGATGTTCGCACCGAATCCCCATTTCTCCATTATCCAGTTCATATTTACGGTGTCCGCCGCCTTTATCGTGATCTCGGGCAGCTCGGATATTTTAAATTCGTCGCTCTTGCGCCCGATCAGGCGGAAATATCTTTGCTGTTCTTTTCCGTCATCATAGAGAATTTCCTCGGTCGGCACCGGTATAAAATTCGCTACCGGCACTACCGATTTCTTGCCGGCTTTGAACAATTTATCGTTATTCCAGAATATATCGGGCAAAGGCTTCAAGTATTTGCAGAACGAATCATATATCTTCTCGTCCACGCCCATTTCGCGCATAGCCTGCCAGAATTCCTCGTCCATTTTGCACAGCAGCGGTCCGGAAAGAGTTTTCTCAACTTCGGGCTCCAGAACAGCGGTGTTTTCTGTTTTTTCATTGCACATAGTTTTCTACCTTTCTTATCATAGACAGGTTGAATTTACAGGAGACATCGGTGACAGCGGGGACGGCTCGTCAGTCGTCATATCTGTCCGCTATCGCTTCTGCCGTTTTCGGTGACGTTCCAGGGGACATATACCGTTGAAGTCGGTGACATTTTTCGACAGCCAGCCCGCGCGCTGAGCCGACAGTCTCCGATGTCACCACCGTCACCGCTTTTTAAAACATACTATACCTTATGCAACCACATCACCTCCGTTCGTATTTACGGATTTTCCGAGAACCACTTCGTACAGCTTGTCCTCGCTTATCAGATACTTCCTGCCTGCTTTGAAGCAAGGAAGCTGCCCGGAAATACAAAGCTGCCGGATTCGGAACTCGGTAAGTCCGTCGATGAGCTTTGCTGCCTCTTTGATAGTCAATACTCTTTTTTTCATAATGTCGCTCCTTTGATGCTATAAACCCCGGTATTTCTGCCGACATATCACTCTGATATGTATGGACTTCAAAGAGGTGCTCGCTCGTATATTCAGTTATTCACAACGTTGTGACTTCATTATAGCGGCGGGCTTGACAAAAGTCAATAGATATGGTACTATAACTCTATCAGAAAATGAATTGTTATCTATTTTCGGTATAACTCTATTTTTTTATGTTTTGTTATCTATTTCGGCAAAATTTTCAATAAATATTTTTTTAACAAAGCGAGGTTGGCTCTATGACTGAGTTTGAAGCATACTTCTCCGGAGAAAAAATTTACCTTAATGGCAGAAAATGTGTAAAAGTCGGTGAAACGCTCACAAAATTGTTGTCTAAGCCTACAGGTTACTACAAAGAAATCCTGCTGTTCGCTCAGAACTATGAGAACCGACTGCACTACCCTGAAGATGAAGCAGAAGCTTACGACAGTGAGTCGTTTTTCCAAGAAGCTATAAAGTTTTATGCAGGCGTAGAAGATGTGATCATGCGATTAGCGCCGTACAAGTATCTTGAAGTAGTCGGCAATAAGTTGCAGGATACATTGAATGAATATGTCTGGGCATTTCACGAATACCCCAAAAAGAGCATACTGGATGATGAAGATGACGATATTGAGTATCACCAGCACTTCTATGTCCGTTCCGGAACAGAAGATTGGGACAATCCAGATATGCTGAATGAGATATATGAACTTAATGATAAGCTGAAAAAGTTTGCCGTTGAGATGAGAACATATCTCGAAGACATTCTACGAGTTGAATACGCTTTCACGGCGTTTCTCGAAAGAATACATAGCCGTAACCGCTTTCTGACCAATGAGGAAATTGCCGATACTCTCGCGGAGTTTGAGGACGAGAAGAAGCTGAGAATGTATGCCTGTGACTATCTGCGCACCTCCGGAAGTATTCAGCTTGATTACAAACGGCTGCGGATAAAAGAAAAGACCGAGCTTTGCGAACATTACAAGTTCACCTCGCTCGGCGCGTTCCTTTATATTGAGTTGTTCAAGGGCTTGGAGATGCACTATATTCCACGAAAGTGCAGTTATTGCGGTCGGTGGTTTCTGATCGAAGCGGGCATATACTCGGAATACTGCACCCGTCCGGTCAAGGGGCGCGATGACGGAAAAACCTGCCGTGACCTCGGACATTTCAAGAAATACAGCGAAAAGATAGCCAATGACCCGATATGGCTGACCTATAACCGCGCTTACAAGCAGCACTACGCCCGCCTGCTCAAAAAGAAGATGACGCAGGCGGAGTTTCAGGAATGGGCGGACTACGCTATTAAGCTGCGTGATATGGTGGAGCGCAAGAAAATAGGGTTTGATGAATACTACAAGAAGATACGGGAATGAGAGGATCGGTAAAATTGGGAGTAAACCTACTGGTTCAGGACACCTCCGAAATGGACGAATCCGGGTTGAAAATCGAGGATTTTTTGCGTTCTGCACTGTTTAAAATCCAAGAGTAATGATATTACCCTAACCACATATCAAAAGCGGCTCAGAGCGCGTTTTTCGTTCGGCCAGCACCGTAGCGGGCATCAGCCTATTTGGTAACGGTTCGTTAATGCACCGTTTTTGGCATATTTCACCCGAAAAGCCTTGAAATTAATAGAATAATAGCCGCTGCAAGGCAAGCTGGATATGCCGCCCCGCTGTGCTGCGTGACCGGCC
>CAMVEM010000252.1 GCA_947166515.1 uncultured Clostridia bacterium | reverse complement strand
TGATAATGCCCGCGTGGATGGAATATGTCCACGACCACAACGTTATGCGCTTCTGTCAGATGGCGACGAGAGTATTCGGCTGTCAGATGAATTATGAAGCCCCCGAGGCTACCGCGCTTGAGGGCATACGCAGGTTCCGTTCGTTTCTGAAAAGCATCGGTATGCCGATAAACTTTGCGGAGCTCGGCGCTAAGGAAGAGGACATCCCGACGCTCGTTGAGAAATTCGGTATAGGTGACGGCACGACCGGCGGCTTTATGAAGTTGAACAGGAACGACATTACCGAAATATACCGGATAGCGGCACACGCTTCGCTTTAAGGAGGACTAATGAAAATACTTTTTATCGGCGGTACGGGAACGATCAGCATGGCGATAACGCATCTGCTGGCGGAGCGCAGCGACGAGCTTTATCTACTCAACCGTGGCAATCGCAATGACGGACTTCCCGAAAACGTTAAGATAATTAATTGTGATATAAATGACGAGAAAGCCGCTGCCGAAAAGCTCGCGGGAATGAAATTCGACTGCGTCGGTGAGTTCATTGGCTTTGTCCCTGCGCAGCTCGAACGGGACTTCCGGCTCTTCGCTGGAAAGACGAAGCAGTTCATTTATATAAGCTCCGCGTCGGCGTACAGAAAGCCGATGCAGGGATATGTCATAACCGAGGAAACTCCGCTTGAAAATCCGTACTGGGAATATTCCCGCAACAAGAAAGCCTGTGAGGAATATCTTTTTGAGCGGTACAGGAACGACGGCTTTCCCGTAACGATAGTTCGTCCGAGCCACACATATGACGAGCGCAGCGTGCCGCTCGGAGTTCACGGCAAAAACGGGAGCTGGCAAGTCGTAAAGCGCATAAAGGAAGGCAAGCCCGTGATAATACACGGTGACGGCACATCACTCTGGACGATAACCCACAACAGCGATTTTGCAAAAGCGTATGCCGGGCTGATCGGAAACCCTGCCGCTATTGGCGAGGCGTTCCACATCACAACAGACGAAAGCGTGAGCTGGAACGAGATATACGGTTATATCGCGGACGCTCTCGGTGTACGGTTAAAGCCGTACTATGTTTCGTCAGAGACGCTCGCGGCGCTTGGCAAGGATTACGATTTCACCGGAAGTCTTATCGGCGACAAAGCTAATTCAGTCGTGTTCGACAACTCGAAAGTAAAAAAGGCCGTCCCGGGTTTCAAGGCGGAGGTCACCGCTCGCGAGGGTATTCGCCGGACGGTAGAGTATGTGCTTGCTCACCCGGAATGTCAGAATGACGATGATGAATTTGACGTCTGGTGCGATAAAGTGATATCGGCAGTTGAGAAGATGAAGGAGAATTTCAATGGTTGACGTAAAAGGTAAATGGGCGCTGATAACCGGAGCGGCAAGAGGTATCGGTTACGGCGCGGCAAAATTTATGGCGGAGCGCGGGTGCAATCTGATACTGCACGGAAGAACTCCGGAGCATTGTGCGAAGGTACTTGATGAAATTAAAGAGCTCGGTGTTGAAGCTTACGCGGTTGGCGCGGAATTCTCCGACCTTTCGCAGGTGGAGAAGATGCTCGCGGATATAGATGCACTCGGAAAACAGGTAGATATCGTTTTGAACAATGCGGGTATCCAGGTCGCATACCGCACGGAATATCTTAAGACACCCGCTGAGGATTACGAAAAAAGTTTCCTGATAAACACTATCGCGCCGATGATGATAGTCTATCATTTTCTGCCGAAGATGCTGGAACGTGGCTTCGGGCGCATCGTAAACACGACGAGCGGCATACGCCTCGAGCCCGAACAGGCAGGCTATTCCGCGAGCAAGGCGGCTCTCGACAAGGTGACTATGGATCTCGCGTACAAGGTCAACGGCACGAATGTTTGTATCAACATCACCGACCCGGGCTGGTGCAGGACAGACCTCGGCGGTCAGCACGCCCCGAATGCTCCCGAAAGCTCGCTGCCCGGAGTTGTGGTCGGCGCGTTCGTCGACGACAAGAGATCGGGAAGGAATTTCAGCGCAGGAAATTTTTATGGTATGACCCTCGAACAGGCTGTTGAACACGCAGAGAAAAACATTCCGATATATACCGGGTCGATCGGTTTCTGAAATCGGCATAATGACCAGATGAATTGTGGTAGTTCGGGGGTTGATCCCGATGAGACGGATCTCCGAAACAAGACGATTTATTATAATGTACAAAAGGCTCTGTACCGCGTTATTAAGCGGGTCAGAGCCTTTTTTAGTTATTGAATACGGCTATACGGGTATGGTGTGTCCATATGGGATGTTTACAGTTATATCTGTATCACCAAACCGAAATACGGCTTTCCTGAATAAAAAATAAACAAATCCGAGCCGTAATGGTTCGGATTTGTCTGTCTTGGCTCCTGTTACTGGACTTGAATTGACCTTTGCGCTTATCGCGTTTTATAGTACATTCAAGAAAATCGCGGTATAATGCGGTTTCACAGCATCGCATATTCAGTAGCTTGCGGTCATTTGACGTAAACTTTTGTAAAAACAACGACCAAATAACGTCCAAAATCAAGGCATTTCCTGTTGAATAACAAGCTAATCAAAACCTACTTCATTTTACAGGAGAATACCACAATGACAAACATAATCCAAAACCTCTGTTATGGAGAAAATGATTTTTGTGAGATGTCCGCACCGTACCAAACGATGCGATACAGAACAGAGGTTTTCCAAAAGCGCACACGACGCGCTCCGCTTTTAAACACAGTCAGAATGCGAATCAGACTTCGAGCACGGATTCCGGCTCGGCGCTTTGATCGCAACGGAGCTGTCACATCCTATCGAATAACATCAATCTTATCCCCTTGACGCAAATTGAGGGGATTTTTGTTTTATAGTTTATTCATCATCTGCTCGGCATTTTCCTTTGGCTTCATATCACCGAACGCTTTTACGATGATACCGTCAAAGGTGCTCTTGCTGTTTCCGATTCTCAGATCAACAGCATGATTTCTGTTTTTATTGCTCTTGTCCCGCAGTTTTTTCATGTTTTACAGAATTTTGTGTGTGGGAAAGTTGAGTTAAAAGATGTTGCCGTGAGGTTACGATTAGTAAGACTTGATTTTCTGCAGGAAATATGATATAATTTATTGAAATTATCTGGTTGAAAGT
>CAMVEM010000251.1 GCA_947166515.1 uncultured Clostridia bacterium | reverse complement strand
ATCTCGTAGGCGGTAAGTCCCGACTCGTACTCGTTCACAGCGTCCTGTTTGAGTGTGATCTTCATATTTTATTTTCCTTTCTTAATCCGGACATACAACGTCCGTGTATTAATATTTCCTCCGATACTAAGGAGAAAATACATAATTATTATAGCACCGGAACCGCAGAATGTCAAGCATTTTTAACGTTTTCACCCACCCCCAACCCCCTACCTCAAGGGAGGGGGCTATTTTTTCTTTTTGTGGGGACCAGAGAAAATAAAAACCCCCTCCCCTTCAGGGGAGGGGGCAGGGGGTGGGGCCTTTAAGCCCACGGATTGTTGCTTTCGGGTTCTCTGATGCCGACGAGAATGAACTGTTCCCAGAGATACCACTTGTCGTCCTTAGCCTTGCGGAGCATAACGAAGCGCTGATTGTCCGCGCCGCCGGAGGTGAGGAACATCTTTGCGTATCCCTCGTTTGCGTATGTATAGGGATTTTCATTGACGGTTACGGTGTAGGGCTCAGAGGGCTTATAGTCATTGCCGGGAACTGCGCCCTTGAAGTAAGACCGCGGAACATAGTCATAATCGCGGAATCTGTCTTTGATGAAGCTGTATTCTGCAGGATTTATGGAGCGCGGACCGCTTACATATCTGTACATCTTCATTGAAAGATCGGGATCCTCGGGATAAAAGCACAGTGCGAGCACTACCATTGCGGCGGTGTCGAACGGTGTCGAGAGCTGTGCCTGTGGAAGAGCAATGAACTGCTCGTATGTGTCCGGAAGAGTCTGGAATACCACATCGACGATCCTGTTGCCGACGGGCTCAGCGGGTTTTGCTTTTCCGATGTTGTCAAAAAGTCCCATAGTATGTAGTTCCTCCTTTAATGCGATAGCCTTGCGGCTGCTGAATATATTATATATCATATTCCCTCGTTTGTCAACCGTAGAGGAATAGCGATTTTGCTTGACATATACGTTCGCGTGTATTATAATTAATGTGTCCTCAACAACTGCCTTATGGCAGTTGTTGTTCCGAAATCCGCAATGCGGACTTCGGAGAGCCTTAAAAATACACTTTCAGCGTATTTTCAAGGCGGACACATTTCTTGATGTCAAGCTCATTCCGACCTACGGTCGGACAAAAGTGCAAGAAAAATTTGCTTATTTTTGGATTTTCCTTGCACTTTTGTAACCACGAACAGGATTCAAGCTGCGCTATGAAGCCTGTTCGCGGTTGATGAGCAGACATTAATTAATATTGGTATACTTTGTTTTGTGGGACTTTGCCCCTTTAACCTTATACGGAGGGCTGCCTCGCATTTGCTTTGATGCATCGTGCATCAGCCCCGAACCCCTGCTTGCGCGGTTACTTTTAGATAGGGGCGTTGGTCTGTCGGTCAGCCTCTTTGGACTTCTGCCGCCAGCTCACAGCACGATGCAGTGAAAGATACTGCCAGAAGCGCGCATCAATGCGCGCTTCTGGCATCAGCTACCGCAGCATCATACTGCGTCGCGTCCGAAAAGTAGCGGGGTTTGGGTCGCTGCATGATGCAGCGAATGCCCGCCAAAAAGCGCACACGAGGTGCGCTAATAAAGCGGGCAAAGCAGAGCCCTGCTCTCAAGCGAAGCGATATTCTTATAGGAGGACACCATGAATCTGCTTTATCTGCTTCGTCCAAAGGACGAGATCACATACATAGGCTCCCGCACGACAGTGCGTCAGGGGCTTGAAAGAATGCGCGCGCACGGATTTACCGCAATACCTGCGATAAACGACGACGGCGAATATGTCGGAACAGTCAGCGAGGGAGATTTCCTCTGGGCGCTCTACGGCGAACAGTCCGTGAGAGATCTCGAAAAGCTCATGATATCCGATATCCTGCGAACAAAGCGCGACAAGTCGGTGCTGGTCAGCGCGGATATGGAGGAGCTTCTGCTGCTGATAATGGAACAGAACTTCGTTCCCGTTACCGACGACCGTGGAAAATTCATAGGCATCGTCACAAGACGCGACATAATCAAATATTTTTATGATAAGGAACGTAAGGAGCACACCCCCGATGAATGAAAAAATAGAACTTCTGGTCACAAACATTGAAAAGTCGATAATCGGCAAGCGCGATGTTATCATCAAGCTTATGGCAGTGCTGCTGTCAGGCGGTCACGTTCTTATCGAGGACGTTCCCGGCGTTGGAAAAACTCGCCTTGTCACCGCGCTGTCCGAAAGTGTGAGCGGTTCGTGCAGCCGTATCCAGTTCACTCCCGACCTTATGCCGTCGGATATCACCGGTTTTACAATGATAAACCCTAAGACCGGCGAGTCGGAATTCCGGCCCGGTGCGGCAATGTGCAACTTCCTGCTCGCGGACGAGATAAACCGTGCTTCACCGAAGGCGCAGTCGGCGCTGCTTGAAATAATGGAGGAGCTCCAGATAAGCGCGGACGGCGTAACGCACAGGCTTCCGGTGCCGTTCATGGCACTCGCGACGCAGAACCCGGTCGAGACATACGGTACATATCATCTGCCGGAAGCTCAGATGGACAGATTTATGATGAAGATCTCGATAGGTTATCCCGACCCGCATGAAGAAATGCAGCTTTTAAGCGGAAATTTCGGAAAAGCCGTTAAGCTTGATCCGGTAATGACACTCGAAGATATCATTGATCTGCGCAGACAGGCTGATGCCGTCCGAATGAACGACAGTGTGAAGAGCTATATCGTCAGCATAGTCACCGCCACGCGCGAGAGCGAATACACTCTGCTCGGGGCGAGTCCGAGAGGCAGCATAGCGCTCTATTATGCGGCGAGGTCGCTCGCGCTGATCAACGGCAGGGATTTTGCTGTTCCCGAGGACGTAAAGAGTATCGCGAAGGATGTTCTCGCACACAGACTTATGCTCTCGCCTAAGGGAAAATCGACATTCGGAAGCTCCGAAGCGGCAATGGCGGATATCCTTGCGAAGGTGCCTGTCCCCACAGAATAAGTCGAATACGATAAATCATAATTTATGGAGCCCTACCCCCGGCCCCTCCCCTGAAGGGGAGGGGGGATTTTTCCTCAATGTGGGGAGCAGAGCTCCCCACACCCCACCTGTTTGGAACGTGGGGCGAAGCCCCACCCGAAGGGCGCGGGGCGACCGGAAAGCCCCGCATTTCAGGGGTGTGGGGACGGAGTCCCCACACGAAGGAGGTGCGGAGGGCGATCGGAAA
>CAMVEM010000250.1 GCA_947166515.1 uncultured Clostridia bacterium | reverse complement strand
ATCAAAGTAAATATCGACAGAATAGCAAGTATTGCGTTGATCTTCTTTAGTTTCACATTATCACCTCGAATATACCAATTGGCTGTCTTTGTCAAAACTGGTTAATTAAGTTGACTTCTTCCCTTGCTCAACATTCTTTATTTCGTCCTTGGAAGCGTTCTTCAAAGTGTATGTGTCAAAGGCAGGTTCATGCGGCAGCGTGATCTCAATATTCGTGATCTTATCTAAATATACTGTTCCGTTCTCCAGCGACAGATCAAAAACATGACCTCCCGTTTTCCTGTCTTCCGAAATAAAGTGCAGATGCCACCCGGAAGCATTGATACCGTCCATAAAATCGGGATAATAGACGCAGACCAACGTGCCTCTTACGTCATCAAAGTAAAAATCTCTCTGTGTAACGCTCAGTGCGTCTTTAAGCGTTACATGGTGTGCTCTGTAGCCTGATTCGCTTCGTGCGCACACTCTTTTGAAGCTGCCGTCAACACGGGCTATGTGCATACTGTTCAGCCCGAAATTCTCATCAATACGAAGATTCAGAAACCCTTTCAGCTTCTCGATGCTTTCCACACAGCCGATATCAAAGCTTCTGTCTTTTTTGAAGAATGTCACAGACGAGAAAGGAACGCCGAGATCACCGTCAGCTTTGCTAACATCTCCTTTTTCATCGGCTCTGTAGCAATGACCGTCAATGACTATCATCTCGCCGTTTACGTCCTCGAATGTCCCAAGCCCGATGTCTCCGTGCTTCATAAGCTCCGCGACATTTATGACTGTTCTTGAATACCCAAGCGCCAACGCTTGCAAAGTCGAGACCTGAAACATTTTAGTTTTATCTTTTGTATTCATTTCGAGCAGCTCCTTTTATCTATGCTCTATTCGCTTGGCACCCCATTTTACGTCTGCGGTCAAAGCAATTCAGGATTATTTTGATTATCAGCGTAATTATCCGGGCGAGAATAAAGTAAATTATCGCTGTCGCTATCAGCGGGAAAAACGCTTCATAAGTACGGCTGCGAATAATGTCGCTCATCTTTGTGAGGTCCTGTATCGCGATGTAGCCGACGATCGAAGTGCTTTTCAGCAGCGAGACTATCTCGCCTCTGTAAACAGGCAAAAAGCGTACTGCCGCCTGCGGGAAGATGAACCTGAAGAACGCCTGATTTTCGTTGTAGCCGAGAGCAAGCGCAGCTTCACTCTGCCCGCCGTCGATACTCTCGATGCCCGAACGCATTATCTCGGACGCATAAGCACCGAAGTTGAGCGAGAAGCCGATGACAGCCACCCATACCGATGCGAATACCTTTCCGAGCAGAACATAGTACAGTATCATCAGCAGAACGACTATCGGCGTGCCTTGCAGAAGCTTTACATAGATGTCTGATATCGCGTTCGCGAGGCGGCTGCCCGTTCGACGGAACATACATACAAGGAATGCAAGGACCGAGCCGAACAAAGCAGACATCACCGTAATGAAACAGGTCGTGCCGATACCGGCAAGTATCATCTTCCAGCGTTCTTCGCGGATGAAGTTCTTCTCGAAGCTCTCAGCTATGCTTTCAAAGAAGCCCTGCGCATTTTCTGCCGATCCATCTTCTGCGACTGCGTTCGCCACATCTTCCTTTCTTGCAGTTACATACAATTCTATCTCGCTGTAAGGTACCGAAAAATCAACGCTTTCTTTTCTTTCGTCGGTAATGACCAAGTCACACATTGCAAAATCGTAAATGCCGCTGACTACACCGGGGATCAACCCGCCGCCGTCAACTATCTCGACCTTTATATCATAACCATATTCACGGCAGAAGCGTACAGCTATCTCCGGATCCGTACCTGCAATTATCCCATTTGCGACATAAGTTACAGGCGGCTTGTCGCCGGCTGTTGCAAAAACAAGCGTACCGTTCTCGCCGGTTAGACCGCCCATATCAACGTTTTTTCCGTCGGCGTCGCTGCTGCGCCAATACTCGTAAATACTTTCAAGAGTGCCGTTCGCTTTGGCTTTGGTGATGAACTCGTCGAACTGTGCTCTGATCTTACTGCCCTTATCGGATTTTGCAAATATCGCACCGACATCGAGCGTGTCCAGCGGCTCATCAACAAAATCTATCCTGTCGTTTTCAGCCATAAGTCCTGTAAGGCCGTCACGCGACATCAGAAAATAATCTATCTTGTTTGCTGTAAGCGCTTCTGTCAGGTCGGAGTAGTTTTTATAATCAAGCCTTTGAGAATCCGGCATTTTTTCTCTGATAAGCGCGTCGTGCATAGAGCCTGTTATAACACCCGCCGTCTTTCCGTTAAAGTCGGAAAGAGAAGCCTTTCCTTTATTTTCCGGCGAAGAAAGACCTTCAGTTCTGACCGCAAGAACAGCACCTGCGACATAGTCGGGATCGGAAAAATACACGCTTTCCGCTCTTTCTTCTGTGATGTTCATAGTTGAACAGCCGAAATCGGACATGCCGGTGTTGAGCGCGGGGATTATCGCACTAAAGCTCATATCCGTTATTTCAAGTCCGTACCCGTATTCCTTACAGAAGTTGTACGCAATATCAACTTCATATCCCACTATCAGGTTTTCTTCAAGGTACACAAACGGCGTTATCAGCGCTTCCACGGCAAGCCTTAGCACACCGTGTTCTGCTTTGGAATTATCTATCTCCGGAAGCGTACGACTTCTTTTGTCGGGACTGAACCACTTATTCTCCATTTCGTGCAGTGTTCCGTCGGACTTTATTTTTTTGAGAAATACATTGAACTCATTGCGGAGTTTTTTTCCTGCTTCTGTTTTAGGGAAAGCAAATCCGTAATTGTATTCTTCAATAGGCTCGTGTATATAGTCAACAGCGTGATCTTCTGTCGCCATAATGTACTTTATGACAGGTTCATCGACACATACCGCATCTACTTTTCCTGTTTCGAGCGCTGTCACCATATCCGAATATGTGTTGAAATACATAAGTTTTGCGCCGGGGATATTGTTCTCAACGAGAACATCAAACATACTTCCCGAACCGACACCTATAGTTTTTCCGACGTAGTCCTTGTAAGATATGTCTTTGTGCTGGCGCAAAGCTTCTTTCAGCGAAACCAGCACAGTCTCGCCCGAATTGTACGGCACAGAGAAGTTTACGCTTTCCTTACGCTCGTCGGTAATGATGATATTTCCCATTCCTATATCATAGATCCCCGTTGTAAGTCCGGGTATCATACTTTGCGGTTCAAGCGGTATAAGCTCCAGCCCGTAGCCGT
>CAMVEM010000249.1 GCA_947166515.1 uncultured Clostridia bacterium | reverse complement strand
GTGCGGAGGGCGATCGGAAAGCCCTCCGCAAATTCCCCCACAAATTATGATTTATCATGGATCAATTAATCCCGAACATTTTGAGTATGCCGCCTTCCGCGCTCTTGCCGAGCATTGCGGCACCGATGATGCCCGCGTCGTTGCCGAGGCTGCACACACAGATCTCCGTATTCTTGCTGCTGTTCTTTGAGTAAACCTGTTCAGCTACCAGCTTTTTCAGCGGAACTATAAGTCTGTCGCCTTCGTTGCACACACCGCCGCCGATGCACAGAATATCCGGTTGGAATATGTTTATCGTATTTGTTATTCCGCACGCAAGAGCTCTTATGTATCTGTCAACTACCGCCTGACCCACCTCGTCGAGCATCTTTGCTGCATTGAACGCAGTTCTCGCGCTCACTCTTCCGTCAGCCTCAACAAGCTGAGTGAGCTTGCTCTCGGGATGCGCTTCAAGAGCTTCCCTCGTCATGCGTACAAGTCCAGTTGCCGATGCGTAAGTCTCAAAACAGCCCTTTCTTCCGCAGGTACACTGATATCCGTCAATTACGATGACAGTGTGACCTATCTCACCACCTGCAAAATTAGTGCCGGAGAATATCTTGCCGTTAATGATTATTCCGGCGCCAACACCCGTTCCGAGCGTGATAACGACAGCGTTCTTCGCTCCCTTTGCCGCACCCGCGAGAAATTCGCCGTATGCTGCAGCGTTCGCGTCATTTTCTATATATGTCTTTTTTTCAAATGCTTTCTCTATGTCGGAAAGCAGAGGCACGTTGTTCCAGCCGAGATTGTTGGCATATTCGACCATACCGGTATCGGGATTGCAGGTTCCGGGGCAGCCCGCACCTATCCAGCGTACGTCCTCCATGTTGATCTTCGCGTCTTCGACCGCAAGATTAACGGACTCTATGATGTCCTTTATAACTTCCTCATATGGACGGGCGCTTCCGGTCTTTATCTTTCCGCGTCCGACTATCTTGTATGTCTCGTCAACCACACCCGTTGAAATGTTCGTTCCGCCTATGTCTATTCCTATAAAGTATTTCATGGGATACCTCCTTTATGGTATGAGCAAACCGGTCCGCAGTTAATGCTTTTTCATCACACTATGTCGGTCAGAATGACCTCTCCGGTTCCGCTGAGTGTATATTTTCCGTAACCTGCGGGAATAAAACAGCTCTCGCCCTTTGTCAGCGTGATATCACCGAGCGTGAAGCTTCCGTCGAGCACCAGCAGCGAGTTGAAAGATGCCGCCGACGCTTCGAGCTCCGCTTTTGTGTCAATGTCAAGCTTGTTCACGTTGAAGTATTCGCAGGACGCAAGCAGAGTTTCCGCATAGCCGTTCTTCTGCACCTTCTCACCCTGCGGCTTTGGGGGACGCGTAGGCGGTATCAGCTTCGTCACATCGCACGCCTTTTCGATGTGAAGCGGTCTCGGCTTTCCGTCGGCTCCGACCCTGCCGTAATCGTATATGCGGTAAGTCGTGTTGGAATTCTGCTGTATCTCCGCTATCAGTATGCCCTTTCCGATAGCGTGGAGAGTTCCCGATTCTATAAAGAACACATCGCCCTTATGAACGGGGACATTGTTCGTAACTTCAAGCAGAGTATTATTCTTTATGCGTTCGGCAAATTCCTCACGGGTGATCTCATGTTTAAATCCGTAGAGCAGCTCTGCACCTTCCTCCGCGTCAACGACATACCACATCTCGGTCTTGCCGTATTCACCTTCAATGCGCATAGCGTAGTCGTTATCCGGGTGGACCTGAACCGAAAGGTTATCCTTTGCATCTATAAGCTTTATAAGTATCGGGAAATACTCAAAGCGTGCGCAGTTCCCGCCGAGGATTTTCCTGCCTGCATTTTCTATATACTCTTCAAGCGTTTTTCCGGCATATTCACCGTTCGCGATAATGCTTTTCCCGTCTTTATGGCAGGAAAGCTCCCAGCTCTCCGCGACCTTTCCGGCATCTGACTTTTTGCCGTATTCGTCGCGCAGTCTCGTGCCTCCCCATATATAGTCCTTGCATGGCGCGATAAGCTTCATAATGTACATTTTCTCTTTCCTCCTCAATCGCAGCCGATAATTCATATTATCGCTTTTCAAACCTAAGTTAACAATAATTGTTTTATGTTGTAGATAGTGGTTATATTATACCACAAAACGCACATACGGTCAAGGCAATTTTGCTTTTCCGGAAGAATGTAAAATATTTTTCAGACAGGTATTGACAAATCGCGCATAATAGTGTATAATATATAAACAGTCCAACTCGTATATGGTGGGTATAGCGTAGCTGGTCTAACGCGTCAGTTTGTGGCACTGAAGATCGTGGGTTCGAATCCCACTTCCCACCCCACACAAAGAAAGCCTGTTTTAAGCGCAAAGCCGCATTATAACAGGCTTTTCTTATATCTTTCGTTAGCGTCTTTAACTGTGAAAATGAGGCTGAAAATGCCCAAAAACAGCCCAAAATCAGTGGAAAATCACACGAAGTCACATGGAAAAATCACGATTGTAGAGCCAGAAGCGGTAATATTATGACTTATTGGGGTCACTTTAATGTTGTTATTTTGCACAAACGACGTTGTACAAATGTGACAATCGGGTGGCTCCGGGAACAAAAACAACAGGCATCTCACGAGGAACGTGGGGTGTCTGTTGTTTTTTTTTAATAAAACGTTGAACCTGCCAATTATCAAATCACGATTTACTAAATCCAGATTAGATATATATGCTCTTGACAATATAACAAAATTCGTGTATAATATTGTTATGAACTACAAAAGGAGGAGTCGTTATGCCAAATATCAGATCAAGCGCTGACCTCAGAAACGGCTACAATGAAATATCCACATTCTGCCATACCTATGATGAGCCAGTATTCATTACCAAAAACGGCAAGGGCGATCTTGCTGTTATGAGTATAGAGGCTTATGAATCGCTTGTGGGAAGATTTGAACTGTACGACCTCATCAAAGACGGTCTTTCGGATGTTGAGAAAGGCAATACCAGACCGTTCTCCGAAGCTATGGCAAGTATCAGGGAGCGCCGCAGGAAATGACATATAATATTCATATCACCAATAAAGGCGAGCAGGACATCATTGAAGCGGCGGATTATATTGAATTCACGCTCCTAAATCCGTCAGCCGCCGACAGTCTCCTTGATACTATCGAGAAAGAAATAGGAAAACTCTCCTTTATGCCGGAGAAGCATCAGATCATTGATGACCCTGTCCTGAAAGAGTGGAAAATCAGGATGATACCCGT
>CAMVEM010000248.1 GCA_947166515.1 uncultured Clostridia bacterium | reverse complement strand
GTTGCGGCAGTTGCAGCAGCTGTAGCAGTTGCAGCAGCTGCGGAGGCGGCGGCGCAGACTGACGTCTCACCCAAAACTGATATTTACATCTTAAACATTTATGCAGGGGCGCTGTCCCCTGCATTTATTGTTTGTGAATAAACAGGAAATAAGTCGGCAGAAAAAATATTGCTGAAAACTATCTGTTCGTGTAACACTTTACGACATTGTTCCGATTGTTGTTTATGAAAGGTCGGCCTTACAAAATAAATCGCAGGGAGGAATGAAAATGACAAGCAGAGAACTGACAGATATGATGAAAAGTTCACCTGTCGCCTGTCATAAGGTACTTGTCAAAGAATACGGCAGATATGTCTATGCCATTGTTTACAACAAGCTGAGAGGCTGCGGCACAAATGAAGATATAGAAGAATGTGTCAGCGACGTCTTTGCAGACCTTTTTATGAAGTGCGAGTTCGATATCTCTTCGGACAGCGATATAAGATATCTTATCGGCACTATCGCAAAAAGAAAGGCTATAGACAGCTTCAGGAGCCTGACCGCAAGAGCAGGTCATTTTGCCGAAAGCGACGAGGACGAAATGATGGAGTTTGTCTCTGACTTCAGTGTTGACGAGCACGTTGACCGTTCTGAACTCCGACGCGTACTCCTCAATAAGATAGACGAGCTGGGCGATCCCGATTCAACTATACTTATACAGAAGTTCTATTATAACCGAAATTCCAAGGAAATAGCCCATGACCTGTCAATGAGCGCCGTTGCGGTAAGACAGAGATGCTCAAGAGCTATGGATAAGCTTCGCGCAAAGCTCTTGGAGATCGGTATAACACTTTAAGGGGAGGTAAAGGATATGAAAGAGAAAAAAATATTCGACATTCTTGAAGATGCGGAGTATGATTCAATGAACAGACTTTTCGAGAAATGCCCTGAGATCTCTGATGAGCAGCTCGACAGGATATATACCATGAGCGAGAAGAAGTTCAGAAAGATGAAAAAGGGCGCAGAAAGAACAAAGAGAGATAATAAGATAAAAATGACAGATAACGATACCGTCGAAGGCGTTGAGCGCAGCAGAAGGCCTGTATGGCTCACTACTCTCAGCACAGCCGCTTCGATCGTGCTCATTGCAGGTATCGCTGTCGGAAGTACCGTGATGATAAAGGGAAACAAAAAGATAACCAACACCGACAGTCAGACACCGCCTGCTATTACTGCTACAACATTAACAGGTACTTCGTCTGCGTCCACACAAATGGATAATGCCGTCATAAAAACCACTGTTACTATTGTTTCGGGCACATCAGGCACATCTGATGCAGTTGTTACTCAGACCGTGACCGAACCTGCTTCGGAAGAAGCCGCGGATACAGAGTTCATAAAGCCATATGTCGGCAGATGGAGATATCAGACATCACCTACGAACCACGTTCACTATGACGGAACGGATACGGGCACTGTGGATATTTTCGGCGATGCGACCTACACCTATACCGACAAAAACGGCAACATCTCAAACGGTACGATCAAAAATCACACTGAAACGATAGGAGGCTCGGAGATATTCGGTCTTGAATTCTCGGGTGATACCTTCGCAGGTCACATAGCTTACTATACAGATACCGACGAGTTCCATTTCGGAAACGGCGACGCGGCACGTATAGTCCGCGGAACAAACAGCAGGACATACGCCGAGATAGCTATTGAAAAAATGGATATTTTCACAGAGACAGACTTCCTTTGTGCAACCATCACTGACCGTGAAGATGAAGTTGCGTTCGTCGAAAACGGTATAGAATACCACAGGGTAACAGACCTCTCGAAGATCGGTTCAATGTCCGAGCTCAGGGAGCGTTTAAACAGCAGCTTTACAGGCGAAGTTAAAAACTTCTTTACAGGAGAGCTCGAAGCACGTTTCAAGGAAAAAGACGGTGTGCTTTATGAAGCTGACGGTGTAAGAGGTTCATTCGGCTTTGATACAAGCGGCGGAGTTTATATCACCGATGCAACGGAAAACAGCTTCACCGCAACGACTTACAATACAGGCTTTATAGAAGCACAAGGCAGATTGTCAGCTGTATTCGTAAAGGAAAACGGCGAATGGAAAATAAGCAGCTACTCTTATGCGAACTAATGATATGCCGATATATGCAAATATCCGCGGACAGTATCAGTGCTATACTCATACAGAAGCTTTTATAACTATTATTGAGGAGGAACCTTTTGAAAAAGGGTCTCTCCTCAATGTTCACGGTCCTTAACGAAGAAAACATACTTAAACCGAATAGGACAACAATCCCGATACAGTAAGTGTCGGGATTTTTCTTTGTCAGTATAATAAATGAACTGATGTGTAAAGATGACAAAACTGTAAGATTCAGATAATGCCATTGTCATATAAACGTGCTATAATAGAATCAAAAGAACAGGAGGTATCGTTATGGAACTGTTAAAAGTTGAAAATCTTTACAAGGTATACGGTAAAGGAGAAAATGAAGTCAAAGCGGTAAACGGTGTGTCTTTCAGTGTTCCGAAGGGACAAATGGTCGCGATCGTTGGCGCAAGCGGATCCGGCAAATCCACACTGTTGCATATGATCGGCGCAGTCGACCGCCCCACATCTGGGAAAATATATCTGGACGGGCAGGATGTCTTTAAGCAGAACAACCGTGAACTTGCAATTTTCCGCAGACGGCAGGTCGGACTGATTTATCAGTTCTACAATCTGATTCCCGTCCTGACTGCCGAGGAGAATATCACGCTTCCTGTTATGATGGATGGTCGGAAACCCGATAAGGAGCATCTCGAAAAAACACTCGATATGCTCGGACTGAAAGAACGCAGAGATCATCTTCCCTCTCAGATGTCTGGCGGGCAGCAGCAGAGAGTATCCATCGGCAGAGCGCTTTTTACTTCTCCGCAGGTCATCCTTGCGGACGAGCCGACCGGCAATCTTGACAGCAAGAACAGCGCTGAGATTATGGAACTGTTTCGCCGCTCTAATAAGGAGTTAAAGCAGACTATCATCATTATCACACATGATGAGAAAATAGCCGAGCAATGCGACCGGGTCATTGTACTGAGTGACGGTAAAATCATATCGGACGAGGGCAATTCCACGAAGGGGGAGGCGGACAGCAATGAGATATGAAAACCTGCTTGCATCCCGCTATATCAAATCTCAGAAGCGGCAGTCGGTCTTTACCAGTGTCAGCATTATCGCTGCCGTGGCAATCATTGCGATGGTTTTTAATCTCTATAGCGTCTGCATGAATTGCCTTGAGAATACCTATTACAGTGA
>CAMVEM010000247.1 GCA_947166515.1 uncultured Clostridia bacterium | reverse complement strand
ACCCTGCTTCCTTTCGGACGCGAAAGGAAGCGAAAGCGACTCGCTTCGCATTTGAATTTATAATTTTCATCATATTTGCAGAAAGGAATAAAAAATGGAATCTGACGGGCGAAAACGTAAGATAAAACCTGCGGAAGTGCTGCTTTTCCCGCTCGTGCTTCTGAACAAGGGACTCACATTCATACTTAAAAAAGCTATCGGAGAAAACTACGGCGAGGAAGTCACCGAGGACGATATAATGTCCATGGTCGATGCAGGTACCGAAAGCGGAACTATCGAGGACGATCAGGCAACGCTCATAAGCAATGTGTTTGAATACAACGACCTGCGCGCCGACGATGTTATGACTCACAGAGTCAACATTTCCGCTATAGATGAGAATTCGTCACTCGATGATATTATCTATCTCGCGCTGGATAAGGGATTTTCACGCATTCCCGTGTTTGAAAAAAGCATAGACAAGATAATCGGCGTCATTATCGTAAAAGACTTACTGTGCCTTATCGGCGACGATGATCTCGCTTCCTTCAACCTGAAAGATTTCATACGTGAGACGGTCTATGTTCCCGAAAGCTGCACCTGCAGCGACGCTTTCAAGATTATGACAGCCGCAAAATCCGGAATGGCAGTCGTTGTCGATGAATACGGCGGAACTGCCGGAATAGTGACGCTTGAAGATATCATAGAATCAGTCATGGGAAACATCCAGGATGAGTACGACTCCGAAAGCGCGGAAATAAGAAAGCTCGGGGCCGAAAAATATGAGATAAGCGGCGAGGCAGACCCGGACGAGGTACTTGAACTGTTCGGTTATTCCCTGCCCGAGGATCACGACTATGAAACGATCTCCGGATTTGTCATAGACCTGCTCGAATATCTTCCGGAGGAGCTTCCCGAGGATTCGGACAAGAAGCCGCATGTCGATTATAAAGATATTCGTTTCGTTATCCTGTCCGTCAATGACAACCGAATAGAACGAATGATAGTTTTCAGAAATTACAAGGAAGAATAAATGTATAATGCCTCGCACCGATCGATCCGGTGAGAGGCATTCTTTTATTTGTATTTATAGAGCGATATTTTTTCAAATCCGTCAAGAAGGTCTTCCGAAAGTGAGAATGCCGCCGATACTCCGCGAGCAACACATTCGAGCGGGTTTTCTGCAACATAGCACTTAACTTTTGTTTCTTGCATTATTGCCTTGTCGAGACCGCCGAGAAGCGCTCCGCCACCGGTAAGAACTATACCGTTCTCGTGAATATCGCCGACAAGCTCCGGAGGCGTTACTTCAAGCACTGACTTTATCTCGTCTATAATTTCCATAACGAGCTCAGCCACAGCCTCAGCAGCGTCTATATCGTTCATTTCCATTGTCACCGGAAGACCTTTGAGAAGATGTCTTCCTTTTATCTGGATTGTTTTATCTCCGGTCGGGTCATAGACGTTCATAATGTTTTTCTTGACAGTTTCCGCCATTTTTTCGCCGATAAGGAGTTTATACTTCTGCGACACATAACGCACTATCGCGTCATCGAACTTGTTTCCCGCGACCTTTATCGACTCCGATTTGACTATGCCGTTGAATGAGACAACAGCGACATCAGCAGTCCCGCCGCCTATATCCACGACCATGAATCCGTTCGGTTTTGATATGTCTATTCCCGCGCCGAGAAGTGCCGCTATCGGCTCCTCAATTATATATACCTTCCGCGCACCCGCAGAAAGCGCAGCTTCGACCACTGCCCTGCTCTCCACATCGGTGACCGACGAAGGAACGCATATCACAACGCGCGGCTTTAACAGCATACTTCCGCTGACCTTGCGTATGAACTCCGAGATCATAGCCTCCGCCATTACATTGTCGGAGATAACTCCGTCAGCGAGCGGCTTTACCGCAACGATGTATTCCGGTGTGCGGCCGATCATCTTATATGCTTCCTCACCGACCGCGAGCACCTGTTTTTTCTTCTTGTCGTAGGCAACGACACTCGGTTCGTTAACTACTATCCCTTTCCCGCCGACCGTGATTATCGTATTGGCGGTACCAAGGTCGATGCCTATATCTATGGAACTCATTTATTCTGCATCTCCGTTCTTTTTTCTTTTCAGCTCAGAAATAAGAGCTTCTTTCTTGTTCTCACATTTTCCGTCTATAACAAGGCTTAGCAGGTGGTCAAGATTTTCACCTATCTCCGCACCTTTAAAGCCGAGCGCTTTCAGATCGTTTCCGTTCACGGCAAGCTGTTTCAGCGTGAAGCACTGACGTTCCTCAATAATGCGCCGGGCGGTCTTTTCCACGCTGTGATATGTTTTTATGCGATCGCGGAAGTCCGGCGATTTTCCCATATCGTCCGCAATATGAACTTTTATGATATCAAAGAAAAGATCCTCGCCGTATTTGTTCAGAAAGCGCTTTATAAGCGGCTCGCGGTCCTCAATCGGGATATCGTGCGTCTCGACGAGCTTCATCACTTTATCGGTTATCTCGTTGCTGTATTTCAGTCGGTCAAGGAAACGTTCCGCTATCGCGGCGCTTCCTTTCGGGTGCCCCTTGAAATGTCCGACACCATCCTCGCCCATTGTGAAATAAAGCGGTTTCCCGATATCGTGGAGCAACATCGTCAGCCGCAGATGAACTTCCGGCTCAATTGCCGCTGTCGTAGCTATGATATGTTCGAGCACATCGCGGTCGTGATATTTTGTATGCTGATCGAATTTATAGCACTGTGCAAGCTCCGGCAGAAATACCGCGATCACATCATAGTATTCCCGCAGAACGTTCTCGCATTCCCCGCAGATAAATCTGTTGAGTTCGGCGGCGATGCGTTCGCCCGCTATGTTTTCGAGGAGCTTTCTGTTGAGGTGTATAGATGCGGCGGTCTTTTCTTCTATCGTAAAGCCGTAGCACGACGCGAACCTGAGCGCCCGCATAATGCGAAGTCCGTCCTCGTTAAAGCGCTCGTCCGGGTCGCCTATTGCGCGGAGCACCTTTGCTTCAAGGTCGGCACGCCCGCCGAATATATCAACAATGCCTGTCCGCGGATTGTAAGCCATAGCGTTCACGGTAAAATCGCGGCGTTTAAGATCTTCCGCAAGCTTTGTCGTGAAAGTCACGTTCTCGGGTCTTCGGTTGTCGGTATATTCTCCGTCAACGCGATAGGTCGTGACCTCTATCGGCATTCCGTCGGACAACACCGTCACGGTGCCGTATTTGATGCCGGTCTCGATGATACGGAAGCCCGCAAGCGCGGCTTTTGTCTGTTCAGGCTTCGCACTTGTCGTGACATCGTAATCCTTCGGCTCGATTCCGAGCATGAAATTT
>CAMVEM010000246.1 GCA_947166515.1 uncultured Clostridia bacterium | reverse complement strand
TGAGTGACAGGATAAAGGATTCCTACAAGGCGTCGAAGAACATCTACGATGACATAATGACGCGAAAAAATATATTCGCAAAGCTATATATGAAGCTGTTCTGGCAGAATGTTGATGATAATAGAATTGCGGCGGAGCTGTTAAAATACATTCCCGACAGATTTCACGGCAAGCTCCTCGATGTTCCGGTCGGGACGGGAGTGTTCACATGCGAAAAATACAAACGGATGACAAAAGCGGACATAACTTGTCTCGATTATTCCGAGGATATGCTTGTGCGGGCGAGGACACGTTTTCTGGCGAACGACATCGGGAATGTGACGCTCGTTCAGGACGATGTCGGCGCGCTCCCGTTCGAGGACGGCGAGTTTGATATTTTACTTTCGATGAACGGATTTCACGCGTTCCCCGATAAGGACAGGGCATTCTCGGAAATGACGCGGGTGCTGAAAAAAGGCGGCAAGCTTGTCGCTTGCTTCTATATCAGAGGGCGCTCGAAAGTCACCGATGCTCTTGTGAAAAATGTGCTCGCGAAAAAGGGCTGGTTCACTCCGCCGTTCGATACATCGGGAGAATTGATGAAGCGTCTCGAACGAGCTTACGAGGTCACAAACTGGCACATCAGAGGCTCTATGGTGTATTTCAAAGCGATCAGGAAGTGAGTTAAGTTTGAAAATAAATTTTCAAACTATCACTTTGCTGCTCCCGTTCGGAGCGAACGTGTTTTGCTGCGCAAAACCGCATCAAAGTGAAAGGAGTTGCACCCTTCGGGTGCGGTTTATAATATGAAAGTTTTAGTTTACGGATGCGGAGTTATCGGCTCATATCTCACGCACGTTCTTTGCAGAGCGGGAAACGATGTGACTGTCTGCGCACGCGGAAGAACGAAGAAGATGCTCGAAAAATACGGACTTCGGATAAAACATAAATTGCAGAAAAAACGGACGATTGACCGTCCCCGCATCATCGGAAAAGCCGATGAAAACGAGAGATATGACATTGTGTTCTCGATAATGCAGGGACAGCAGCAGACCGCGCTCCTGCCGGTCATCGCAAAGGTAAAAGCACCGATCTTCGTGCTTGTGGGAAACAATCTCTGCGCGGCTGAGACCGAACGGGAATTCCATAAACTCGCGGGTGACGACAAAACGCTTCTGTTCGGATTTCAGGGTACAGGCGGTGTCCGCGAGGGCAACCATACGATATGTGTCAGAATGGGTGCAAGCAGACTTGTTGTCGGTGGACTGCGCAGTGAGCCGACTGCGCGGGAAAGAGCCGTTATCAAGACCGCATTTATGGGTACGAAATACGGGCGTGTTTTCATGGACGATATGGAGGGCTGGCTGTACTGCCACGCCGCGTTTATCCTGCCGATAGTCTATCTCAGCTACAAGCGGGGCTGCGATCTGCGGACTGCGGCAAAGCAGGAAGTAAACGCTATAACCGCCGCTGCAAAGGAAGCGTATGATCTTATCGCGAAAGCCGGAATAAAGATCCGTCCCGCAGGTGATGAAAAGTTTTTTGACAGCAAGCCTAAAATGACTGCTACAAATATCGCGCTCCGGATAATGGCAAAAACCTTTGTCGGAGAGCTTGCGGCGACCGATCATTGCAGGAACGCAGTCGCGGAAATGGAGTACATCGACCGCGAATTCACGAAGCTCCGCGATCGTGTCCCGGGCTTTAAGATGCCGGTATGGGACGGGCTGAGAACCACTATGCCGTCGTGGGACGAGGTACACAGGATCTATGACAAGTAAAGGAAAAATGATCGCCGCGCTCGTGTTCAGTATGAGCTGAAAATCAGAAAGGCTGACAGATAATATGATTGTCACGATCATTCTTACGCTTGTTGGAATAGTGCTGCTGTGGCTTATGATATGGTCAGCGACACTTACAATGCCGACAAAGCTGCTGGCAAAGAACTTCCCGCAGGATGTACAGGAAGCGCTGAAACCGAGACTGGACTCATTGCCGATGAGCGGCAAGCGAGTTCTCGGAATGATAATTCTGATCGTGCTTATACTCGCATTCTGCGCCATATTCGTTATCGGCGGCATCGACGGAATTAATAATAACTTCACATACCTTGATTACCTTATCAGATTTCTGATAATAAGCTACGGAGTAAAGGCGTTCGATATAATATGTCTTGACTATATTCTGCTTACAAAAACGCATTTCTTTCAGCATTACTTTCCCGAAACGGAAGGGTGCGCAGGCTGGAAGCAGTTTGGCTATAACAGAAAACAACAGCTCAGACAGATAATTTCAATGGGTATTTTTTCGCTGCTGCTGGCACTTGTTTTCAGCCTTATCACAGGTGTAAAATAATATTGTGACTGATAAAATAACGGGAGTGATAAAATGAGGTACTCTATTGCCGGAAAAAATAACGAAAAAACAGTCCTGCTCCTGCCGGGGACGTGCTGCACGGCGCGCTTCAACTTCGGCGGAGTCGTACCGCTTCTTGCTGCAAAGTACAAGGTGATCTGCGTCGATTACGACGGATTTGACGGCAACGGCGGCGAGTTCACGACTATGACCGCTGTAACGCGAAAGATCGAAAACTATATCAATAAACGCTGCGGCGGAGAGATCTTCGCGGTTTATGGCTCCTCGCTCGGCGGAAGCTTTGTGGGACTGCTCGTTCAGCGCGGAAACGTTCATATCCGACATGCTATCATCGGAAGCTCCGACCTCGACCAGAGCGGGAAAGTATCTGCGAAAATACAGACTGCGCTTATCGGAAATATGCTGTATAAAATGCTTCATACCGGTAGTATGCCGAAGTGGGCTGAAAAGTTCGCACGAAAGAAAATGGGCGATGAAGTGACGGAAAAACTGCTGAATGTTATCGGTGGTATGTCCGACTCTGCAAAAAACGTGTCGAAAACAAGCATGAAGAATCAGTTTTATTCAGACCTTGTAACTCCGCTCGCCGAGCACATTTCTGCGCCGGGTACGACGGTACATATCTTCTATGCGCTGCAAATGGGCGAGAAATACCGCGAACGCTATCTGAAACATTTCGCTTCTCCCGATATAAGGGAGCAGGATTACGGACACGAGGAACTGATGTTTTTCTATCCGGAGAAATGGTTTGAGGAATTTGAGAAGTGTGTTGGGGAGAGCAGTAATGTCTGAAAGAATTGACTTCAATGTTGAAAAAGACGGCTTCTCCGCGCATTTCTACCCGGGTACGAAAAAGTCCGGCAAGGCGATAATCTACACAGGCGGTGCGGGCTGCAACGAAAAGGTGTGTGTACGTGCCGGTCAGTTCCTTGTCCGTGAAGGATATTCGGTTATGATACTCGGGTTTTATCTGTGGAAGGGACTTCCGAAGGAGCTTCACCGCATTC
>CAMVEM010000245.1 GCA_947166515.1 uncultured Clostridia bacterium | reverse complement strand
TCTATCGGAAAATGTTTTATGTTTATTATAGATATTTAATTGCCGAAGTAATAAACAATTATATAGTAACATTGCGGGATAAACTGCGGATCGTCCGCCGCATCAGGTGCAATTTATGCTGAATGGATTAACAGAATATCATACGGATAATAACAACGTCCTGTAACGGAGCAGAAAAATGATAAATATAAGACCTGTAACAAAGGAAAATATAGACGCACTGCTTGAAATGAAAGTACACGATCATCAGAAAAGCTATGTCTCCACGGTGGCGGAATCGCTTGCACAGGCGTATGCTTACCGCGAAACAGCGTACCCTTTCGGGGTGTATGACGAAGATGAACCGGTCGGTTTCATTATGATGGCGTATTATGAAGTGAAGCAGTATTACACGCTTTGGAAATTCCTTATCGACAAGAGATATCAGAACAAAGGCTTCGGCAGAAAAGCACTTCTTCTCGGTATAGAATTTCTGAAAGAAAAGTTTGATGTTGATGAAATATACACCGGTGTCGTTCCGGGAAATATAATTGCAAAGAATTTGTATAGATCGGTCGGCTTTGCGGACACCGGACTTATAGAACTCGGTATGGAGGAAATGTGTCTGAAGTGCTGATGCGATCCCCGCTGTGGTAGCATTTTCCTGTCGATAATAATGGCGTGCTTGCATTCAGAATGCCGAAATGATCGACTGAACGGACAGGGTGCGGTATAATAATGTCATGATCTGTGTTCCGGCGGGTAAGGAAATTAACTTGTCAGTGCGGGTAATCATCGCAGAGAATGATCTCTGACAAATTAAGTGTTTCAGGGAAAAGAGGTTTAAGTGATGAGCTTTGGTTATAGTGCGGATATTATGTTGATCGACGGGAAAAAGTATATCGTTATTGATGTATCTGAAAATGTTCATCCTATTTTTTGCGCCGATTTTACTATTACGTCAGAAATTCCCTATGACAGACAATATACACCAAGTACAGTTAACAGAAGGGGATATAATTTACTGTATCGTGTGGAAAACGGTCAGTTATATGCAACGAAAACGTGTTATTATTATAATGAACCGTTTTCATCAGCTGAACAGAAGCTTACATTGAATGGTTATTTTGTGATCGCTAAGCTCCGGAATGACCATTGGGGCTGGGGAAATTTATTTGGCGGTGTGATCGAATATATTGATTATACATTTCCTTTCGAGCTGCTTTTTGAAAATGGTATCCTCAAGGAAATGAGAGATATTTCATCTGCACCTAAGGAATATGATAAACTGGTGGAGTCGAACAGATACGCTCTTGGGTATTTAAGGGCACACAGAAAAAAGATCGCTTTGAAATACCTGAAGGGCAGCTACTATGAAGCGCCGTATTATATTCGTGAAAGAAGTTATCCGGAAGGGATAGAAATAAGACTGCTGGACGATACATATGAATTGTATAAAAAACGAGCAAAAACAAAAGATAAATAACACCATGTTGAACCTGCCTGCTGTCCGTGTAAACGTTATATCAGAAGAAGTATTCTTCTGCGGAAAAAACCAGTATGCCGATATAATGCAAGGCGTGAAAAGCCTGTTCGGAAAGCTTACATAATAGCGTATGCGGACGTTCTCGCATTCGACGATCAGGATGATCTGCTCGAAGAAGCAGAGAAAAACGGCGGCTGCGACATAGCCTTTCTCGATATACACATGAGGGGAATGAACGGTGTCGAGGTCGCAAAACGTCTGAAAGAAGCAAACCCGAAAATGAACATAATCTTTGTCACCGGATTTTCGGAGTACAAGGGCGACGCTATGGATATGGAGGCGAGCGGCTACATAATGAAGCCCGTTACAAAGGAAGATGTCGAGAGTGAGCTTTCCGACCTGCGTTTTCCGATCATCCCGAAGTCGAATGCCCTGCTGCGCGTACAACAGTATAGTATAGAAGCCTTCTTTGCAGCGGAAAAGGTTCCGGCGCAGCGATGCTGTTTGCGGTGCTCGGCGTTGCCGGTGTATTTGTATGTGCGGTATTCAGTATCCTTCTTGCCCGCCGTACCCGTGCAAACATTAAAGACTGAGGAGACAGAACAGTTCATAAAGAAAAACCATTGCGAGGATCTTATCCTGCAATGGTTTTTTTCGCAGTTCAGGGGGCGCCGACTACAAAGCAGCGAGTGAATTTTGCGGATCGTCCGCCGCCTTCACCTTTTCGGCAGCCCGTATTATCATGCCGTTCTCATCAATGAGGTATGTGGTGCGCACAACGCCCATCGTGACCTTGCCGTAGTTCTTCTTTTCCTTCCATACGTCGTAAGCCTTTATGACATTCAGTTCCGGGTCGGAAAGTATCGTGAACGGCAGTCCGAATTTCTCAGCGAATTTCTTATGCGACGCGACGCTGTCCCTGCTGACGCCGATTATCTCAACGCCCTTTTCGCGGAACTGCGGATATAATTCCGCAAAACCGCACGCCTGTTTAGTGCAGCCGGCGGTGTTGTCCTTGGGGTAGAAATATAATATCAGCTTTCTGCCGCGATAGTCGGCGAGGGAATGTTCCTTTCCGTCGCTGTCGGGCAGTGTAAAATCGGGCGCTTTCGTACCAATTTCAAGCATAGCGTTTCTCCTTTTACTGTTGATGTTTCGGCAGTTCTTTCCGTGCAACTGCTATCCGCACGAGATTCATCATGATATTCTGTTTGTTTTGTTCGCGTAATCTGTCCGCTTCCGCGAGGTCTTCCCGTGTCTTTACACGGAACTTTACAGCGGGAAGCTTAGCAAAAGCCTCTGCGGATGCATCAGCCATGCAGCGCGGGCAGGTACAGCACCCGAACCGCCGGAGTGCTTCGGGCAGCCAGCCGGAAACGACCTCTGCGGTGATGTTGATAACTGTCTCCTCGCCGTCGAAAGGGCGCGAATTAACAGCTGGAGCATCCTTCGTCTTTCCTATCGGCTTGATGACCTCTTCCTTGAAGTTCTCGTCTATCATGGGATTGACCGCGGTGCGCGTACCGGTGATGAGCCGCATGACCGCCTCGGTCTTGTTCGATTTTCTCGCCACTTACGAGCACACCTCTCTCCGGCTTTGCTGTGGACATATAAATACTGTTCTGTTCTTTAATGCGGCGGGGCGTCCCCGCTGGCGACCGAGTCGCTGTCTGCGACGCGCCGTTACATAATAGCAGCTGTTACGTTACGACTGCGTTTGTTACAGAATAAAATTTGCCCGCCGCGCAGGAACAACGCAGGGCTTGCCGTGCGTCTCCATGTTCCCCGTTATAACAGATCGGAAGAGCGTCGTGTAGGGCAAGCGCGTAGTTCTCGGTGGTCGCCGTATCGTTAAAAAAAACCTTTTCTAAGCCGTCTGTGGTTCTGCTTTCGCAAGAAACCTTCCTCGGCT
>CAMVEM010000244.1 GCA_947166515.1 uncultured Clostridia bacterium | reverse complement strand
CTCTTTTGGGCGGTCAATCGCTGCATCGTGCAGCGCCCCTGCACCCCTTCGGGTTTGTGGGGACTCCGTCCCCACGCCCCTGAAATGCGGGGCTTTCCGGTCGCCCCGCGCCCTTCGGGTGGGGCTTCGCCCCACGTTCCAAACAGGTGGGGTGTGGGGAGCTCTGCTCCCCACATAGAAAAATAAAATAGCCCCCTCCCTTTAGGGAGGGGGTTGGGGGTGGGTCCGCTAAATTATGATTTATCTTATGCACAAAGGAAGAAGATGAACTCATTCAATGGATGAAAACAGAACTGCCGGAGCGGAAAAATGCCCCGGACTTAAGAGTTATCTTTCCCCTGTGGGAGCATGGGCTCTGTCCATCGGCTGCGCCGTGGGCTGGGGAGCTTTTGCCATGCCAGGAACTCAGTTTCTGCCCGGCGGCGGCCCGCTCGGAACAACGATAGGCTTTATTATAGGTTCGATCATCATGCTCGTGATAGGCGCGAACTATCACTATATGATGAAGTGTTATTCGTTTGCCGGCGGCACTTATACATACTCTAAAAAGATGTTCAACAATGATCACGGCTTTTTCAGCGCGTGGTTCATGATACTTGCATATATCACGATACTCTGGGCGAATCTCACGGCTCTTCCGCTGATCGGGCGCACTATCTTCGGCAACGCGCTTAAGGTCGGATATATGTACAGAATTGCCGATTATGACATATATTTCGGTGAGGTCGCGTTTGAGCTTATAATCCTTCTGGGGGTCGGAGCTCTCTGTATGTTCTCCAAAAAGCTTTCGTCCATAGTGCAGACATGCTTTGCGGGAATATTGGTTATCGGCGTTATCGTGTGCTTCATTATTGCGCTGACCGGTGGTAATGCCGGTGCGAATGCGGAATCTGTCCCGATGTTCTCTGACAGCAAGGGTATTCCCGCTCAGATAGCGGGTATAGTCGCGCTAACTCCGTGGGCGTTCATAGGTTTTGAGTCTGTGTCGCATTCCGCGCAGGAGCTGAAATTTTCGGTAAGGCGGTCGTTCGTGATAATGGCTCTCGGCATAGCCGCGAGCTGCGTCTGCTACATTCTGCTGACATGGACGGCGATAACGTCGCTCCCCGAAGGCTGCACAAACTGGACGCAGTATATCGCACAGCTCGGCAGCTATGAGGGACACCAGAGTATGCCGGTCGTGAATGCGATGTACACCGCTGCGGGCAATAACGGACTGCTGATTCTGCTTATGACGCTTCTTGCCGCGGCGCTTACCGGAATGATCGGAAGCAGCATTGCCGTGAGCAGGCTCATATATTCCATGGCAGAGGACGACATTCTCCCGAAGAATCTCGGAAAGCTGTCCGGAAAAAGTATACCCAAAACAGCCGTGCTGCTGATAACTCTGGCTTCCTGCGTAATACCGTTCTTCGGACGTACAGCTACAGGCTGGGTCGTTGATATAATGTCGTTTGCCGCAACGATAGCGTACGGATATACTTCCGTCTGCGCAGTGAGAAAAGCAAAGCAGGACGGCAAAAAGCTTATTGTATTCACCGGATATGTCGGGACTGCGATATCCTTTATTCTCGGCATATTCATAATGCTGCCGAACGTATTCACGACAAGCGTGATGTCCTCGGAATCGTATCTGCTGCTCGCGCTGTGGAGCATAGTCGGGATATTGTTCTTCAGGTTCGTGTTCAGCAAGGACAAGTTTCAGAGGTTCGGCAGGAGCATATCCGTCTGGATAGCGCTTCTGTTCGTTATATTCGTTACCACGCTCGTATGGATGCGTGAAACTACAAATACTGTCACCGGTGACGCGCTCGAAAATATAGGAACATATTATGCGGAGGAAATGGAAGATCACGGAGTCGGTCTTGACGAATCACATGTCGAGGGAGAGCGCGAATATGTGGACGGACAAATGGAGCAGATAAGAAACACCCTGCTCACAAATACCGTTATACAAATGGCGCTCATCATGCTCAGCCTTATAATCATCTTCAACATATATTCCACGATGCAGAAGCGTGAAAAGAGTATGGAAGCCCAGAAGGCCAAGGCGGAGGAGAGCAGCAGGGCCAAAAGCGCTTTCCTGTCAAATATGTCCCATGATATACGAACGCCTATGAACTCCATAATCGGTTATATCGAGCTTGCGAAGCGAGAGGAGCTCGATGAGCAGGGCCTGAGGGATTATCTCGGAAAGATAGAGGGGTCGAGCCGGCATCTGCTCGCGCTGATAAATGATGTGCTCGAAATGAGCCGTATCGAGAGCGGAAAAATGGAACTTGAGCTGACAGATACGGGTCTGCCGTGCCTCATGGACGATGTGCGCGATCTGTTTTCCACGCAGATGAGCGAGAAGAATATAAAATATACGGTAAAATGTTCTGAACTTAAGAACAAGGTCGTTAAATGCGACAGGAACCGTATCAACCGCATAATGCTCAATCTTGTCAGCAACGCCTACAAGTTTACGCCCGAGGGCGGGGACGTTACTGTCACCCTCCGTCAGACGGAGGGCGAGGGAGGCGATGACACAGGAGTATATGAGATACGCGTAAAGGACAGCGGTATCGGAATGTCGCCGGAATTCGCGGAGAATGTATTTGAAGCGTTCGAGCGCGAGCGCACTTCTACCGTAAGCGGAATACAGGGCACTGGCCTTGGAATGGCGATAACCAAGAGCATTGTCGATTTCATGGGCGGAAATATCACGGTCAATACCGCTGTCGTCAAGGGCACGGAATTTGTGGTCACGCTGACACTGGCAAAGGGCGACAAATGCAACGTTTCATGCCGTAAGAACTGCAGCGAAAAATTGAGCAATCCGGAGCTCTATACGAATGAAGCTGAAATTGATGAAGCCTATCTCAGCGGTAAGAGGGTGCTGGTCGTTGACGATGTCATGGTGAACCGCGAGATAACCACGCGAATACTGAAAATGAAGGGATTTGAGGTCGAACAGGCGGAGAACGGCGCGCAGGCGCTGAGTATCATTGCTTCGTCAGAGCCGGGATATTTCGACTGTGTTATGATGGATGTCCAGATGCCGGTCATGGACGGCTATGAGGCGACGCAGAAGATAAGAGAGCTTCCCGACCTTATGCTTAAGAACATACCCATAATCGCCATGACTGCAAATGCTTTCAATGAAGATGTACAGAAAGCGAAGGAAGCGGGAATGAACGATCATGTCGCAAAGCCTATTGATGTGAATAATATGCTTGAGACCATTGCGAAGGTGCTTGACCGCCGATGATGTGCTGTACTTGTAATTCTTTGCAAGATGTGATATAATAAAAAAGTTGTGTTATTGTGCCGGTTTTATAAATTAGATAAATCAAAATTTGGCTCGGAGGCGAGATACCTCAAAGCGCCTTCGGCACTTTG
>CAMVEM010000243.1 GCA_947166515.1 uncultured Clostridia bacterium | reverse complement strand
CGCCGAAAACAGGTGGGGTGTGGGGAGCTCTGCTCCCCACATATAGGAATAGTTCTCCCCTCCCCTACGGCAGGAAGTCGTACAGAAGGTTTCCAAAAGCGCGCACGATGCGCGCATCAGAGAAACCTTCGATTTAGTGGGAGGAGCCGGGGGTAGGGCTCTGCAAATTATGATTTGTAGGTTGTTCGCAAGCCATGCAGAACGCCTGAAATGCGGTCAAAAGCGCTGAAATATATGATTTGTATAAAGTTATATTAATTATACTGTATATAAAAGCTTTTTTGTGGAAAATGCCGCTTTACAAGGCTCTCTTTTTTTTATATAATTAATGTACTGCTCTTTGTTCCGGCAAAGTGCAGTATTTTGTCGGATAATGTCTGATAATACCACCGAAAGGGTAAATATAAAATGAACAATGATTTTCCGAGAATACTATCTCTGCTCCGTAAGGAGAGACATATAAGCCAGAAAGCTGCTGCAGCCGATCTCGGGGTTGCGCAGGCGCTTCTTTCTCATTATGAAAAAGGAAAGAGAGAGTGCGGACTTGATTTTCTCGTGCGCGTCGCGGATTATTACGGCGTATCTACAGATTATCTTCTCGGACGTTCCGCAAACACTACCGGAAGCGTCATCAAGGAAAGCGATATCCCCGATCCCGCAGCAAAGCAGGAAAAAGCGCGCGTTGGTGCAAATATTTCCGTTACGCTCTCAAAGAAGCTTCTTACAAACAGCATTGATATAATCTACAGCCTGCTTGAAAATATCGGAAACAGCAAGCTCACGGTATCCGTGACATCTGTTCTCAATCTTACGGTATATAAGGTATTCAGGATAATTTTCCGCGCGAATAAGTCAAATACACAGTCGATGTTCGAGATACCGGATGAGAAGTCCTGCTACACAGCGGATGCCGGCATCAGTCTTGCCGAAGCGGAAGCTGCTGACGCAGCAGGAAGCACAGACGGCAGCGATCACGAGATCTCTACAGTAGTGATAGAGTCGGAATTTCCGAAGCAGTCAACCGCGCTTTTAAGTCTTATCAAGAGCAGCGAAGCGCAGCTCAAGAAAATAATGTGAGAATTCCCCCACCCCTGCCCCTCACCAAGGGGAGGGGTTTTATTTTTATGTGGAGCTGCGCCCTGCGCTCTGCTTTATGTGGAGCTGCGCCCTGCGCTCTGCTTTTTGTGAGGCTGCGCCCAACGTCGTGACTTTTTACGGTGCAGCGGTAAAAATGGAGTTTATCTTTTCTCGTGAACTTTTGTATAGAATTCGTCCCACATCTTTACGACGTGTTCTTTTGAATAGAATGCGTTGCCTCTGATCGAAGCCTCGACGCCGTTATGATAATATGCATGATTGTCGCGGAGTTTCACAAGCTCGTTTATGAATCCCTCGATCGATGTCTCACGATAGTAGAAATCAAACAGAATGTCATTGTATATTTCCAGATCGCGCAGGAGTATCGGCACGTTTACGCACATAGCTTCAAGTATCGTCATCGGGAAGAGCTCCTCAAACGACGGCAGGAACATTACATCGCCGAGATTATATATCTCGTTCATATCGTCGCGCGGGATTATTCCGAGAAGCTTTAAATTAGCCGGCGGATTTTCCATTATCTTCGATATTTCCTTATAGCCATCGGTTATCGCGCCGAACGAGAATCCGCCCGCCCACGCAAATTCCATATCGGGTCTCTGTTTAGCTATCTCAACGAAATCGAAGAATCCCTTTCTTACCTGCGTCTGACCGGCGCAGACTACAACGAACTTGTCGCGCGGGATACCGTATTTGTCTCTGAGCTTCATCTTTTCTTCCGCCGAAACGGGGTGGAATTTCTCGCTCGAAACATAGTTCGGGATATATGTTACTTTTTTGCGGTCGATGCCGTACTGCTCAAGTCTTCCGATGAAATATGGATTCACGACAACAAGATAATCCATGCTGTCATAGAATTTTATCATGTATTTATAGAATACAGATTTTGCGAATTTCGGGAGCTTTAAGCTCGTTTCGATCGTTTCGGGGAGCATATGTACATAGCCGACCGAGCTTCCGTTGCTTGTTGCGAACGGTCTTCCGAGAAAATATCCGAGATTTATCGTGTGATAATGTGTGATATCGGCCTTTATGTGCGCGTTCTCGGTGACTTCGTATTTGTCGGCGAGCTCTTCCTTGATGAGCTTTACCTGTTCCATATATGCGGAACCCACGCCCTGTCCGGGAACTGTGGTAGCCTGTGATTTCATATTCACGGTTATCTTTTTTCCGGCAGGCTTTTTGTTTCCGGAGCGCTTGAACAGCGCATATCCTAAAGCCGCTGCTGCAGCGAATATCGCTGCAGCGGCAAGTATTTTCTTATTCATGGCGATCTCCTTTAGAGTTGTGTCGGTTGATCGTTTTCCTAAAATTCGGAGCGCAAAGGCAATGCGCCCGTGCGCTCCACAGATCGTAAATTATCAGCCGTTGTAGTCCATACCAAGCTTAAGAGCCTTCATGTTGAGTTCGAGCTTATCAGCCTTTTTCGGCGGTATGCACTTCTTCATAGCTTTTTCGATGACCGCTTCGTCGGTAAGTCCGATCTCTTTCAGGAGCTTTCCGGCGAGGATTATGTTTGCCATTCCCTTAAGTCCGTTCTCGTTAGCCATAGCGGTAGCGGGAACATAGAAGCACTTGATGTCCGTTCTGTCGGAAGTTCCCTCAACGAGCGTGCTGTCGATGAAAGCCATTCCGTCGGGCTTTACAGCGCCGATGAACTTATCGAACGACGGTGTGTTCATTACAAGGAGCTGTGTCGGATTGAGGATCAGCGGCGAGCCGATAGGTAAGTCACTTACCGTTACCGAGCAGTTACAGGTGCCGCCTCTCATTTCGGGACCGTAGGATGGGAGCCACGAAACTTCCTTGCCAGCATAGAGTCCTACATAAGCAAGGAGTTTACCGGCAAAGAGGATGCCCTGTCCGCCGAATCCTGCAAGAAGAAATTCATTCGTCATGATGCGGACACCTCCTTGTTTCTTACCGGACCGTCTTTGTAAACGCCGAGCGGATAGTAAGGTATCATATCGTTCTTAAGTCTCTCAATAGCCTGTACCGGAGTAAGTCCCCAGTTTGTCGGGCAGGTGGAGAGAACTTCGATTATCGAGAAGCCCTGCTTGTTCTTCTGATACTCAAATCCCTTGCGGATAGCAGCCTTTGCCTTGCGGATGTTAGCGGGGTCGATGACAGTTACTCTCTCTGCGAGCGCAACGCCGTCGAGCTGTGAGAGCATCTCGCACATCTTTACCGGGAAGCCTTCGATATCGGTGTTTCTTCCGTAAGGTGTTGTCTGTGTGATCTGACCGGGAAGGGTAGTAGGAGCCATCTGGCCGCCTGTCATTCCGTAGGTCGTGTTGTTGATGAATATAACGGTGATGTTCTCGCCTCTTGTAGCTGCGTGAACAGTTTCCGCAGTACCGATAGCTGCAAGGTCGCCG
>CAMVEM010000242.1 GCA_947166515.1 uncultured Clostridia bacterium | reverse complement strand
CGCCCCGTTATGGAACAATTCTCGTATGCGTGGGCATATTTTGTACCGTTCGTGCTCATCTCTGCATTTGTGATGATGAATGTCGTTGTAGGTATAGTTGTCAATGCTATAAGCGAAGTTGCTGAGATAAATAAGAAAGAAGAACACGAAGAGAACGGAACAGCCGATATAAAAGCTGAAATAGACGCTGTGCGTGAGCATCTCGCCAAACTTGAGGATATGCTCGCAAAACAGGAAAAATAAACAGATATATGCTCCATGACTTAAGGCCTTGGAGCATTTGGATCTATCAAATTGAATATGAAATAGGTCTTGACATTTCAGGCCGAATGATTTATAATATTTGTCGATAAATAAAAAGAACGGAGGCATTGCATAATCATTATGAAAAAGAGATTATTAGCAGCTTTGATCGCATCTGCTGTCATGCTGACAGCCGGCTGTTCCGGCAGCGAACCGGCAGAGACAAAATCCGGCGGACAGGAAAGCAAACCTGCGCAGACTGAGGCTTCGTCCGCTGACAACAGCGGCAGCAGCGAAAACAACAGCAGCAGCCAGAATAACGGCGGAAGCGGTGAAAATGAAGGCATAGGCAAGGCGATAGCCGGCTATATGATGTCGGTAAACAGCGCGACCGGAAAAATGAATATCAGCCGCGCGGCCAAAAAGTCATCTTCAATGGGCGAGAGCGATACCTGGACGATATTTATATATCTCTGCGGTACCGATCTTGAGAGCGGACAGGGCTCGGCAGCGAGCGACATCGTACAGATGTTAAACGCCGAAGCGTCCGATAAGTTAAGATTCGTAATACAGACGGGCGGTACAAGTCAGTGGCAGATCGATGATATGAGCACCTCTGAAGGAGAACGCTATGTCATTCAGAACGGCGATATGTACAAGGTCGGAAGCGTTCCGCTGAAAAGTATGGGCAATCCCGACTACCTTTCGGACTTCCTCAGCTGGGGAGTAGAAAACTTCGCCGCTGAAAGAATGGGAGTCATTTTCTGGGATCACGGCGGCGGAAGCATATCCGGAGCCTGCTTCGATGAGCTCTACGACAGTGATTCGCTTTCGCTCGCAGAGATCAATACAGCGTTATCCAAGGTCTATGCCAATATGACCGATAAGTTCGAGTTCATCGGATTTGACTGCTGCCTCATGGGAACGATAGAGATCGCGAACGTTCTCGCTACATACGCAAGATATTTCTATGGCTCACAGGAGACCGAACCCGGTTCCGGCTGGGATTATACGACCTTCGGTACATTCCTTGCACAGAATCCCTCGGCAAACGGTGCGGAGCTCGGCGAGGTCATAACCGACAGCTTCTATGAAGAGTGCGCTCAGGGACAGCAAGAGAACGAGGCAACATTTACGATCGTTGATCTTGAAAAACTCGATGATCTTATCGTAGCGTTCAATGATTATTCCAAGGTGCTCTATGAAGCTGCATCTAATGATCTTGCAGGCATTGTAAGAGGCGCGAACAGTGCGGATAACTTCGGCGGAAACAACAAGTCCGAGGGTTATACGAACATGGTTGACTTAGGCGGTATAGTTAAAAACTGTTCCGCTTATGCTGACGGAAGCGCAGTACTTACAGCACTTGAAAACTGCATAGTATATAACAAGAACGGTTCAGATCATACCGGCGCGACCGGACTTTCGATCTACTATCCGCTCCAGATACAGGGTTCCAACGAGCTTGGCATCTACTCGGGAATATGCGTCAGCCCGTACTATCTCTCACTTGTTGATATGGTATCAAAGGGATATTCCGACAACGGATATACCAATGAAGTGTTCTTCACCGAGGACGGAAACTGGTCGTGTGAGGACTGCTCTGCGCAGGGTTATGATGACAGTTATTTCGATTATGCCGATGAAGAGGGCTCCGGTGTCAGCGAGCTTATAAACTTTAAGACCGCTCCTTCGATCGACGAGGACGGAATTTTCGGATTCACGCTTACTGAAGATAGCCTTAATTATACTGCGGACGTATTTGCTTCGATCTATCTGGTGAAAGACGATACTGTCATAGAGCTCGGTGAGACCTATGATATTGAGTCTGACTGGGATATGGGCTTGTTCAGAGACAATTTTGACGGCTACTGGCTCGCTCTCACGGACGGACAGATAATAGCCACATATATTGTCGATGCTGAAGACGACCATGTTGTATATACTTCGCCTGTAATGCTCAACGGCGAGCGTACTAATCTGCGCATAAGAGTTTATAATGATTACTCTGTTGTCGTTGACGGAGCATGGGACGGTATAGACGAAAACGGTGTCGCTTCACGTGAAATAAGAACGCTTAAAAGCGGAGATGTGATAGTTCCTTTGTATTATCTTGATACTGAGGATGAGCAGATCTTCAAAGGCAAAGAATTCAAATATAACGGCGGCGATGCGGTCGTATATGACTATCTGCCCCAAGGCGAATATGACTACAGTTTCTATATTCAGGACGTTTACGGCGACTATTACAACACTGAATATGTAACCTTTGCAATAGACGAAAACGGCGAAATTTATTTTGTGGAATAACGGAGGGAATTTATCATGTCAGAAGAAACCATCGAAAAGGTAACCGAAGAACCGAAAAAGCAGAAAAAAGGAATATTCTCAGAGAGCGCCATTGAGGTGCTCGTGGCAATATTTCTTGGCATAACTGCTCTGCTCACCGCATGGGCTTCGTGGATAGGTTCGCTTCACGGCGGAAATCAGGCTACTAACTATACCAAGAGCAACAATCTTGCTTCCGAGGGTAACTCTGAGTATAACTCGGGACTTCAGGACTATCTTTCCGACATTATGGTATGGAACACTTATTGTGAGTATGAGTTCGAGAAGGATATCGCCGTCGTTGAGGGAGATCAGGAAAAGATAGCTATTATTGATGAAAAGATCGATAATTATCTTGCTCAGAACGGAAGCGACGTTTTCAACGACGCATGGAACAAGATGACCGATGATATGGATTCGCCGTTTGATGTTCCGAACATGGCTGACGGATATTACGTAACTGCGAACGAGCTTCTTGCCGAATCCCAGAGACTGCTTGAGGAAGGTCAGGCGGACAACGCACACGGTGATGCTTACAACCTTGTAAATGTTATCTACTCTGTTGTACTGTTCATGCTCGGTATTGTCGGCATTTTCAAGACGCTGCCCTGCCGCACTGCAGTATTCTTCATATCTGTAGTTATACTTCTTTGCGCAACTATCTATATGTTCACTATCCCGATGCCTACAGGATTCAATCTTGCAAGCTTCTTCGGCGGCTGATAAAGAATAACTGAAATATAAAATATCCTCTCTGTGGAATGACGCAGGGAGGATAATTTTTTGATCCGGGGTATTTGTAAGAGCATGGTATTTGCATTTCATGAAAATAAAAACCTGTCCCGGAAATTGTTCTTCCGGAACAGGCTGTCGCTGCGGCCGTGCCGCTGGGGTGGGAAGTGGGATTCGAAGCCCAGACCTTTCCCTCAACCACGGCTTTTGT
>CAMVEM010000241.1 GCA_947166515.1 uncultured Clostridia bacterium | reverse complement strand
GTCTTCAAGCTGCGCTATGAAGCTTTTTCACGGTTGATGAGCAGACATTAATTAAAGAAAACCGAAAGCGGAGGTGCTTCTATGAAAATCCTGATAGTTGAGGACGAAAAACGTCTTGCTGACGCGCTTGTGCAGATATTTACAAAGAACAAAATGACCGCCGATGCTTCATACAACGGTATCGACGGGCTTGATAACGCACTTTCGGGAATATATGACGTTATAGTACTTGACATAATGCTACCGGGAATGAACGGGATAGATGTTCTTCGCGAGCTGCGCAAAGAGGACATAAAAACGCCCGTGATACTTCTCACGGCAAAGGACGAGATATCTGATAAAGTCGAAGGTCTTGACAGCGGCGCAGACGATTATCTCACAAAACCGTTTGCGACCGAGGAACTCCTCGCGAGAGTACGCGCACTTGGACGACGCAGCACTTCGGAGCTTATCTGCGACGACACTCTTTCGTACAGCGACCTGTCGCTCGAACTTGCAACATACACACTTTCCTGCAAGTCGGGTTCCGTAAAGCTCGGACTGAAAGAATTTTCGATAATGGAAATGCTTATGCGAAACGGCGAAAAAGTGCTGACAAAAGAAAACTTGCTCGTTAAGATATGGGGCTACGATTCCAACGCGGAATACAACAATGTCGAAGTGTATATCTCATTCCTGCGTAAGAAGATCGGATTTTTGAAGTCGAACGTGTCGATAAAGACGCTGCGCGGTATCGGCTACAGTCTTGAAGCGAGGTGACCGGAATGATAAAAAAATTGCGGATACGCATAACGGCAGTCATTATGGCAGGTCTTACGCTGCTGATCGCGGCGGTAGTTATCGGAATTTACATCTTTATGCAGCGTTCCGAGACCGAGGAAACGGACAAAGCCGTTGATTCCGCGCTGAGTGCCGTGACCCGCGAAGAAATGGAAAAGCGCGGCGATGATAAAAAGCCGGAACCGCCGGAAGATGATGATCCGTCAAAGCGCAGCCCCTCCGCAAACAACCGTCAGCCTGCAAAACGTCAGGCGTCACGAAACTGGATATCCGTTCTGCTGTCATCGGACGGGACTGTAAAGGAGATCGCATACAGCAGTTCATACAACAAGCCGGACAATGAGGATGAGATCGGTGAGGCTGCCGAGAGCATAGCTGCGCAGAACAGCGAAAACGGATATATACGGCTGTCCGATGTGTCGTACAGATACTTCATAAAAAAGTCAGGCGGCAGGACGCGTGTCATCTTCATCGACCGAACAAATCAGACCGAAACAATGGGGCGGCTTCTGATAGTGCTTATATTTGTCGGCATAGGCGCGCTTGTAATACTTTTCCCGATAAGCGTACTAGTATCCGGTTGGATAGTGAGACCTATTTCCCGTGCATGGAGCAGTCAGAAGGAGTTCTTTGCGAATGCGTCCCACGAACTGAAAACGCCGCTGACTGTCATTTCCGCGAACATAGACGTTATAACCTCCGAGCCTGACAAGACTGTTGCGGAAGAGGAAAAGTGGTTTGAATATGTCAGATCAGAGACCGGAAAAATGTCAAAACTAATAAATCAGATGCTATATCTGTCAAAGGACGACAGAGAAGAAACAAAGCTGCTTATGTCCGAATTCAACGTTTCCGAAGCGATAGAGGGAGTATGTCTCGCTACAGAAGCACTCGCATTTGAAAAAGGACATAACCTTGTGACAGAGATCGGTTCGGATATTTCCTGCACAGGTGATAAAGAAATGATCGAGCGGCTCGCGAATATCCTTATCGACAATGCGATAAGACATTCCGCAGACGGCGGAGAAATAAAAGTTGAGCTGCACCGCAAAAAGAACAAAAATATACTCGCCGTGTCGAACAAGGGCGAGTATATCCCGCCGGAGGAACTTTCACGATTGTTCGACCGCTTCTATCGTACTGACAAATCCCGTACATCATCAACGGGCGGCTTCGGACTGGGTTTGTCAATTGCAAAAGCGATAGCTGACAAGCATAAGGGAACGCTTACCGCTGCGTCCTCGCCGGATGGACTGACAACATTCACATTTACTTGGCGCGACTGAAAAAAATATTTCAAAACTAAAGATTATTTTAAGGAAACCGTGTTATTATGTGTACATCAAAGCAAAACCCCCTACAAAACCAAAATTCAAGAAACGAAAGGAAAGTGATCACTATGAAAAGATCAGTAAAAACCGCAGCTGTTTTTTGTGCTTTGATTATGGCTGCAACATCGGTCTCCGCTGTCACGGCTTATGCCGATGACACAACACAGACATCTGTTACCGCACAGGCGGACGCACAGAAGCCAAAGGCAAAGAACATCAAGGTCGGAAAAGTCACTGCCGTAAATGGCAGCGAGATAACTCTCGCACTCAGCGATTTTGCAAAGCCCGAAAAGCCTGCAGATAACGCGGCTGCAGCTGACGGTACAGCGACTGAGAAAAAGGAAAAGCCCGAAAAGAAGCAGAAAGTGAAGACTTCCGACAGTACGGCAAACACCGCTGACAACGCTTCCGACACAGCAAAGACAAAGCCTGAAGACAAGCGAGGCGGTAAGCAAAAGCGCGGCAAGAAGGGCGAGTTCACAGAAAACGGCACAACTCTGACGATAACACTCACCGACAGCGTTTCGCTCAAAAAGGGCGGCAAGACTGTTACCGCGGCTGATATAGCAGTCGGCGACATTCTCGAACTTAAGTACAACGATAGCGATGAGCTTGTCGGCATAAAGGTTTCGGGAGACAAGACCGAAAAGAGCAAGCCTGCGAACGGCACCAAAACAAAGGGTACACGCAAGAGCAAGAAAGCAAGTACGGAACAGACTGCGACTGCGTAACTCAAGCTTTTTTCCTGCTGAATACTTGCCTGCAGTTTTTCCGAAATAGAACAGAACAACAGCACCGGACAGCTGAATGTTATCCGGTGCTGTTTGTCTCCCGAAAACACATTCAATAAGTAACCATTTCACAGAAAACGTTACATAAGTAACTATTCCCAAGAAACTGCCCGTTGATTTCCTCAAAGAAGTATGCTACAATAAGCACATAAGGAACGGGAGTTACCTAAATCACAAAGGAGGAACTACAATGAACGCTGTTGTCATTTTCTTTTCAAGGGCAGACGAAAACTACTTCGGAGGTTCGATGAAGTATGTGGAGGTCGGCAACACCGAGATCGCTGTACAGCATATCACAGACCTGACGGGCTTTGACAGCTTCAAGCTCGAAATGGTGCAGCCTTACTCAGCTGACTATATGACCTGCATTGAAGAAGCAAAGGCTGATCTTAGAGAAAAGGCTCGACCCGAGCTGAAAGAGATGCCCGATGTTTCCGGCTATGACACGATCATTCTCGCTTATCCGAACTACTGGGGAACGATGCCGATGGCGGTGTTCACGTTCCTCGATAACGCTGACCTGAAGGGCAAAATGATATATCCGCTCTGTACCAACGAGGGCAGCGGACTCGGCAAGAGCGTTTCGGATATAAAGAAGTACGCAAATGTCGG
>CAMVEM010000240.1 GCA_947166515.1 uncultured Clostridia bacterium | reverse complement strand
TGCTGAAAGGCGACTGTCTGATACCGAAGATCGCAGTTATTGACCCGGCGTTCTCGATGTCCGCGCCGAAAAGCGTTACGGCTTCGACAGGTCTTGATGCACTCACACACGCGGTAGAATCCTATACTTCACGCCTTGCGCAGCCGCTCACCGATGCAGTTGCTATTTCTGCGGTCAAGCGTATCATGAAGTATCTTCCTGCCGCGTACAGCGACGGCACGAATACGGAAGCGAGAACGCAGATGTCTATTGCCGCTCTCGAAGCGGGTATCGCGATCAACAATGCTTCTGTCACTATCGTTCATGGGATGAGCCGTCCGATAGGTGCGCTGTTCCATGTTCCGCACGGACTGTCAAATGCGATGCTGCTTGAAAAGTGCATAGGCTTTGCGCTTGACGGTGCTTATGAGCGGTTCGCGGAGCTTGGCCGCGCTGTCGGAGCCGCAGAAAGCTCGGACAGCGACAAGACGGCCTCCGAAAAATTCCTCGCGAAGCTCGGAGATATATGCAGGATATGTGAAGTCCCGACGCTTGAAAAGTACGGTATCGACAAGGAGGCATTTCTCGCGACTGCGGATAAAATGGCGGCTGACGCTATCGCGAGCGGAAGCCCCGCAAACACGGTCAAGGCGGTGACCAAAGAGGACATTCTCGATATATATCGCTCGCTCCGGGATTGATTTTTCGCTTTTATAGTTTTTCTTCCCCGAAACAAGGCGGCATACAAATGTATGTCGCTTTGTTTGAATTATTATAGCACTGATATTGCATAACAATTGCTATTAAACAGCAAAAGCGATTATAAAGTCGATAATGTTGCAAGAAACGGCGCGCAATTATTCATTTTCTCTTGACAATATCAGTATTTTATGATATAATATAAATATAATTCAAGGCAAAGGCGCTGCTCTGTATGAGCGGCGCCTTTCGCTGTATCGGGGGTCGATCGGAATGATAACTTTGAACGATTATCTGTACTCTGGAGATACCGTTCTTAAAATACTCCACAGCTATGCGTATGATCTTCGCCAGAGCGCGAAACAGACACACAATTCCATTGATACCGCACACAGCAACTTCCTTGTACAGATAATCGAGATGCTCGAACACAACGACTTCCTGACATCCCAGTCCAACAGGATAAAGGAGCTTTACAAGTACATGACGGTGCAGTATCCTTATCTTGCGTTCACATTCAAGGGCAGGATAAAGTCGCTGATACGCGCGGAGGAAAAGTTCAACGGTTACATCGTTGAGTACATATACGATTATTTCTGCAAGTACGGGAAAATGCCGACCGAGACCGAGATCAAGAGCAAGCTTCAGTGCTTTCGTGATCTTGTCGCGTACAGAATAGTCATTTCGCTGCCGAAATGTCATCTGAACGACGGCGAGAGCCGCGAAGAGGCTGAATTAAAACTGCTGTACGAGGTCGCGGAAATACTGCCCGATTTCCTTGAAGAGCGCGGATTTACCGCCGAGCTTTCGGGTGTGCCGCAGGATGAATTCTCCGACAGGCTCAGCGAAAAGGTTCGTCCGTACTACCGCGATTATATTGCAACAACCCGCCCGTTCGGGTATCAGTCTTTGCACATCACGCTGTACGACAACTTCGCACGGTGTTATACCGAGGTCCAGCTCCGCACAAAGGATATGGATGACAACGCCGAGATCGGTGACGCGAACCATTTCGGCTATGAGAAGCGTCAGGAAGCTGACAGAGCCCGCCGCGAAGTCATACCCGCTGGCAAGTGCATATTCTTCGACGAGGCGTATGAGCGGGTGCAGATGCTCCAGAACATTGGTTTAGCAAAGATAGATGTGAATATGTTCAAGGCGATAGACAACCGCATGATAAACGACGGCTGCGGGCTGTTCAGAGGGCGGCAGATCCTCCCGTTCGAGCATCTGTCGCGGTTCCAGAACGATCTGATAGATTGATTTATTCAATGCCGGTGAAAGACAGGACATCATTGTTTCTTTCCCCGCCGCAGGCAGGGGAAGTAACAGAATAGTCTCCGTCTGCGGCTAAAAAGCATTAAGGAGAGACTACTCATGTATAAAGGAGATACGCTGTACAGATGCAGCGAGGAAAGAATGAAAGAAACGCTGAAAGTGCTCTCGGCAGGCGATGAGGAAGCTCTGACCAAAGCGTTCAGAAAGCGTATGAAAGGACTCGGCGCCGATATTGTTACGGACGATCTCGGAAATATCTATGCGACTATTCCCGGTGACGGCGCGGACGGAAAGAAGATAGTTCTCTCCTGCCCGGATATATTTGATGCCGCGGGTATCTGTACAGCCGTTGAAATAGCCGGAACGATAGTGGCTGAGGAAATACCGAATAAGCACTCGCTGACCGTTCTGCTATGGAACAGCGAAAGCAGGGATCCGGAGCTTGTTCCCGCAATGGGGATAATATGCAGGGATTACCTTCCGGAGGAAGTCAGGCATGACTACAAAGAAGATATGATAAAGCCCGATAAAAACGGTGATAAGAAATATCGTCTCAACACTCACGACTTCCGGTTCATGCTCGAAACACATACCGTGCCGGTCATCAGAAACAGGATAGGCATTGCCGATATGATACCCGCCGTCAGGAAAAGGAACCGCGCGGATCTGCACTATAACGAAAAGCTCACAAAGCTTGCCGAGGACAGTGCGATAAGCTGTAATGTAAAATACGAGCTTTTGCACTACACTCCCGGGCGCGATACATGGATCGCGGCGCACATGCTGCCGACAGCGGCGATACTTGTCGGTACACCGGACGCAAAATATCTGACACAGGCCGGCGACATATTGCTTACAGCGATACTGCAGGCAGACAGAATGTAACTAATAGGTTTAGCGATGATTTGACGAACGGAGTTTATATCTCTATTATGAAACGAAAGGCAGAAAAAAACTATGTATGAACTGAAGCTCACTTACAGCACGGATAACGTGATATTTATCGAGGATCTCTATTACGGAGAAATCAGACCTTGTGAAGAACGTGGCGTTTTATCCGAAAATATGAAGGCTGCTGAACGCGACCTCACCGAGATAATGGAGAAGATAATGACGGAAAGCCCGGGACTGACAGAGCTTTATGAGGAAAGGATGAAAAGCAATCTGTGCTTGATAGTATATATGCTGTCAATAAGTTCGGAAAAAGGCTTGCGCTGGGCATTAAACTCATGCAGGTCGGAATAAAAGGCTCATAATAGCACGATGCCCGCTGTACTATATGTACGGAGGGCGAATCATTATGTGTGATGCCTTATACTATCAACGCATATCTTCACTATTAATCAGGAAACTTATGGCTAAAGAGCTTGAAAATAATAATTTGAAAATTTTTCAAAAACCCCTTGACAAATTTAAATGAACGGTGTATATTTAAATATATCAATGAACACTGTTCATTTTATCCCGACTGCAGCCGAACAGTCCGTGGAGGTGAATGCCGATGTCAAGAAGCAAAACAGAAAGCCACAAAAGAATAATCGAAGCCGCAAAAAAGGAGTTTCTTGAATACGGAT
>CAMVEM010000239.1 GCA_947166515.1 uncultured Clostridia bacterium | reverse complement strand
CATAAGCTTGATGTGATGTGTGAGCATTATGGTATCGCGCTCGATCATCATCAGGCTGCAAGCGACAGCCGTGCTTGTGCGGAGATATTGCTCAGATACATAGACGCGGGGTATGATGTTAATTCGTTTATAAGGACTTTCAAGTTTGTTTAGTGAGATAAGTAAGATGCCTGAAACCATATTATCATTAGCGGATATTAAGCAAGTCGTAAAACCGCTTGCCGAGAAATACAAGATAAGCGAAGTATATATTTTTGGCTCCTACGCAAGAAATGAAGCAACTGCTGAAAGTGATATTGATTTTCTTGTGGTCGGCGGCAACGGATTCAAGCCGACTTCTGTTTTCGCTTTTTCTGAAGAATTACATATCGCTTTTAATAAGAATATTGATGTTTTTGAAATAAATGAGATAAATGCAGGTAGTGAGCTATACGAAAAAATTATGAAGGAACGGATAAGGGTCGTAAAAAGTAGTGCATTCTTTTAAGAAAACAAAGAATAGCAAGCATAGAAAGTGGTGCATTCTCGGGGCGGGGCTCCCGATTTCTGCACTCACTTTACGATAATCATCAGGCGGCACCTGATGATTTTTGTTTCAGGAAACCCGTAGCCCTGATAAGTAAAAATGAAAAGACATAAAGGAGTTCCGAAATGGTAATTGCTATTCTTTTAGCTTTTATTAGCATTGGTTTCTTGGTACTTGCTATTACTTGCCGCAAAACTAAAAAGCATCCTGCATCTAAGTGTAACAACTTTTTTGCAGGAAATTTTCTATAATATCAAAAAAATTTCAAAACTATTGAAAAATTTGTCTATTGTGATATAATATAGTTAAATAATAGCGCCGCGTAGTAATGTGGTGATTGAATCTGAGGTGACTTATAAATGAAAAGTATCCGTGATATTAAAATTATCGGTCTGAATCTGAAATGGTTTATTATTGTCGCAGTTGTCATAATTGCTTGCTGTGCATTGGGTGTCCTTCCCACCGGTATGGTCGGCGCATTCCTGTTTTTGATGGTATTTGGCGCACTGCTGAATGAGATCGGAAATATCACTCCGTTCGTAAAGACTTTTCTTGGCGGCGGAGCTATAGTCTGCATTTTCGGCGGAGCAGCACTTACATACTGGAACATAATACCTGCCGATGTCTCGGCAAACTGCACGACATTTATGAAAGACGCGGGATTTCTTGATTTCTATATATCCGCACTTATTACGGGCTCTATACTCGGTATGAACCGTAAGCTGCTGATAAAAGCGGCTATACGTTACCTGCCCTGTATAGTCGGAGCGGTTGCTGCCGCTCTCGGTCTTGTCGCTCTGTTCGGGAATATATTCGGTATGAGTTCGGGTGAATCCATCGCTTATATCGGTATTCCGATTATGGGCGGAGGTATGGGAGCGGGAGCTGTGCCCATATCAAAAGTTTTTGAAAGCGCACTGAACATACCGTCCGAAACTATACTGAGCAGACTTGTTCCGGCAGTTGCGCTCGGAAATGCGGTTGCTATTGTGTTCGGAGGTCTTCTGAACCGTCTTGGAAAAGCGTTCCCGAAGCTTACGGGTAACGGACAGCTCGTTATCTCCAAGGATGATTCCCTCAAAGAAGAAAAGAAAGAGCTTAACGTCAAAGGTATAGAAAACTATGCTGTGGGCGTGGTCATCTCTACGGCATTTTTCGCGCTCGGTTCACTTATTTCGTCGCTCGTGGGAAAGCTCGGACTTGATATACATCCTTATGCGTGGATGATAATCTCCGTAGCTGTCGTTAAGTGTCTCGGCCTTATTCCCGAGCGCTACGAAGACGACGCGGCGCTTTGGTACAACTTCGTGTCAAAGAACTGGACGGCGGCACTGATGCTTGGTATCGGTATAGCTTACACGGATATGGGACAGATAATCGAAGCATTCTCGCCTATGTATGTCGTACTCGTCCTTATCGTAGTACTCGGTGCGATCATAGGTTCGGGTCTTATAGGAAGACTTGTCGGTTTTTACCCGATAGAGGCGGCGATAACAGCCGGTTTGTGTATGGCAAATATGGGCGGTACCGGTGATGTTGCCGTGCTTATGGCGGCGAAAAGAATGGAGCTTATGCCGTTTGCTCAGATATCCTCTCGTCTTGGCGGAGCGTTTATAATTCTTATGGCATCTGTGATCGTTCCGATATTCTTCCAATGATCTGCGATTATTTAAAGTATCGGTATTTTCTTAAAGGAGCGGTAGGCTGTACCATCGTTATGTCCACAGATCGCCGCACAAAGAGACTTCGAGATACAGATTCTCTTCCCGCCGACCATCACGGTCGGCGGGTTTTGATTTTTATTCGGATGTAATTTGGTATAGCGGTCGAAGAGATCTTTGTTAACATCTCAAATTACGCCTACCCGCCCGGTGAGGGGAGCGTTTCAGTCGAAACGGAGATCTGCGGTGAACCGGAAACACTTACTGCCAGATTTATCGACAGCGGCGTGAAGTACGATCCCCTTGAAAAGGAGGATCCCGATATCGGGCTTTCCGTCGAAGACACACCTATAGGCGGCCTCGGGATATTCATGACAAAAGAGAGTATGGACGATGTCATTTACGAATATAAAGACAACAAAAACGTTCTTACCATAACGAAAGTGCTGCGCTGACCGCTTGTATAAGCGCTGTGCAGACATGATAAGTATGATTGATACTACAAAAAAACACGGGCATTCTGCTTTCTGCGCGATGCCCGTGTTTGTTATTTTATTAATGCCCTTTCCCAAAGCCGCAGAACGGCCGGTCGTCATAAGTACTTGTTAATGTTGTATTTATCTTTGCTCTGCGTTTTATCGCCGTACTCGATAGCCTGAACAGGACAATTACAGATGCATGCCATGCAGTGAGCGCAGCTTTGTATCCACTCCGGGCGCTTATCCGTGATCTTTATATTGTTAAGGGGACAAAGCTTCGCACATTTCCCGCAGCCTATGCATTTATCGGACGTATGGAAATCCTTCGCCTGCTGTTTCAGCTTCACCCATACGGGATTAAACGGCAATGTTATCACTTTCTCGAATAAAAAGACGTATCTTGTTTTAAGTATCTGACCGTTCATGATGCTTTCGGCTACCGTTTCGGTCTTCTGACGCGAAGTTTCTATGCGTCTTTGTATCTCCTCAGGGCTGTTCAGAGCATAGTGATCGCTTATGATATAGTTTCTCGGCATCACAAACTCAGCCTGACCCTTATAATTCATCTTCTTCCGGCGGAATATGCCTTTTGCAAGAGAACCGGCGATACCTATATAGCCGCCGCTTGTAAAAATGCAGTAAACGTCACGGCTTCCCGTAAACTCCTGTTTTTTAAGGAATTTACTCAGAAATCGCGGCATTTCGCACACATAGACCGGCGTACAGATAATAAACGGCTTTTCGGAATGTATCGGGGAATTGTCGTTTTTCTTTATCCTATCAAGAAGATCGACGCATTCATCACCGATCTTTTCGGCAATAAGCTTCGCAATATACTTAGTATTTCCGGTTGCTGAAAAGTAAAGGATCAT
>CAMVEM010000238.1 GCA_947166515.1 uncultured Clostridia bacterium | reverse complement strand
AAAGATATGCTGATGATCGTTGACGATTATCACCCGGCGGCGACAATGAAGGAGCGCCGCACAATGGAACAGACGATGCAGTCTCTTTCCAGGATGTACGGTGACCGCCGTGCAAGAGACAGGCTGAACACGGAGATCGCGCTCCGCTCAGGAAACATTCCGCGCGGAAATGTCGCGGTCACAGGTGAAGACATCGCAGCTATCGGACAGTCGGGTATCGCACGAAATTTTATCGTAGAGATGCAGCCGGATTCCGTTCCGGTAAACGATAACCTGAACGCTGCTCAGATGTATGCGGAAAACGGTACGCTTGCAGCATTTATGCGCGGATATATCGAATGGCTGATACCGCAGGCAGAAGATCTTCCGGAACGGTTGAAAGCAATATTCGAGAATTATCGAGGACGGGCGATAGCCGAAAGGATCTGCGGTCTCGGACGTGCGGGAGATACTGTCGCGTGGCTCATGACCGCGCTGCACATTCTATCCGATTATCTTTACGTCTGCGGCATAACGGACATTGACCTGTCGGATTCTTGGGAGATACTCAGAGAGATAGCGGAATCGCAGCTCGGAAAGAACGAGGAGACCACACCTTCAAAGATGTTTCTCGACGCCGTCAGTCAGCTTCTTGACAGTGGAAAAATCTATACCGAGAATATCGGTGAGATACCGCAGATCGAACATCTCAGCGGTGCAAAAGTGGGATACTGTGACAGCGAACTGTACTACTTTATTCCGGACACGATCTATGCCGAGGTCGGAAAATATTACGCGGCGCAGGGGAAAATATTTCCGGTGACCTGTCCGCGTCTGATGAAGCACCTTGCTTCGGAAAAACTCTGTATCGCAAACGGCGAGCGGAATACTTTTCAGAAGCGAATAGGGAATAAACGGCACAGGTATCTGTGCATTCCCAAGAGGTTTATTGATGACGAATGTCTTGCAGCATGACCGGAGGCGCAGAGATGAAAGATGTAATAAAAATGACCAAAGAAGAAGCTGCTGCTTACTTCGCTGACCTTGACAGGAAGATCGACGAGACTAATGAAAAGATCGAGTATTGTCGTAAGAAACGCGCTCAGCTTGAACATCAGATCTCCACGATCGAAACAAGAATAAGAAATGATGCCGAGAAGAAAAGAACGCACCGGCTGATCGTGCGAGGTGCTATTCTTGAAAGCCTGATCCCGGACGCAGAAATGCGCTCTGATGATGAAATAAAACATCTGCTTATCTCAATGATCGGAGCGTTGCCGGATAAACTCCGTGAAAGTCTTTTTGAAAAAAGAACGGATTGATTGGATAGGATTTTTTGAAAAAGTTGATTATGAAAAATACCCCCTTCGGGAGAAGGGCGCACTTATATACCACAAAAGTGGTATGTGCGCTCTCCGAGGGAAAACCGGCACTGTTGCCGTACAAAAACAAGGGAGATGATCAATGCAATCTATCATTTTTCAATGCAGATAATCACTCGCGGAAAGGGCAAATCCGCGGTCGCCGGAGCTGCCTATCGTTCCGGTCAGAGACTCGTCAACGATTACGACGGACTGGTTCACGACTTTACGAAGAAGGGCGGTGTAGTTCACACCGAGATACTTCTTCCGGAACACGCGCCGCCGGAGTATGCAGACCGCTCAACGCTTTGGAACGCAGTCGAAAAAGTTGAAAAAGCACGGAACTCCCAGCTTGCCCGCGAGATAGAAATATCATTGCCGAACGAGCTTTCGCTTGCGGAAAATATCGAGCTTGCTCGGCGGTTCGTGCAGGAAACTTTCGTGAGCAAGGGAATGTGCGCAGACATTTGTATTCACGATCCGGATCATGAGCAGCCGAATGTTCACGCTCACATTATGCTGACGATGAGACCGTTCAACAAAGACGGCTCATGGGGCGAGAAGCAGCGAAAAGAATATGTTCTCGACGCTGACGGAAACAAGATCTATGACAAGAAAAAGCGCACCTATAAATGCCGGACGGTTCAGACCACCGACTGGAACAGCCGAGACAAAGCGGAAGAGTGGCGCGCGGCTTGGGCGGATTTCCTCAATGCGGTTCTCGCTGCTCGCGGTATCGCTGAAAAAGTCGATCATCGTTCATTCGAGCGTCAGGGAAAAATCGAGCAGCCGACCATTCATCTCGGTGTCTCCGCTACACAAATGGAGCGCAAGGGAATCCGCACCGAAAAGGGCGACATCAACCGACGTATCCGTGAGCGTAATGCCGAGCTTCACCGGTTACAAAAAGAGCTCGAAGAAGTCAACGCGGCTATCGCTGAACTTCAAAAGCGTCCGCAGGAAGAAAACCTCGTTTCTATCATCATGCGTTTCTACGGAAACGGTCAGAAATTCGCAGAGGCTCGCGGAATTAAAGTCGGAAATCTGAAAAAGGCACAGAAGCTCCGGGATGTTTCTCATGCGGTCGCATTCCTGCAATGTAACAACATTCAGACGTTATCCGAACTTTCTGTAAAACATTCTGCGCTTGAATCGGAATACACGGAATTGAAAGCGAAGATCATCGCCCGTCAAAAGCGGATGAAAGCACTGTCAGAACTGCTCAACAACTACGCACACTACAAGTCGAACAAGGCTGCATACGATGAGTGGAGCGCTATCACGAATCTGAAGAAAAAGGAGAAGTATTATGTCGCCCACAGCAGCGAGATCGAAGTGTTCAAGGCAGCACGTTCGTTTTATGACAAGACGCTCGGCGATGCGAAGATAACACCGAAGAGGTGGCGCTCAGAGCTTGCCGAACTCAGGAATGAGGACTCGCTGGATATGCTCCGGCTGCATAAGTTAGAGGACGACACCGCCACAATGGCAACGTTACTCTACAATGTCGAGCATTTGCAGAAATTCGAGGACAGGGAGCGGACGGTTCAGAGAAATAAAAATACTGTGTTAGAATGAGGGAGGCGGGATCAAAAAACAGCACATTTCTTCTCGTAAGTACTTGACAGAATCACGCTTTAAAGTGTATAATAAGAGAGATAGAAATGTGCTGTCCTGACTGACTCTGCCACAGAAATGGAGTTAGATATGGCAACGATAAGAAAAAGGAGCAACGGCTCCTACGAAATAAAGGTTTCCTGCGGTTACGGCGTGGACGGAAAGCAGCGAGCGCAGTACAAAACTTGGAGACCTGACCCGAATATGACACCTAAGCAGGTAGAAAAGGAGGTAAACCGGCAGGCTGTTCTCTTTGAGGAGGCTTGCAAGAAAGGACAGATAACCGCCTCGGTCAAGTTTGAGACATTCGCGGAGCAGTGGTTTGACGAATACGCGAAGCACAATCTCCGCAGAACATCGTTCGAGCGAATGAGACAGCTCACCAAAAGAGTGTATCCCGCGCTCGGACATTTCAAGCTCGATAAGATCTCATCCCGTCAGATCCAGCAGTTCATCAATGACCTTATGGACAACGGTAAAAACGAGCGCAACGGTAAACCCTTATCTCGCAAGACAGTCGTGCATCATCTGAGCTTCATCTCCGACATCTTCGGATACGCGATGCGTATGGAAATGTTATGTGACAATCCCTGCCGGCGCGTTCGGGTGCCGAAGGGCGAGA
>CAMVEM010000237.1 GCA_947166515.1 uncultured Clostridia bacterium | reverse complement strand
GAATTCTCAATAGCTGTGAACACAGCCTTGTTGTCGGGAGCCCTGAACGAGATCAGGAAGCCGTTGTCTATGATCGTGTTTGCGGAATCCTGGTTCGATTCGATGTCTTCCGGTATATACTTTACTATCTCGACTTCATCGACAGATTCTTTCACATTATTTATAAGCATGAACGCACGGATATTCTCCATTTTGCAGCCGTCCTCGAAGAATACGCGGACCGTCGTGCAATCGGCGGGAGCGTCAACTGCTCCCGCGGGAGCGTCTGCTGCCGCAGCGCTGCCTGCTTCGGCAGCTTCTGCCTCATCAAGCTCACCCTTGAGCATTTTTGCACCCTTTTCGAGCTTTGCGATCATCTCTGAGAAATCGGTCGGCTCATAGTCGTCGTTGTTCTGGATCATATCGATCTCAGCCTTGAAAAGGTCGGACATCTGGAATACAAGGTCATACACGAATCCAACATCCGTAATCTTTTCGGGAGCCTCTCTTATGATGAAGAACATATCTTCTCCCTTGTGTGCGAGCTTCTGGAGATTCTCAAATCCCATCATCGCCGAAGATCCCTTTACGGTGTGCATTATGCGGAAGATTTCGTTGATATCTTCCTCCGTAAATTCGTTTGCCTTCTCCGTCCTGAGAAGGATCTCATCGAGCTGTTCGAGCAGGGCCGTTGTTTCAAATATGTAAACATCGACCATTGCTTCCATTCCGGGTTCTACTTTCGCCATAGGTCATCCATTGCCTTTCCGCCCTTTCAGCATAGACTGCTTAAAGGGACTGTAATATATAAATATAAGATTTTATATATAAACGAAGTCAAGCATAAACGCAGAGACTCCATAAAATCGCAGAAATTTGTGATTTTTTACAAACTTTTTCGTAAATTGTTACGAAATTTATCAAAATCAGATAATTGCGGGTTGCAAAATTGTGAAATATGTGATATTATATTTTTAAAGGTATATGCGGCTGGATTCAGCCAAGGAAGGATTGATAAGAGTGCCTATCACAAACATACGAGATGTATCCGCAGGAAAAGGATTCAGCAACTCGGCTCTCAACAACCGCAATTCAGGTCAGAACGGAGATAACCAATTCTCAGTTGACGGAACCCCCAAGCAGGAGCAGCTCGCGCCTGTCAATGAGAAGAACGCCGGCAATAACGCCCAAACTTCAATGGGTCAGAAGGATCTTATCCCTCTTGCCGTCACAAGCACCAAGAATCAGACGCTCGCAGTCGAGACTGTCAAGGATATCATTGATACCAATCTTCTCAGCACCGCCAAGCTCAACGGTTATACCGAGCTGGTCGGCGAGCTTGAGCAGCTCAGCGCTTCGCTCTATATCCCCGCCAAGGATCTTGTCAAGGAAATGATGGAGCAGGAAAAACAGAACACCATGTTCTCCGGCGACAAGTTCTACGATATCCTGCGAGATATCGCCAAGGAAGGTGACTCTGACCAGAAGGAAGCTATCGGCAACATGCTGAAAGCTATCAACTTCTCGCAGAACCGCAACGAGATAACCACCGCGGTATCCGCTAACCTCAGGTTCCTAGCGGAATATTTCTCGCCGAACCGCGGACTTTCCGAGCGCCTCTCAAATCTCGCAGAGCAGTGGTCCTCCCCCGATTCTCAGTCGAACTTCCAGTCGCTCAGAGATCAGACATCCGATCTGATGCAGAGCCTGTCCGAAAGCCTTCTGAACGACAGCCACACTCAGACTCTTCTGCCGATCGTCACACATAATCTCTCAAAATTCAACACGAATTCTTCGATGCTGCGCGAATATTTCAACCAGCTTCTTACTACGATACCGTCATACGAGCTTCGTACAGAGCTTTCGAGGAGCTTTGAAGCGCTTCTCGCAAAGCTTGTCAAGAACGATCCGAACCTAATGCCGAAAGGATTCGCAGACGATCTCGAAAGCGATCCGGCGGCGGGATTTGCTCCTCAGTACGCGTTGAACGCTGAAGAACAGCTTCAGGAAAATGTTCCGCAGAATATTCCTACAGATGATTATACTACAAATGAACAAAAAAATCAAGTGGAAAATGATATTTTCGGTAATGAGTACCAAGCAGACACTACAATTTCGTCATATTTAACAAATACTCTCGGAAATATCGAGTATATTTCGTCATCGGGATTAGACGAACTTGACTTTACGAGCTTCATTGAAGACCTTCATAACGGAAATGCCACTCCGGAGGAGACGATCAAGGCTGTTCTCTACTCCATGATAGAGGACGAGAACGTGCAGGCTGCAATCGACAAGCAGCTGTCTCAGATCACAAATCCGGCGCAGATGGTGGATTTCCTGAACAGCTTCCTCGAAGCCATGCCTGATACCACGCTGCGTGATAAGGTCTATGAAGTACTCGAAGAAGCGGTCGGCATGATGGACGATGAAGAAAACGACGAGACCCGCGCCGCACAGCAGGAAGCTCAGAACGGTCAGGTACAGCAGGAACAGGAGCAGCCGCAGCAGTATCGCAGAGATCAGAATATGCAGACACAGCAGGCGAACGGCCGGCAGGAGATGCAGCAGGAAGCCGTCACACGCCAGATGAAGCAGAAATCAAGCTCTATAGTTGCACTTACGGACTTTGTTGAGAAAAACATCAATCACCCGGCTCTTAAATCCGTTGACAGCTTCAACGCGTCAAACCTGCTCCAGAGTATGATAAATGCTCCGGGCGTTATGACTCCGCTCGCGCACTATATCCTGCCTGTTCAGATAGAGAATACCCGCGCTTTCGGCGAACTATGGGTCGATAACAACGACGAATCCGGCGCTACCGGAAAGGGTCAGGGCAATCATCACCACCTTTTCCTCACATTCGACGTAGACACATACGGGCGATTTGAGGTCGATGTTTACGCAAATGACAAGAATGTGCGAGTAAGCATACTCCACCCGCCGACATTCTCGAAGAATATCGGTTCCGTGGTCGAAAAAGTCAACCGCATAGCCGCCGGAACTCACTACACCATATCCGATATGCAAACCGGCGTTCTCGTAGAGCCGCACAATCTCACACAAATATTCCCAAAACTCAGCGAAAGGAGGGCAGGTCTCAATGTCCAGGCGTAAAAATTACGGCCAGAAGGCAGCCGTTGCACTTAAATACAATCCCAACCTGAACTACGCGCCTGTAGTTGTAGCGTCGGGTCTCGGCGAGCTTGCCCAGAGAATAGTCAACATTGCGGACGCGAACGGAGTTCCGATCTACAGGGACGACAGCACTGCTGCCCTGCTCGTAATGCTGAATTCCGGCGAAGCGATACCGCAGGAGCTCTATCAAATCGTCGCGGCTATCTACGCGGAAGTTGTGTTTACTTCAAACGAGACAAAGAAGCTTGCACAACGCCGCCCCGGCGCCGGACCGACAAGAGAGTAAATACTGAAATATACGCAAAAAAGACTTTACCCCGTGTTGCTGCACGGGGTAAAGTCGTTGTGGAAGGATAACTCAGGATATTTAATGAGAAAGGATTCGATCAGTTATTCGGGACTTTTTGTCCTCTGTGATTATATTATACTTTCTTTTTTTGGAAAATGCAATTACAAACCGGTTAAATTTAATTACAATATGGTAACAATAAA
>CAMVEM010000236.1 GCA_947166515.1 uncultured Clostridia bacterium | reverse complement strand
CGACATCAAGTCCCGCCGGGAAGAATACCGTACCCGCGACGGAAATGAACGCCGCTCCGATTAGTCCGACAACTGCAGGTTTTAAGCCCGCCATAACTCCACCGACTATCTTGCTTTTACGGAACTTTTCATAACATTTCGCTATGATAAGTATGACGATAAATGACGGAAGAACGATGCCGAGCGTCGCGATTATCGCACCGGGAATACCGCCTGTTCTGATGCCTACGAATGTTGCCATGTTGATCGCAAGAGGCCCGGGAGTGCTTTCGCTGAGTGCCACAAAGTCAATAAGTTCAGCCTGTGTGAGCCAGCCGTGCTGCTCGGCTTCATACTGTATCATTGCGATCATGGCATAACCGCCGCCGAAGGTGAACGCTCCGATCTTCAGGAACGTGAGGAACAAGTCAATCAGTACCATTGCTTTGCTCCTTTCGCGTAAGCAGCGACCATATCAGCCCGAACAAGCCGCAGCCGATAATGACAAATACTGCGTCTATCTTTATAAATGCCGTGAGGATAAACGATGCGCCCATCAGAACATACGAAACGGCTTTCTTCTTTGTCGCCCTGAACATCATCCACAGCGCTTTGAGAATCAGTGCGAGCACAGCCGCCCTTATTCCCATAAACGCGTACTGCACGGCTCTGATGCTCTGAAACTCGTTCAGTATCAGTGAGATCAGAGATATTATAAGGAACGACGGGAGCACTACTCCGAGCGTCGCCGCGCAGGCACCGGCAAACCCGGACACCCGCTGACCAACGAATGTTGCTGCGTTTATAGCTATCGGTCCCGGAGTAGATTCCGAGATAGCGACTATTTCCGCGATATCCTGTTCCTTTAGCCATTTCTTATTATCGCAGATTTCTTTCTGTATCAGCGGTATCATTGCGTATCCGCCGCCAAAGGTGAATGTGCCGATCTTCATGAACGTCAGGAATAGGTCGAGGCTCTTACGAACTTTTTCACCCATTTCAGTGATGCCCGCAGCCATGCTCTCCGCAGGCGTGACCTTCGCCGTGCTCATGTCCGTGGTGGTCGCAGTTCGCCTCGGTGTTCTGCGCGAGCGTTCCCGCGAGATAAGCGTTCACAGCGTCATCGGCAGAGCCGCTGTTTCCTGCGTAAAGCTTTATACCGGATTCCTGCATTGCCATCTGCGCACCGCCGCCGATACCGCCGCAGATAAGCATATCCACACCAGCCGCTCTTAAAAATCCCGCGAGAGCTCCGTGTCCCGCGCCATTCGTTCCGACCACTTCGGAGCTTTTCACTGCGCCGTTCTCGATGTCGTACAGCTTGAACTGCTCCGTCCTGCCGAAGTGCTGAAATATCTCTCCGTTTTCGTAAGTTACCGCAATTCTCATAGTATTTTTTCCTTTCTTCGGGATGCTCTCCGCCGCCGCGTTTTCGGCAATACGGAAATTACCGCCCGCTATTTCGAGTCGCTTGCCGTTCACAATGCAGTCCGCTATTTTTCGGCGTGCGCTGTCATATATCGCCGTGACGGTCGTGCGCGCGACTTCCATTTGCGCTGCGCACTGCTCCTGCGACTGTCCTATATAGTCTATGAGCCTGATCGTCTCGTATTCATCGAGGGTAAGTACAACTGTCTCCGAACAGTCTTCCTGCGGAGCGAAGCAGCAGTATTCAGGCATTCCGCATATTCTGCGCGATTTTACCGGCCTTGGCATAGGATCATCCTTTCTCGGTTATTGACATTTGTCAATAACTATTTTATCACGATCCGGGGAGTTTGTCAACAAGTTTCTTCTCAACGGCGCATAAAACTTTTTCTTGACAAAACAGGTCGATTCTGTTATAATTAAAAACCGAATTTGACAATGGTTTTCAAATTCAAAAAAATCGGCTGAAAGGAGTGAGCGAAATGAGATACGGTAAAAAAGCCCTTGTGATAGCGGCTGCTCTTGTGATATGCGTGTCTGTGTTCGGCTTGTTCCTTACTGTTGCGGGTCACGCAGACCACGACTGCTCACACGATGACAAATGCGAAATCTGCCATATCATCTCACTCTGCGTAAACACGATACGAAGCACGACTGTGTTTACTTCCGCGCTATATGTTACGGCAGCGGTAATACTGCTTACGGCAGTCGTTCTTATGCTCCGCAAAGCCGCGACAAAAGCCGGTACTCTGATATCATTAAAAGTTGAACTTCGGAATTGAATAAGGCAGATATCTTATTATGTTTTTTCATTCTCCCCGCCGCCGGCGGGGAGAATGAAACGTTAAACACTATTCCGGAGGTAAATATGGGAAAAAGTAAAAAAGCTAAAAAGCCCGTTGTTATCATCACGGGCTATCTTGGTTCCGGCAAAACAACGCTGATGCAGAACCTGCTCATGCAGGAGGACCGCTGCATCGCACTTATTGTCAACGATATGGGAAGTATCAACATCGACGCGGCTCTGCTCAAGGACAAGAAAGAGCGTGTCGCGCAGGTCGATATGGTGGAGCTTCAGAACGGCTGTATCTGTTGCACTCTTCGCGACGAGTTCATCGTCGAGATCGAGCGTATCTCGAAGCTGCCGGATATAGACGCCGTATTTGTGGAAGCGTCCGGCATAAGCGAGCCGTCGTCCATCGCGGGAGCGTTTATCGGCTATCAGGAGGATTGCCCCGACACGAACGTTTATCTGAGCTCGGTTGTTTCGGTAGTTGACGCGGACAGGATATACCGCGAATTCATGCGTGAGCTCAGATTCGACGAGGAGACCGAGGACGGCGACATCATCAATCTTATCATAGATCAGGTCGAGTTCTGCGACATTGTGCTGCTGAACAAGACCGACCTTCTGACAGAAGAACAGCTCGACGAGGTGAAGAAAACTCTCCGCGATATCCAGACGCAGGCGCCCATGGTACCGTGTGTGAACTGCAATATTGACGCTTCGCTGATACTTCACGGAAGAGAGTTCGATTACGACGAGGTGCTTGCGTCATCATCAGTCCAGCGCGCTCTTAACACAGCGGAGCCCGGCGACAAGGAAGCCTGCATGGACGAATACGGCATAACTTCGTTCGTATTCGAGGAAACAAGGCCGTTCAACCGCGAGCGCTTCATGAAGCTGCTTGACGAATATCCTAAAGAGCTCATCAGAATAAAGGGTTATGTGTGGTTCTCGGACGACGATACGCACATACAGCTTTTTGAGCAGGCAGGAAGAAACGCAAGCGTCACGAAGATGACCGAATGGCTCGCCGCGATACCGCAGGATGAGCTTGACGATCTCGTTAAAGCGTTCCCCGACCTTAAGGACGAGTGGGACGAGAAATACGGCGACAGGATAAATCAGCTCGTCTTCATCGGAAAGAACTATAAGAAGGACGGTATTTTAAACCGGCTTACGAGCTGTCTTGAAAGCGCGTGAATATAAAGTCGCAGAAATAGTAAAACCGGCCCGTTTCGTGATTGAAACGGGTCGGTTTTACATATTTGCACTAAATACGATCAACTTGGAGTTTCACCGTATGCGGAAGTGACCGCTTCATATCCCCATACCGTTTCCGGCGGGAACATCACCGATACTATCTATACCGTCCTCGTTATCTTCGGGATAACAATAATCTTCGATCTTCTATTTCATCTAAATCAGGATTTACAGTTCT
>CAMVEM010000235.1 GCA_947166515.1 uncultured Clostridia bacterium | reverse complement strand
CGTCCTCGGACATGTGTAACATTCTGCGCGATTCCTACAAAAACTTTACGCTAACGCTTGATTATATTATATTCTTTGATACTTCAATCTCATCAGTATAACCAATGAATTGCTAATCATATTGAACTAGCCTCGCTGTTTGATTTCTGAACCTGTATTAATTGCATTTACAAACTTAAAAATATATCAATAAAATGTCGAGCAGTTCATTTTTCTTTGAAATGCTCGCTTTTATTTACTTTGGTCATTTTCAAAAATCACGGAAATCAACTATCCATTTCGAGGTGAGGTGTCATGAGCACACAAAAAGCAAAGATCAAATATATCTCTTGATTTGCCTAAATTTTAATGTTCAGTTAATAAAAAACGCTTTTTCATGTAATGTTCAGGATGTATTATAAACGCATAAGGAGGAGACCAACTATGAACGAATATATACTTGAAACAGACGGACTTACAAAGATATACGGGAAGCACAAAGCAGCCGACTGCTTAAGCATACACGTCAGAAAAGGTGCTATCTACGGTCTTATCGGCAGAAATGGCGCAGGCAAGACTACATTTATGAAGATGATAGCGGGTCTTTCCAATCCCACATCGGGAAGCTATACAATAAACGGTCACAGCGGAAACGAGCTGAAAGATGTGCGAAAGCTGATCGGCTGCCACATTGAAGCCCCTGGGCTGTACCCGAACATGACAGCGTATCAGAATCTGAGATGTAAATGCATACAGCGCGGTATCAAAGGCGATGAACAGATAAACGAACTGCTCGCACTTGTTAGGCTTTCCGACACAGGAAAGAAAAAAGCTGGGAAATTCTCTCTCGGTATGAAGCAGCGTCTCGGTATTGCAATGGCGCTTGCAGGAAGTCCAGACCTGCTTGTGCTTGACGAACCGATAAACGGTCTCGACCCGCAGGGCATACATGAAATAAGGGAAACGATCTTAAAGCTGAACAACCTCGGGATCACGATAATGGTCTCCAGTCACATTCTCGATGAGCTCTCAAAGATTGCAACCGACTACGGCATTATCCACGAGGGGCGGCTTCTGGAGGAGATAACCGCAGAAGAATTGCTCGCAAATTGCAAAGACAAGGTGATAATCAGAACAGCGGAAACACAGAATGCTGCGAAGTTCCTTGAAACATCCGGTATAACAGATCTCACCTTGAATGAGAACATCATCGAAATAAACGGACACATTACCGAAACGGGCAGGATCAACTCCGCACTCGTGGGCGCAGGAATAACTGTCGATGAGATATATGTGCAGTCGGAATCGCTTGAAGAGCACTATCTGAAGCTTACAGGAGGCGAAACAAAATGATCGGACTTATGAAAATGTACTGTTACAGACTGTTCAGACAGTTGGGACTTTATATTATCTGGGCAATAATTGCTTTAATGATGTTTGTCGATTCTATGCTCGTCGTGGAAAAAACATTTTCAGCGATCATCAGCGAGACGGGTTCATTCACGTTTTTGCTTTCATCTATCCTGACCGCGGTATTTTTCAGCGCTGATAATTCGAGCGGATTTATCAAGAACTACGCGGGCTCGGTGTCCGACAGAAGCGTCATAGCGGCAGCGAGAGCTGTAACCGCGTTGATAATCGGAACGCTTACGATCTGCTTTACCGTAATATGTGCATTCCTGCTTACCTTCAACATAGGTGACGCGCAGCTCGCGACAGTGTATATAGGCTGTCTGGTCCTTACTACGATAGGAACATCGTTCATTGCTCTGCTTGTATCGGAGCTTTTCAGAAAAACCGTGCCTACAGTTATCGCAACTATTGCAATAAGCTCGGGACTTGTCTGCGAGCTTATCGGGACAATCACGGCAATGGCAACCGACAGCAAGTTCATATTGCACGAATACTGCGTTACGGGAATGTTCAAGATATACGGCAACAGTCTCGAAACTGCCGAAGCAGTAAGACTTGTGATAGTTTGTGCGATCTATATTGTTGCTGCATTTTCAGCAAGCATTATCAGCATAAAAAAGCGCGATGTTGTATAAATATAAATTTTAATGTTCGGTTAATATAATTCGATTTTTCATGCAAGACTGTTGCGGTATTATATGCACATAAGATGAATCATACAGCGAGGAGAAATTACAATGAAAAAGATCATTTCTGCGATATTGGCAGTCGTGGCTGCACTCAGCATGACATTAACTGCATCGGCGAAAAGTACCGAAAAGCTCACGCCTTCGGGTATCGTGTACAGCGAGATAGGAAACACTATCGACCGTTACATAAAGGAGCGCGAGTCGGGGCTTGCTTCCTGCGTAGTGAGCGTGTTTGACAGCAACGGCGTTATTTATGACGGCTGCTACGGTCATTCCGATATCGAGAACGCTGTTGCAGCGAACGAGGAGACTGTCTATGAATGGGGAAGCTGCTCAAAGCTGCTCGTCTGGACTTCTGTAATGCAGCAGTACGAACGGGGCAATATCGACCTTAACGCGGATATCCGCGACTATCTGCCTGACGGATTTCTCACGAAGCTGCAATACCCGGAAGAAAAAATAACGATGATAAACCTTATGAACCACAACGCGGGCTTTCAGGAGAGCTTTTATGAAAATCAGCAGGCGTTTCCCGATGATGTCTATGATACTCTTGAGGACGCGGTGAGAGCATGCGAGTGTTATCAGGCATATCACCCCGGCGAATACACAGCATATTCCAACTGGGGAACGGCTCTCGCGGCGTATGTCGTTGAATGTACCAGCGGCAAGGATTATGTCACCTACGTTCACGAGAATATCTTTGAACCGCTCGAAATGTCGCACACCTCTCTCGACCCGAAGCTGCGCGACAACGAGTGGGTGGCAGCAAAGCGGCATGAGCTGAAATGCTATTCCCGCTACGCTGAACCGCAGTACAATGAGGACTACGGCGAATGCAGATACGCCGTCCAGCTTTTCCCGGCGGGCGCCGCAGTCGGAACTCTCGGAGATTTCTCGAAATTCGGTCAGGCGTTTGTTGCTGCCGACTGCTCGCTTTTTGAAAATGCAGGCACAAGAGAGCTTATGTTCACGCCCACATCGTACTACGGAAACTCCGATATCGCGAAGAACTGCCACGGCTTATGGACAAATGAAAATAAGGTGCAGACGATAGGTCATGGCGGCAACACCGGTGGCTGTTCGTCAAACCTTGTGATATATCCCGAAACAGGTCTCGGCGTTGTGGTAATGACGAATGAGCCGGGCGAGAACGCATTCAACTCCGGCATACCCGGACTGATTTTCGGGTATATGACCGACAGACCCGAGTTTAATGTGACCGTTGCAAGCTCAAACGATATAAGCGGCGTGTTCACCGCACAGCGCACCATAAAAAAAGGCGCGGCTATGGCATCACAGTATATGGGGCAGCTCTACCCCTGGGAAAGCAACGGTGACGGTACATATTCAATGCGTATGTTTGGACAGGATATGGGCGGTGACGCGGCACCGGTACTGCGGCACATCTCCGATAATATGTTCGTAATGGAATCGGACGGTATGAGCCAGTTCATGTACGGCACCAAAACCGATGAGGGTTATAAGCTGGAAATGATGTCAATGGATCTCATCAACCGCAGTCATAACGGCTATGCATTCCTTGTGTGCTGGGGATTTGTACT
>CAMVEM010000234.1 GCA_947166515.1 uncultured Clostridia bacterium | reverse complement strand
GACTTACCGGATCCCGGATAATCAACCGCTACGACGTCGAGGATATCTCGAAGGAAGATCTTGAGCGCTCGATACCCGTTGTGTTCTCGGAGCCCCCTGTTGACGACGTACTTGACGCGCTTCCGACCCCCGCGGCGGACGAGCGTATGTTCGCGGTGGAATTTCTCCCCGGACAGTTCGACCAGCGTGCCGACAGCGCCGCTCAGTGCATACAGATGCTCTGTAAGGGTGACCGCCCGCTCGTAAAATACGCGAAGATATATCTGCTCAAGGGCAGCATCTCCGATGATGAGTTCGCGCGCATAAAACATTATCTCATCAACGCTGTTGAATCGAGAGAGTGCGGCTATGAGGAATACAAGACGTTAAAGACTGAGTATGATATACCCACCGAGGTTGCAACGCTCGACGGATTTTTAAAGCTCGACAAGGACGGTCTCGCCGATTTTGTGAAGAACTACGGTCTCGCCATGGACAACGATGACATCAGGTTCTGTCAGGATTACTTCAAGACCGAACAGCGCGACCCCACTATCACTGAAATACGCATGATAGATACATACTGGTCGGATCACTGCCGTCATACCACCTTCGGAACTATCATAGACAACGCGGATATAAAGGCTCCGTACATAGCGGATGCCTATGCCGAATATAAGTGCGACAGAAAGGAGCTCGGACGCGAGGGAAAGCCGATATGCCTTATGGATATCGCAACGCTTGCCGCTAAAAAGCTCAAAGCTGACGGGATACTGAAAGACCTCGACGAGAGCGAGGAGATCAACGCCTGCTCTGTTCGCATAAAGGTTGACGCGGACGGAAAGGACGAGGACTGGCTCCTTATGTTCAAGAACGAGACGCACAACCACCCGACCGAGATCGAACCTTTCGGCGGTGCGGCTACCTGTCTCGGCGGTGCAATACGTGATCCGCTCTCGGGACGCTCTTACGTTTATCAGGCTATGAGAGTAACGGGCGCTTCCGACCCTCTGCTCCCCGTAGATCAGACAATAGCGGGCAAGCTCCCGCCCAGAAAGATAACCACCACGGCTGCCGCAGGATATTCCTCTTACGGTAACCAGATAGGTCTAGCAACAGGTCATGTTGCGGAAATATACCACCCCGGATATATGGCTAAGCGCATGGAGATCGGTGCGGTCATCGCGGCTGCTCCCGCTGACCATGTGCGCAGAGAGCGCCCCGCACCCGGCGATATTATAATCCTGCTCGGCGGAAGAACCGGGCGTGACGGCTGCGGCGGAGCTACAGGCTCTTCAAAATCCCACAGCGTTCAGTCGCTCGAAACATGCGGCGCGGAAGTCCAGAAGGGTAATGCGCCTATAGAAAGAAAGCTCCAGAGACTGTTCAGAAGACGCGAAGCGACAGTGCTCATCAAGCGCTGCAACGACTTCGGCGCGGGCGGTGTTTCTGTCGCTATCGGCGAGCTTGCCGATGGTCTTACGATAGACCTCAACGCAGTTCCGAAGAAATATGCCGGACTCGACGGCACAGAGCTTGCTATCTCCGAATCACAGGAAAGAATGGCTGTCGTTGTAGATAAGAACGACGTTGACAAGTTCATAGCTCTTGCAGGAGAAGAGAACCTCGAAGCTACGCCCGTAGCAGTGGTAGAGGCAGAGCCCCGCCTTGTGATGAACTGGAACGGAAAGACTATCTGCAATATCTCACGCGAATTCCTCAATTCCAACGGTGCGGAAAAGCACACCGACATCTCTGTTGACGACAAGAAAGTATCGTACAGCACAGGATACAAAAACACAGAGGCGGACTGGGAAAAGCTCGTCACCGACCTCAACGTCTGCTCACAGCGCGCGCTGGTACAGAGATTCGACTCGACAGTCGGCGCGGCTACCGTGCTGATGCCGTTCTCCGGAAAGACACAGCAGACGCCTGTTCAGGCAATGGCTGCGAAGATACCGGTGCTCGGCGCGGAGACAAAGACAGCGTCGATAATGGCGTGGGGCTATGACCCGGCAGTAGCCGTTCAGTCACCTTACCACGGCGCAATGCTTGCAGTTGTCGAGAGCGTTGCGAAGCTCATTGCGGCAGGCGGAAAGAGCGAGCACTGCTGGCTCACATTCCAGGAATATTTTGAAAGAACACAGGGCGACCCGAAGCGCTGGGGACTCCCGTTCTCCGCACTGCTCGGCGCGTATAAGGCACAGAAAGAGCTTGGTATCGGCGCGATAGGCGGCAAGGACTCCATGAGCGGAACTTTCGAGCACATCGACGTTCCCCCGACACTCGTTTCGTTCGCAGTCGGCACAGGCAAGGCTGACAAGATAATAAGCGCGGAGTTCAAGCTCCCGTTCGACAAGCTTTACTTCATAGCTCCCGAATATGATGCAAACGGACTTCCGGTATTTGACAGCGTAAAGAAGGTATTCAAAAAAGTCGAAGCCGCAATTGCCGACGGCAAAGCCGTTGCTGTATGGTCGCTCGCACACGGCGGTCTCGCAGAGGGAATCTTTAAGATGTCGCTCGGCAACCGCATCGGCGCAAAACTCAACATTACAGATGAAGCAAAGCTGTTCGATATGTGCTATGGCGGATTCATCCTGGAATCCGGGGACGATCTCGGCGATGGCTTCGAGCTTATCGGCGAGACGACCGAAGAATACACTATCACTTGCGGCGACACTAAGGTCGATATCGCAGCGCTTGAAAAGAAGTGGGACGCAGTTCTCGAACCGATATTCAGAGACAGCGTGAAGCACTATGACACTCCCGACGCAGTCGCTTCGGTAACAAATACACAGTTTGTCTGCGCACCCGCAAACAAGATCGCAAAGCCGCGTGTCCTCATTCCCGCATTCCCAGGAACGAACGGCGAATATGACATGGCGGAAGCATTCAGGCGCGAAGGCGGCGAGCCCGAGATATTCGTGATCAAGAATCTGAGCGCGGCTGCAGTCGAGGAATCTGTCGAAGCATTCGCTAAGCTGATATCCCGGAGCCAGATAATCGCTGTGCCTGGCGGATTCAGCGGAGGCGACGAGCCCGAGGGTTCCGGAAAGTTCATCAACGCATTCTTCCGCAACCCGAAGGTAAAGGAAGCAGTCGAAGATATGCTTCATCACCGTGACGGACTCATGCTCGGTATCTGCAACGGCTTCCAGTCGCTGATAAAGCTCGGACTCGTGCCGTTCGGCGAGATAGTTCCGCTTACAGCCGAAAGCCCGACGCTCACGTTCAACAAGATAGGCCGCCATCAGTCACAGCTTGTCCGCACACGTATCTGTACCGACAAGAGCCCGTGGCTCTCGGAATGCAAGGTCGGAGACATACACACTATCCCGATCTCTCACGGCGAAGGCAGATTCGTAGCATCCGACGAGGTGATAAAGAAGCTTATCGCGAACGGTCAGGTAGCAACGCAGTATGTTGATCTCGACGGAAATCCGACTATGGAGCTCAGATACAACCCCAACAGCTCGATGTATGCGATAGAGGGTATCATTTCGCCCGACGGCCGCGTGCTCGGAAAAATGGGACACAGCGAGCGTATCTCTGCGGATTGCTGCACAAACGTTGACGGCATCAAGGATCAGCCTCTCTTCAAGAGTGGTATCAACTATTTTAAATAAACCCACCCCCAACCCCCTCCCTAAAGGGAGGGGGCATTTTTGATTTTGTGGGGGCAGAGCCCCCACTCCCCTGTTTAGGG
>CAMVEM010000233.1 GCA_947166515.1 uncultured Clostridia bacterium | reverse complement strand
ATAGTTCTCGTACATACCGAGCACTCTTGGTATGCCGACGATGCCGCGCTTCGCCTCGTCCTTTTCAAGCGGCTTGTAGTGCTCAAACAGTCTCTTGTACTTGAAATCGTACATATTCGGGAGTGTTGATTTTCCCGCACCCGTTCCGGCGCCGCGCTCGCAACGGTTGTTGGTGATGAAGCGCTTTCCGTCGGAGAATTTGCTTATCGTGAGCAGACAGTTGTTAGAGCATTTTCCGCAGCGCGCTGTGGATTTCTGTATAGTGAAGTTTTCGAGCGTTTCAAGCTTTGATATTGTCGAGCCCTTGCCGTCGTCGCGCTGCATTGCAACGAGCGCGCTTCCGTAAGCTCCCATAAGCCCCGCCTTGTCGGGACGCACCGCTTCTCTTCCGCATGTAAGCTCGAACGCGCGAAGAACGGAGGCGTTCATGAACGTTCCGCCCTGCACGATTATCTTCTCGCCCATCTGCTTCGGGTCGCGTATTTTTATTACCTTAAATAATGCGTTCTTTACTACCGAGTAGCTGAGTCCCGCGGAGATATCCGCTACGGACGCGCCTTCCTTCTGCGCCTGCTTTACCCGGCTGTTCATGAATACAGTGCAGCGCGAGCCCAGATCAACAGGGTGCTCGGCTTCAAGTCCGATCTGTGCGAACTCGCGGCTTGTCATTCCGAGCGCGGCGGCAAAGTTTTCGATAAACGAGCCGCATCCCGACGAGCACGCCTCGTTGAGCAGTATGCTCTCGATCTCGCCGTTCTTTACGCGCATACATTTCATATCCTGACCGCCTATGTCGAGTATGAACTCAACGCCCGGCAGCACGCGCTCCGCAGCCTTATAGTGCGCCATTGTCTCTATCTCGCCGTAATCTACGCCGAGAGCAGCCTTTATAAGGTGCTCGCCGTAGCCAGTAGCGGTAGCTTTTGCGATATATGCGCCCTCCGGTAGCTTCGAATATATATCTTTCAGTATCCCGATGACCGATTTCAGCGGGTCGCCGAGGTTATTATTATAAAAAGAATAGAGTATCTCGCCCTTTTCGTTTATAAGGCAGGCTTTTGTGGTCGTCGAACCCGCGTCTATGCCAAGATAGCACTTTCCCTTATGCAGCGCGAGGTCGGCAGTGGGAATGACAGCCTTTGCGTGACGGTCAAGAAACTCCTGCTTATCCTTCTCGTCCCTGAAGAGCGGAGCAAGTCGCTCTACTTCGTGAACGGTGACATTTCCGAGCTCCGATATCTTCTCTCTCAGCTCCGAAACGCTTATCTCCGCTCTGTTTTCCGCGAGAGCAGCGCCGGTGGCAACAAAGAGGTTCGCGTCCGGCGGGAATATGACGTCTTCGGGTTTCATATTCAGCGTTTCGATAAAGCGCTTTCTGAGCTCCGACAGATAGAACAGCGGTCCGCCGAGGAACGCTACTTTTCCGCGGATAGGCTTTCCGCACGCAAGTCCGCTTATGGTCTGATTAACGACCGACTGGAATATCGAAGCGGCAACGTCGGATTTCTTCGCGCCGTCGTTGAGCAGCGGCTGAATGTCGCTCTTTGCGAAAACGCCGCATCTCGACGCTATGGGATATATGGTCTCATAGGTCTTGGCAAGCTCGTTCAGTCCCATTATGTCGGTATTCAGCAGCGCCGCCATCTGGTCGATGAATGCGCCGGTACCGCCTGCACAGGAACCGTTCATTCTCTGCTCAATGCCGCCGCGCAGATAAGTTATCTTCGCGTCCTCGCCGCCGAGCTCTATTGCTATGTCGGTTTCGGGTATCAGCGCTTCAATTGCGACAGCACCCGCTTCAACTTCCTGAATAAAAGGGATCTCCAGCCATTTTGCGGCGTTTATTCCGCCCGAGCCGGTCACGGCTGCGGTGATCTCGCCGTCATCAACTTTTTCGAGTCCCGCGAGGAGCACCTCTGCGAGCGTCTTCTTTATATCCGAATAATGTCTCTGATACTGTTTATAGACAAATTCGTTCCTGTCGTTGATTATAGCGATCTTGACTGTTGTCGATCCTACATCAAGTCCGATATGGAGCATGATATTCCTCCTCAGATAAACTATCTCCCGTATCTGTCAGCATCCGCGCTGCTGCAGGCGAAAACACAGTTTTCTTATACAGCAGTCTTGGTGCCGCATGATCTGTGGGTATGGCCCGTACACATACAGATACATTATTTATTATACTACAAATAAAAACTTTTTTCAATGCTTTTTTATGATTTTTTTCCGGAAACGGAGAAAGATCATGCCAAAAGCTCAATTTCTGCATTATTTTTTTAAAAATCCTGCTTTTTGAAACTTGTTTTCAATGCATTTAGTCTAAATTTGAATATTTTCTGATTTTTTTGTGAAAAACTATTGCAAAAATCATGCAGATGTGATATGATATATTTGTTATTCCAATGCGGGGCACCACCCGCAATTTTCAGCCAAAATATTTAAGGAGGACAACCAAAATGGCACTTAAGAATCAGTATCTCACCGAACTCCTCGAGAGAGTGAAAAAAAGAAACGCGAATGAACCCGAGTTCATTCAGACAGTAACGGAAGTTTTCGAGTCTATCGAGCCCGTTATCGAGAAGAGACAGGATCTTGTTGACGCAGGCGTTCTTGAAAGAATAGTAGAGCCTGAGAGACAGATCATGTTCCGCGTTCCGTGGGTTGACGACAAGGGCAAGGTACAGGTAAACAGAGGATACAGAGTACAGTTCAACTCTGCTATCGGCCCTTACAAGGGCGGCCTCAGATTCGCTCCCAACGTATATATCGGAATCATCAAGTTCCTCGGCTTCGAGCAGATCTTCAAGAACAGCCTCACATCGCTTCCTATGGGCGGCGGCAAGGGCGGTTCCGACTTCGATCCTCAGGGCAAGTCCGACGCTGAAGTTATGAGATTCTGCCAGAGCTTCATGAGCGAGCTCTACAGACACATCGGTCCGAACCTCGACGTTCCCGCAGGCGACATCGGTGTCGGCGGACGTGAGATAGGCTATCTCTTCGGCCAGTACAAGAGACTCAAGAACGAGTTCTCCGGCGTACTCACAGGTAAGGGCATCCAGTACGGCGGCTCCCTCATCAGACCTGAGGCTACAGGCTACGGCGCAACCTACTATGCAGTTGAAATGCTAAAGCACTTCGGCGACGACATCAAGGGCAAGACAGTTGCTATCTCCGGCTTCGGCAACGTTGCATGGGGCGTTGCTCTCAAGGTTACAGAACTCGGCGGCAAGGTTGTTACACTTTCCGGACCCGACGGTTATGTATATGACAAGGACGGCATCAGCACTCCCGAAAAGATCGCTTACATGCTCGAAATGCGTGCTTCCTGCCGCAACAGAGCTCAGGATTATGCTGATAAGTTCGGCGCTGAGTTCCACGCAGGCGAAAAGCCCTGGGGCGTTAAGGCTGACATCATTATGCCGTGCGCTACACAGAACGAAGTCAACATCGACGAGGCTAAGAAGATCGTTGCTAACGGCGTGAAGTACTATGTAGAAGTTTCCAACATGCCTACAACAAACGAAGCTATCGCTTACCTCAAGGAGAACAAGGTAATAGTTGCTCCTTCGAAGGCTGTTAATGCCGGCGGCGTTGCAGTTTCCGGTCTCGAAATGTCCCAGAACTCCATGAGATACAACTGGACATCCGAAGAAGTTGACGAAAAGCTCAAGACAATCATGAAGAACATCTTCAAGGCTTCCGTTGACGCAGCTCACGAGTATGGCCTCGGCGACGACCTCGTAGCAGGCGCTAACATCGCAGGCTTCCTCAAGGTTG
>CAMVEM010000232.1 GCA_947166515.1 uncultured Clostridia bacterium | reverse complement strand
ATAATAGGTCTGAATGGCATCAGACCTATGACTTTTTGTCAGATGCGGAAAAAATCTCCTGATCGCCATTCTTGTTATCATAATATGTTTGAGGCGGAAAGAGCGAGTAAAGAATAATTATCTTGTGAACGACTCCTGACTCTTATCTGCTGTCAAACACCAACCCAATTTCGGCAGTATGCCGCGGAAGGTTCCTTTAGGTGCACATAAATGAACCTTCCAGAAAGGAGTAATTATGACAGATTACGACAGAGAGCAACTCTTAGACTCTTTAGGAACCGAGTGGAGACCGATCCGGGGTTTTCCCCAATATGAGATCTCAAAAGCAGGCGATGTCAGAAACATCAAAACAGGACATATTCTGGATTTTCACATCTTTCACGGTGAATGGCACGTGAGGCTGTACGATCGCTCAAAGCATTCAACAAGAATAAAGTCTTTGAGCAAGCTCATTTACGAGGCTTTTGTCGAGGTGCCGGATTATAGGTATACTATTGTATATAAAGACGGCGACTCGTACAACGACGAACTCTGCAATCTTTCCGCGAAGCCCTATTACCGCGACGACTGCTTCAAGGCTAAGCCCGTGGACGAGTACAGTATTGACGGTCAACTGATAAAGGCCTGGCATTCCGGTTTGTCGGCGGCGAAGAACTATGGCATCAAGCCGGTCGGCATATACAGATGCTGCAATGGAAAAAAGCCGTCCGCGGGGAACAGGGTCTGGCGATGGCATAACGAACCACTGAACAAGTACAAGCTCCCGGTCGTAGAGCCGCTGTATCCCGATGAAGAATTCAGAAGGATACCGGATACTTACGCGGAGGTCTCCAATTACGGCAGGGTGCGCAACACAAGAAAAGAAGGCAAGTTCTACAAGATAAGACCGAACGGCACAGTCAGAATAATGACGAATGGTAAATTGATGCAGAAACAGGTCTATAGTCTTGTAGCCAACGCCTTCCTTCCGAACATGTTCGGTTATACCCGCGTCATGTTCAAGGACAACAACAGAAAGAACTGCCGTGCCGATAACCTGATGTGGATGACCGACTTTTATTTGGATTGACCTTTTACAAAATTCCGAAATCGGCATTTTACACGGAAATTTCTGTGAAGAATTCCGAAATCGGCATTTTCAAGCATTAGCAACAAACAAACACATAAACGAAAGGAAAATACTATGATTAATTACTTATGGAATCCTAAGACCTTTATTATTAAAGCAGCCAATCCTTGCAAGCCGGGGATGTGGTGCACGTCGATAAACATCGACTACTCAAAAGTTACGGCTGTTTCATCTAACAAGTTCTTCTCTTTTCCCTTGAATATAAGAAGAGCTACGCTCAAAGAAGACATCACAGACTCGTTCTATGACAATTACATAGGTTACAGAAATCTGTTCGGGACCGAATACTTTGTCGGAGTTCAGTATGACTCAGATTCACTTGATGATCGCGGGCATTTGCCGGAACTCGCTTATTGGGAGCAGGCAGAATTTTTCCGGGTAATGTTTGAAACTGTAATGGGGCTTTCATTGCTCGGAAACAAAATGCGAACGTACAGTGGCGAACCCATACAGGTCGCCTGCAGCCTGCCGCAGGAATTTGATGACAACCGGTACTGGGTGATAATCAGGGCTTTGGAAGGCCATCACATTTTTGACCTTTATCTGCCCGAAAAAGGCGAATGGGAACATTTTGACTTCACGATCAGCCGTATATTGACAGAGCCTAAGAGTTTCGTTTACTCGCTGACGGATATATACCGCAAGAAACCGGAGTATTCTGATCTCTTCAAAAGCTGTCCGTTTATGTTCGGCGCCGAGCTGGCGCTCTATCTGCACATGAACGATCACAGATCGTGAATTTTCGCGTTGTCTTATTCTTCTCTCATCGCTATCATAATATAGATGAAATCCAATGTCGAAAGGAGTGAAAAAGCTATGAGGAGCTATAAAAACCTCAGGGGCAAGGTCGTCAACAGGTACTCGCTCGACGGCAGGCTGATCGGAACGTGGTGCTCCGGCGCGGCAGCCGCAAGGTCTCTGGGCATCCCCGCCTCGCGGATATACCGCTGCTGCGGCGGCAAAAAGCCGCATACGGCAGGTTCGGTATGGCGCTGGGCGAGTGACCGTTCAGGCAGATCCCCGCTGCCGACGGAGCGTCATCATCCCGACGACCTGTCATGACAGCAAAAATTAACCGGCAAGCCGGGCAAAAGGAGGTGAAGTCCCGTGAAAAATCCACGGAGAGTTCCGATATATCGGAACATCTGGAGCCAGATACGTCACTGGCAGTACTTGACGGAGACCAGCGACAAGGCATTGGCGGACTCGCTGGAGCTTCGCAACGTGCGGACACTGAGGGATTACGACACAGACCCGCGGAATATCACGCTGTCACGGATAGACAGGTTCCTGTTTGTCAACAACCTGACGCTCCAGCAGCTGATATCCTTCGGGACTGATATGTAGGAAAGCTTGACAGCTGCCATAAAAAGTGGTATTCTTACAGTAAGTCATATATTCAGTTATCGGGAAGGTTTCAGAAGCGCCGCAGGGACGCGGCGGAAAACCTTCCAACCGCTTTTGCTTTACGGAAAGAGAGGTAATAATGATCAAAGCAACAAGGCTCCCTTCCGGGAACTGGCGGACGCAGGTAATACTGAAGGATGAATTCGGACATGTAGTTAAAGATGAAAACGGAAAGCGTATAGTAAAGTCGTTCACAGCAAAGACAAGAGCAGAATCGGAGCTCCTTGCGTGTGAGTTCATAGGCACGGACGCGGCGATCCTCGTCAGCGAATACAGGGATCGCGATCTTACGGTAAACGAAGCCCTTGACGAGTACATAGAGGTCAACAGCAATGTGCTGTCTCCCTCGACGCTCAGGGGGTACCGTATGATAAAGGACACCCGGCTGCAGGTGATAAAGGACGTCCCCATAAACAAGCTGAAACCTATCGACGTTCAGCGTGCTATTAACAAGGATCGCGAGCGGCTCTGCGGTAAGTCTATCAAAGAGGCTGTCGCACTGCTGAAAAGGGTACTGACGATGCAGGGGATGGAGATCAACCTGAAGACCGTGACCATTCCCAGAGACAGCAGGATAAAAAAGCCGCTGCCGCCGATCGAGGAGGTACTGGCTCCGGTCATCGGCACAGAGCTGGAGCTCCCGTGTCTTCTGGCGGCGTGGCTGTCGCTGAGAATGAGCGAGGTCAGAGGTCTGCAGTTCCGTGACATCTCCAAAGACGGCAAGTTTATCACGATCTGCCGTACAAGGATGTATCAGGACGGGCTGGACATAGTGCGTGAACAGACAAAAACGGAGAAAAGCACAAGAACAAATATGCTGCCGGAGTATCTTTACGAAAAGATAAAGGCTATACCGCACAGCAGCGATACGGATTTTATCATTAAGCACGGATACAAGTATCTCCACTACAATTTCAGCAAGCTGATGAAGGCGAACCATATAGATGGAGTTACATTCCACAAGCTCAGGCACGAATTTGCCACGACCTGTAATGATCTGGGCATATCAAGCGACTATATCCAGAAGCTTGGCGGGTGGAGCACACCGAGCATAATGAAATCCGTTTATACCCATACGACGCAGAACAAGGAAGTGGACTGTCAGATACGCATAGACAAGCACTTCAACAGCGTTATAGACAACATCAAGGCAGCGATGTGATCGTGTGACCGGTCACACAGTCACACGAAAAACAGGCCACAAAAGCCGTGGTTGAGGGAAAGGTCTGGGCTTCGAATCCCACTTCCCACCCCA
>CAMVEM010000231.1 GCA_947166515.1 uncultured Clostridia bacterium | reverse complement strand
CGGAGGGCGATCGGAAAGCCCTCCGCAAATTCCCCCACAAATTATGATTTGCTGTAACCTTTCGTTTTCACGTATAGTGTTATATGCGAAAGACACAAAAAGGGGGGCAGATCCATGAAACGTTTATTTGCAGTAATCGCACTGATCCTTACAGCTTCATTGGCTTCCTGCGCAGAAAATAACGCTCAGAACAAGCCCGCTGTTACCGAAAATACCGAAAGAGCCGCCGGAACAGCCGCTCCGGTCGATACCACCTCCGAAAATCCTGATGAAAAGCCGGAGGAAAAGTCTGCCGGGAACTCTGAAATGGCGGAAACATCATCTGCCGGTACTGAAAAAACTGCTTCTGAAACAACAACGACATCTCCCGCAGCTTCTCCCGCCGGTACGACCGAAGCGGGTTATCCGAGCGCGGCCGAGCTGAATGTTTACTACGACGAGCGCAACAGAGAAATGGAGAATGTTTGTGACGGGCTTTATTATCACGCAGAAGATAACGTGAAGTTCGTTGTGCTGAAATGTCAGGATGATCTCTTCGCGTTCTGCGCCGAGCCCGTTTTCAGCGCATGGAATATCCTTTACCGTGAAGATCTCAATCTTGAACTCGAAAACGGGGAATTCGCATTCCTGACCGCAGACGTGATATTCGCGTCCGGCGGCATAGACGGACGTGCGAACCAGCCGGAGATACGCCGCGTTATAGATTTTCAGAAGACCGACTCCGAGCACGTTCTTGAATATTACAGCTTCCCCATATGGGAGGAAGGCGGCAGGAATACCGCGCCGATGATATTATTCGAGACCGGCGGGAATAAATACTTCTTATTCCGCCGCCGGGGAGGAAGACGAGTCGAAACTGCCGACGGCAGGACAATGTACGAGCAGTACAACGGCTGGTTCGCTATACTTGACGGCAAAGTAACCGAATATTTCGATTACAGCAAGTACAAGTTCGATGATGTGATAAAGCTTCTTTCGGGCGAAAAGCTCGTGACTGACGGCTATGACACGGAGATAATGAACTCTGAAACTATCGCGGTGTTCCGCATCGGCGACAAGTATTATTCATTCGGTACGAGCATATTTCTGAATATATTCCCGACACCTATATATAATGATAAGCTTGAGCCCGGGCTCCCCGAGGGTTATGAGCTGAACGACGGGAACTGCGCGCTGATCCGCGCGGATCTGAAGCTCCTGAACGGCGGGGGCTGGGTGCATGTTCCGATGATAGACAAGATAGTGAAGTTTGAGGAATGCGACTATGATATTTTCATCGAAAGGATCGCTGTTTCGCCGATAAGGGAATATGAAAGAAAAGAAGACCATCAACCTGACAATGTGATGTTCGACAGAACGGTTGCGGGAACATGGCTCATTATCGTTGATGACAGAAAATATATGATATATCTCCAGAGCTATCTGAACAGCGAGATAAAGCACGAATTTGTCGGAAGCTGTGACACGCTCGAAAGCACGATCGTTTTTATTGACGGATACAAAAAATCAAATTAAGTAAATTTTGCATCTGTCTCCCCGCCGGAGGCGGGGAGACAGAAATGTAGGGCTTTATTATCGATTAAATCAAAAAACTGCAACCTTTTGCGTTTTCGCAAAGTGTTATAGATGAAAAGGCTAAAAAACCTGTCAAAAAGCATAAGCTTTTGAATATAAATGCGAAGCGAGTCGTTTTTGCTTTACTTTTCGTTTCGCTCTTATGCGCGCATCGTGCGTGCTTTGGGCGAAAACTACCGCAGCATCCTGCAGCGTCGCGTCCGAAAAGTAGCGGGGTTTGGGGCGGAGCCCCATATCTCGAGCGCAGCGACGGAAGTCTCAAGCGCAGCGACAGATTGAGAATGAGATAGAAAATGAAGTGAAAGGAAAAGAAAATGACGGAACTTTCCTTGCGTACGAGGGAAAGCTTTGACGCCGTTATGAGAAAGTATTCGGACATGGTGTACCGTCTTGCGTATTCGCGGACGGGGAGCACTTTTGATGCCGATGATATCCTGCAGGAAGTGTTCCTGCGCTACATAAGGGCCGATAAGACTTACAATGATGAGGAACACAGAAAATCGTTTCTTATCAGAATAACCATAAACTGCACGAAATCGTATGTTACGTCAGCGTGGAACAGACACCGCGATTTTTCCGAGCCCGACCCGAATGAGGGCGCGGAGGATCCCGCCATAAAAGCGACGGAGAACAAGTCCGACGTCATGAACGCGCTGCTCCAGCTCCCGGAGATATACCGGACAGCAATATACCTTTTCTATTACGAAGACATGAGCATATCACAGATAGCAAAGACTGTAAAAACTACCGAGACAAACATCAAGACACGGCTTTCCCGCGGGCGGGATATGCTGAAAGAAAAATTGAAGGAGGTGGAATTCGATGTTTAGGGAAGAGCTTCATACAGCATTTGACAATATATCCCCTTCTCCTGAGCTTCTTGACCGGGTTTCGGCGATGATGAATGAAGAAGTCCGCAGAAAGAAAGCTCCGCTAAAGCTGAATGTGGTAAAATACGGCGGCATAGCGGCAGCTCTAGCACTCGCGGCGGGCGGAACATTCCTCGTGCTGAACAATCAGAACGGAGGCATAAAAACATCGGAAACCGCCGATATGGCAATAAGAGCCGAAAACGCCGCTATTACCGCGGCGAAAGATGATTACAGAGGCCTTGCAGGCGCAGAAGAGCAGGCACATACCTATACGATAGTTCAGAACGCGGCAAACACGTCGGCGGAAAATGACGAAAACGCCTGTGAAAGTGAAAATGCCGGCGAGGCTCCCGCAGAAACACAGGCAATGGGCATAATGGCGTCACAGCCCGAAAAAGCGGACAGCGACAATACCGAAAATGAAAGCGCGGATAATGCCGCAGCGGATCAGGACGAAAAGAAGGATGCCGCTTCCGAGCAGAAAAACGCAGTAGCTCCGGCAGCTGCAGACGCTGTACCCGCAGCAGATAACGGCGTTTCCGCAGCAGGCGAGGAAGGCTCGGAAAAAAGCGATGAGGCTCCTGCGGCACCGGCTGTGGCCGATGAAAGAAGTGCCGAAAGCGCTGTAAATCCCGCTACCGGCATCATGGCTCTCGATCCGTTCCACGATCTGAGATCATGGTCGCTGTCGATACCCGATCAGCTTCTTGACCTTGTTGAAGGCGTGCGCACGGTGTCCGACGATGAAACGATATACGGTGAAAAGTGGCGCGAATATGTCAATGCTGTGATGTACACCAACGGTACGACGACCATTGAGGACGAACTCAATATCTATACATTCATAAAATATTTCAATGTTCCGATCGAGGAAGCGCGCAAAGCGCTTTATAACGCCGCGGACACGAAAACCGGTGTTCCGAATATCACGCTTACCCGTGAGGAAGCCGACATTATCCTTACAATGGACGTTGAGAAGATAACCGCTGTGTTTGCAAATCCGTATGCCATAGTAAAAGGAAAGAACATATATTCTCCGGCGTGGCTGATTGAACGCTCGTATGATGATTACAGAGCTGCGGGCATCACAAAGGACGATATACGCGAAAAGTACGGACTTATTTCGGCAATGGCCGATACATTCAGCGACGCGGTCATTGACAAAGATATTCAGGCAGAGCTGAACAAAAAGCTTGAAGAATATCTGAATTCATAGTTATATACCCCTACCCCCGGCCCTTCCCCCAAGGGGGAGGGGAGTTTTTCTTTCGTGGGGGACGAAGTCCCCCAAACCCCTTACAAGGGGGCTTTCCGGAGTCGCTTATGACCGCCTTTTATGCGCGCATCATGCGCTCT
>CAMVEM010000230.1 GCA_947166515.1 uncultured Clostridia bacterium | reverse complement strand
AAAACAGGTGGGGTGTGGGGTGTCTCTCCCTCTGGGAGAGGTGGCACGAAGTGCCAGAGAGGGTTGAACGACAGACCTCTGCTCCCCACATAGAATAATTAATTTCTCTCCCATTTAGGGGAGGTTAGGGGTAGGGTATTTTAATGACCGAATTTGATGAATTTAATATAAAAGAACAGATCTGTGAGATAGGCCGCGATATGTGGACGCTCGGGATGGTCTCGGCAAACGACGGGAATATCTCCGTAAAAATAGACGAACATACTTTTCTTACAACGCCGACCGGTGTAAGCAAGGGAAAAATGAAGCCGGAAATGATAATTAAGATAGACAGCGAGCTGAAAGTTCTTTCTGAGGGAAACTATCGTCCCTCATCTGAGTTCAGGATGCATCTGCGATGCTATAAAGAACGTCCGGATATCGGAGCGGTAGTTCACGCGCACCCGCCGTATGCTACAGCTTTTGCGGCTGCGGGAGTTCCACTTGATCAGTATTCGCTGTCTGAGGCAGTGATGCTGCTCGGTTCGGTTCCGGTAGCACCTTACGGAACTCCGGGGACAGATGAAGTCCCGGAAAGTATAGCACCGTTCTTACCGTTCCACGATGCGATACTTCTTGCAAACCACGGGGCTGTGACGGTCGGGGTTGATCTTATGCAGGCATATTATCGAATGGAATCTCTCGAACATATATCGAAAACGCTTATTGCTGCGCAGGCACTTGGCGGAACAAAGGAGCTCCCGCGGAAAAAGATAGATGAGCTTTGCGAAATAGCGAAGAATTACCCGATAAGGCATCCGGGATATAGAAAGTATAGCTGAAATCAATATTTCGACGTTAAAATTTTGACAAATCCTATATATGGTGTTCCACATGGAACATTTTAAACTAAAAATGGCACGACTTGCGATTAGCACAATGCTATAAACAAGCTGCATGAAAAAAAATTATTACTGTACATTTGTTCTGATAAGCTTATCGTTTAAGATGAAGTTTAAGAAAAGATACAGTTATCGAGCAAGCGTGCCGCCTGCCGAAGCATTAAAAGTTTATGCAACCTTAGGCGGCGAGTGGGTGCAGCGTCACGCTGCCGCTGCCCGCGTAGGGCAAAAAACTATCTTAAAAATCTCTCAAGCGGAGCGACAAGAAATGTTCCATGTGGAACACCACATATTGTAGAATAAATTAAGGAGCTGGTACTATATATAATATCGGTGAATATGACGTAGTGGTAGTGGGGGCCGGACACGCCGGATGTGAAGCGGCCCTTGCCGCTGCGCGTCTTGGAATGAAAACAGTTGTGTTTGTGCTGTCGCTTGACACTATCGCAAATATGCCGTGCAATCCGAGCATCGGAGGATCGGCAAAGGGTCAGCTCGTAAGTGAGATAGACGCGCTTGGCGGTCAGATGGGAATATCAGCAGACGCTACTTTTATACAGTCACGAATGCTGAACAGGGGAAAGGGTCCCGCTGTTCATTCTCTTCGTGTGCAGTCCGACAGAGTGAAATACCATGCTTATATGAAGCACGTTCTCGAAAGCGAACAGCTGCTCGATGTGAAACAGGCGGAGATAACCGAAGTCTGCGTTGAGGACAACAGGGTGACAGGAGTTGTAACTAAGCTTGGTGGATTCTGTTCCGCAAAGGCTGTTATCATTACGACCGGAACTTATCTCGGCGGAGAAATATTTATCGGGCATACGTCTTACAGCAGCGGACCAGACAATGTTAATCCCGCAGGCGAGCTTACGGAAAGTCTGAAAGAGCTCGGACTGAATATCCGGCGATTCAAGACGGGAACACCCGCGAGAGTCCATAAACGCTCTATAGATTTCTCGCAAATGGAAGAACAGGCCGGCGACGATGATATAATGCCGTTTTCGTTCGACAATAAGCTCCCGCTTGAGAACAAAGTCAAGTGCTATGTGACATATACGAACGAAAGAACGCATAAGATAATACTTGAAAATCTCGATCGTTCGGCGCTGTATTCCGGAAAGATCGTTGGCGTGGGGCCGAGATATTGTCCCAGCATCGAAACAAAGCTGATGCGTTTCAAGGATAAGGAACGCCACCAGCTTTTTGTCGAGCCTATGGGACTCGATACGGACGAATATTACCTGCAGGGAATGTCAACCTCGCTTCCGGAGGACGTACAGCTTGAATTTCTGAGAACGATAAAAGGACTCGAAAATGTCGAGATCATGCGTCCGGCATATGCGATCGAGTATGACTGCCTTGATCCGCTCGATCTGTATGCAACTCTCGAAACAAAGAAAATAAGCGGACTTTACGGTGCGGGACAGTTCAATTCGACTTCCGGCTATGAGGAAGCTGCTGCGCAGGGAATTGTTGCGGGAATAAACGCAAGCCGGAAGATAAAAGGGCAGGAGCAGATAATACTCGACCGCTCGAATTCGTACATCGGCACGCTGATAGATGATCTCGTGACAAAAGGCTGCATAGAGCCGTACAGAATGATGACCTCCCGAAGTGAGTACAGGCTCATACTGAGGCAGGATAATGCTCCGGACAGGCTGACCGAGCTCGGACACGAGATTGGGCTTATATCCGATGAGCGCTATGAAAATTTTCTCGCAATGAAGAAGATCGTTGACGATGAAACGGCAAGAATAAAGAAAGAAACGATACGTCCTTCCGACGGGTTGAACGCTATGCTCACGGAGAAGGGAACTTCTCCGATCGATCAGGGCGTGAAGTTTATTGAACTGCTGCGTCGTCCGCAGATATCATATTTTGATCTGATTAGATTTGATGAGAACGCACCGCATATTCGAGCCGATCTTGCGGAAAAGATACAGACAAACATAAAATATGAGGGATATATAAAAACTCAGCTTGCGAAGATAAAAGAGATGAAACGGCTCGAATCAAAGAAGCTGCCGACTGATATAGATTATAAGACGATAAGCGGGCTTCGACTCGAAGCACAGGAGAAACTGAACGACCACAAGCCTCTGAATATCGGGCAGGCCGGACGAATATCGGGAGTAAATCCCGCGGATATATCAGTGCTTCTTATATGGCTTGCGGCGAACAAAGGAAAGGACGATACCGAAGATGAAAACTGAATTTGCCGCCTGCGGTATTGAAATTACTGACGATCAGTGCGTAAAGCTCGAAAAGCTTGCGGAATATATGGTCGAATACAATAAGAACGTCAATCTCACCCGTATAACCGAGCGCAGCGAGATAATTGAGAAGCACTACATCGACAGCATACTTCCGCTGACGATGATAGATGTTCCACATGGAACAATTTGTGCGGATGTCGGCGCGGGTGCGGGATTTCCGTCGCTTCCGATGAAGATATACCGTCCTGATCTTGATTTCACTCTAATCGACAGCGGAAACAAGCGGATAGCATATCTCGACAGCGCGTGTTCAATGCTTGGGATCAGCTGTAAGACAGTACACGCGCGCGGTGAGGAGCTCGGGCAGGACAAAAATTTCCGCGAAAAGTACGGATTTGTCTGCGCAAGAGCAGTCGCAGCGCTGAATGTGCTGTGCGAATACTGCCTCCCGTTTGCGAAGAAGGGCGGCATATTCGCTGCATTAAAGGGAGAAAAAGATGAGACCGAAGCGGCGCGCAGTGCGATCAAAACGCTCGGTGGAGAGATAGAAGATGTAAAGAAGTATGCCCTTCCAGGCGGAGATAAGAGGAATCTTGTCATAATAAGGAAAATTGCGGAGACTCCCGCGGCATATCCGCGAGTTTCGGCAAAAATAGCGAAAAAACCGCTGTAAATTTTTTACAATAAATCATAATTTGCAGAGCCCTACCCCCG
>CAMVEM010000229.1 GCA_947166515.1 uncultured Clostridia bacterium | reverse complement strand
TATTACGCCTATGATGCCGATAATTATGTAAATGTTCATTTTGCAGGACCTCCGTGTTTAACGCTTATTGTTCTTCCTGCGCTTTGATCGTCTTTACGCCGAAAATAAAGTAGATGATATGCGCGACCCAAACGACCGCAAGAATGACACACGGGATCCATACGCCCTTGACCGCCATAAGAAAGAAGCCTATTCCCATAAGCACCGTCACCGGCGTGATGATGCTTATTTTCGTACGAAGGAGCATTCCGCGCTTTTCGACGTAGGACTGCAGATGCTTTTTGTATAAGTCTGTTCCGAGGAACCATGTGTGCAGCTTCTCGGAGCTCTGCGAAAAGCAGAACGCCGTAGCGAGATAGAACGGTACTGTCGGCAGTATCGGCAGGAAGACTCCCACTGTTCCGAGCCCGAGGCAGATGCACCCGATAATAAGAAATATCAGTCTTTTTAGTTTCATTGTCAATTCTCCTTTGCAGTTGCTTTAGGCTAACTTGTGGGTATGCTGCCCCGCGGGAGCAGCTTTATTTACATCTCTATAATTTCATCCGCGATGCGCATTGTCGAACGCCCGTGGGATACCAGCGCCACAGTCTTTCCGGCGGCTTCCTCTCGCAGAGCCTTTAGTATCACGGCTTCGTTGAGGCTGTCGAGATTGCTTGTGGGTTCATCGAGCAGCATAAACGGTGCGCCGTGCAGGAATGCTCTCGCAAGCCCTATGCGCTGTCTTTCACCGCCCGACAGAGTTTCTCCGAGCTCGCCCACCTGCGTCTCGTACCCGTCGGGAAGCGTCATTATGAACTCGTGCAGCGACGCTTTTTTGCAGGCTTCGGTTATCTCATCGTCCGTCGCCGACAGCTTCGCTATTCTGATATTGTTTGCGATCGTGTCCTTGAAAAGCTGGGTCTCCTGCGTCATGTAGCTTTCCATATCACGCAGGTCGGAGGTGTTTATCTGCTCGACGTTTCTGCCGGAGATCCGCACCTCGCCACTGTTGGTTTTCCAGAAGCGCATCAGCAGTTTCAGCATAGTTGATTTGCCGCAGCCGCTTTTTCCAACAATGCCGACGATACGGTTCTCGGGGAACTTCACCGACATATTGCTGAGCACCGTTTCGCTGCTGTAAGAGAACGTGACTTTGTCAAGTTCCGCGCCCGTGAACGTCACCGCAGGCTGTCCCGAAACATCCTCTGTTTCGGGCTTTTCGTCGATTATGTCTAGCACGCGCCCGCCCGACGCTATCGTGCTCTGCAGAGTTGTTCCGAGTGCCGCGAGAGCCGAAACAGAGCCGAAAGACGACACGAATGCCGCAAATACCACAGCGCTTTCCGCAGCAGCACCGAGGCTACCGTAAACCGCGATCACAAGCGCGAGCATACCAATGTCGAGCAGGATTATCACTGTGTTCGCGATCGCCGCGTTGAAGCCGTTGAGGTGGTTCAAAGTGCTCTGCGACTTTGAAAGTTTGTCTGTCCGCGAGTTCATTCCGTCCATTCGCTCTTTACCGTGTCCGTACTGTATCGTCTCGTCAAGACCTCTGATATTTTCCAGAACGTATGCGGACAATCCGCCTGCCTGACGGCGCAGCTTATCGCCCGTATCTCCGCTTATCTTCGACATTATCAACGGCAGTACTACGCCCGTGATGATGTATGCAAGTACCGCGTAAACAGCGAACAGCGGGTGGAATAAACCGAGGAAAACGCACATCGCCGCAGAACACAGAACTGCGATACAGATCGGCGAGATCGTATGCGCGTAGAACACTTCAAGCAGCTCAACATCCGAGGTTATGAGTGAGATCAGGTCGCCCTTGTCACGGCCTTCAAGCTTTGCGGGACAAAGCTTCCGCAGCGCTCTGAACACTCGGTCGCGTATTATCGCGAGCAGCGTGAACGCGATGTAGTGATTAGTTTTCTGCTCGGTATAACGCAGTACGGCGCGTGCGAGCGCAAGTCCGCAGAGCGTTATCCACAGCCACGCTTCGCCGCCTTGACCGCCGAACATTCCCCACACGCCGACAATCGGTATCGCCTCGACAGCAAGAAACGCAAGAGTTCCGCACAGCACCGCAAGGCACATAAACCCGGTCAGCGGCTTTACCAGTCCGAGCATACGGAAAAGTGTCCCGATTTTTGAACGCTTCATGCGGACTCCCCCTTTCCATAGTTTTCGAGCTCCTGCTGGCGCTCCCACAAAGTCGTGTAAACGCTGTTGTTTTTCAGCAGTTCCGGATGTGTTCCGTGCTCGGCAATATTGCCGTTTTCCATGACGTAGATGCAGTCCGCGTCCTTCACGTTCGCAAGCCTGTGCGAGATCATTATTACGGTCTTTTTTTCTGTCATCTCGTGTATCAGCGCGAGTATAGTTTCTTCGCTCTCAACGTCGATGCTGCTGGTCGCCTCGTCGAATATGTAAACCAACGTGTTGTGCAGTATAGCGCGTGCAAGCGCAAGCCTCTGCCGCTGGCCGCCCGAAAGGTTGATCGCATTCTCAAGAAGCTCCGTATCAAGCCCGTTCTCAGCTTTAAGAAACTCCGACAATCTGCACCTTTCAAGGACGCTCCACAGCTTTTCGTCGTCCGCGGAAGGGCATCCTATCAGCAGGTTTTCCCGCACCGTTCCCTTGAAGAAAAAGCTGTTGTGCCCGATATATGTGAGGCTGTTCATTAGGCTTTCTTCCGATATTTCTCCGATATTTTTCCCGCCGATAGTGATACTTCCGCCGTCTGTGGTATTGCGCCCCATGAGCAGCGACGCGACCGTGGATTTGCCGCAGCCGCTCTCTCCGACGATGCAGGTAAAGCTGTGAGAGGGTATCGAAATGTTGATGCCGTGCAGTATCTCGCGGCTCTCGTCATAAGAGAAATGCACATCGGAAAAACGTATCTCGCCGATGTTTTCAATGACTCCGGGCTTTTCCGCAGGTTCCGGGAGCTGCAGAAACTTGAATATCTTATCACTCGCCGCCATGCCGTTCATCGCGACATGGAAGTAGCTTCCGAGCCTTCGCATGGGCAGGAAGAACTCCGCTGACATCAGTATCATGAACAGCGCCGGCTGTATGCCGAGCTCCGCAAATTTCGAAGCTACGAGCGCTATTCCGACAGCCGCGCCGCCGTAAGTGAAGAAGTCCATAATGATGATCGAGTTCAGCTGCATTGTGAGCACCTTCATCGTCACGAACCGGAACTTTTCACTTTCCGCATTCATCTGCTCGTTTTTGAACCCGTCCGCCTGATAGGTCTTCAGCGTTGTCATGCCCTGCAGATTTTCGAGGAATGTGCTGCCAAGCTCGGTGTACTGCCCCCAGTATCTGGCGAGCAGCTTTTTCGCTATCTTCTGCACCATTACTATAGCTCCGGGTATCAACGGAACGCAGATAAGCAGAACGAGCCCGACTGTCCAGCTTCCGAGAAGACCGAACATCACGAACAGCGTGACCGGCGCGAGAAAGGCGTAGAAAAACTGTGGGACATACTGCCCGAAATAGCTTTCTAGCTGATCCACGCCTTCCACGGATTCCTGCACGAGCTCCGCCGTTGTTACGCTTTCGCGGTAGGCGCTTCCGAGTTTCAGCAGCTTTCCGTAGATCATTCCGCGCATTTTTCGCTTGACTGTTTTTGATGCGAGAAAGCTCGTTTTCACGACGAATTTTGTCGCGATGAATCTGATAATTACCGCAGCTAAAACGACTGTGATATTTACTGCATTATCCTGTAAAGAAAAGTTCCCGCCGGCGACAAGTCCGGCAATTATTCCCGCGAGCTCGTAGAAGATTAGTGCGTTGCACACGAGCTCGAACCATTGCAGCAGCACATTCCCGATGATGTATTTCCGGCTCTCGGGACAGACCTTCATCAATCTTTTTCTCTTCCACCTTTTGTGCATAGGCCAGAAGCGTTTTCGCATCCTTGCCCAGCGT
>CAMVEM010000228.1 GCA_947166515.1 uncultured Clostridia bacterium | reverse complement strand
CGCCCCTTATCGGTGTCGGAAATGTTCGCGCGGCGATCAAGGCGTTCCACGAGATGCACATTCGGGGTATGCTCGCTCTCGCCGGGAATGAACGGGTAGTGCTCCGCAAGATTGAGGCTGTGCGAGTCGAATATCAGCGTGTAACCCGCAATACCTGTGGTTTTCTGATATGCCTTTGAAATACCGCCGTCTATTACGAACAGCCGTCCGTCTGCCTTGACAGGGTGTTCGCCGTTTTTGATCTTAACCGGCACATGACCGTTTATGATATGTCCTTTTTCAACATCGCTTACAAACAATGAAAGCAGGCGTTTGCATACATCGGCATTTTCCGAAAATGTGTAATACGAATTGTAGTGCTCAGCGTGAAGCTCCTTTTCGCCGAGAAAATACCGCTCGAAGAACGCCATTTTGTCCTTTCCGTAAAGCGGCGACTTCGACCCGCACCACAGGTACAGCATAAAGTCTCTGGCGTAGTCCTTCTGGGCGCCGTGGGGCAGAAAGTAAGCCTGATTTGCGATCTCGTCCAGCTTGTCCAGAAGCTCTCTGCCGCTGTATTCCGACCCGTCTATCCAGAGGCTTTGCAGCTCACATTTCTCGTCCAGCGGTATGCAGCCGTGAAACATCACATTTCCGTTGCATATCTTGTACATCGAGCCGTGTGTGTACAGGAAGCGAATGTGTCGGTGCAGCTTCTCGCTGTGCCGGAATGTCGCCGAAAGCACCGACATCAGTTCCTTCTCTCCGTCGGAAAGCTCCAGCGGGTCGGCGGGATCGACTGTCGGAAAACTGCTGTCTTTCAGCCGGTATGTTTTTCCGCCGATATCAACTGTGCCATCTGCAAAGTTGACATGTTTGAACGCAATGCGGTCACGCATCTCCCACTCCGGGTACTTCTCCATAAGCTGACCTTCGAGCTTCAACTGTATCACAGTTATCGCCTTGTGCATTTTCGCCACGAGCTTGGTGTCAACCGGGTCGTAGATGTTGTCGTCGAGCGTACTCGGCATAAACAGCGCGCAGTCATCGTCCTTATAGGTTTCGGCGGCAAATACCGCCAAAGCACGGAGATTAAGCCCGTAGCCGTCCTCCAGGATATCGAAGTTGTTATAGCGCATCGAAATGCGTATGACGTTGGCGATAAGCGCCTGATTTCCGGCAGCAGCGCCCATCCACGAAATATCGTGATTGCCCCACTGAATGTCGATGTCGTGGAACTTCATCAGCTCATCCATGATAATGTCCGCGCGGGGTCCGCGGTCGTAGATGTCGCCGATAATATGAAGCATATCGATCGAGAGCGCCTGTATCGTTCTGCACAGTGATGCAATGAAACTCTCTGCAATGCCCGTGTCGAGTATCGTGTTTATGATCTCGTCGTAGTAAAAATCCTTGTTCACATCGTCTGTAACATTAAGCAGCTCGTCGAGAATGTACACCATATCCTCGGGTATGCTTTTGCGGACGCGGGAACGGGTATATTTTGCGGAAACAGCTTCAAGCACTATGATAAGGCGGTAGATCGTGAGACTGCGCCATTCATCGTCGATATCACCCGAAGCAGTGAGACGTTTCAGCTCCTTGTCGGGATAATATATCAACGTTGCGAGCCGTTCTCGCTCGGCGTTCGGAACGGTCTTGCCGAGTACCATGTCTATCTTGTTCTTGATCATTCCGGACGCACTTCTGAGCATGTGCAGAAACGCCTCGTATTCGCCGTGCATATCGCTGAAAAAGTATTCGGTGCCTTTCGGAAGGCTTCGGATAGCGGAAAGGTTGACCATTTCCGCCGCAACGCTCTCTATTGTAGGATATTCCTTTGCAAGCAGTTCAAGGTATTTTCTGTCCATTTGTGGATCCTTTCATAATTTATTGCTCGTTTCCGAAATAATCGAAGCAAAGAATTGTAACATCGTCAAATGGGCTGGCATCTCCCGTAAATTCATCCACATGGGCTCTGAGCAGTTTTATCGTATCGGATGCGGGAAGACTATTATTACTGTTCAGGATCTTAAGCATTAAGTCGGTACCGAAACGCGTACCCTTCGCAGATTTTGCTTCCGGCACACCATCAGTATAAAGCAATACTCTGTCGCCGGATTCCAGCTTCATCTGCTCGTCATAATAATCAATATTCTCAGCAGCTGCAAGCGGCGGACAATTATCTGAAACCGCGATCTCATATTCGGAGCCGGCTCTTCTGAAAACAGGGTATTCATGTCCTGCATTGGAATACGTCATCAGACCGGTCGAGAGGTCTATTATAGCAAGCCAGACTGTAACAAACAGGCTTGAAGCATTGTTTTCGCAAAGTCTGGTGTTAACATTGGAAAGCACTTCTGCAGGAGAGCCTCCGCCCATAGACTGATCATGTATAAGTGTCTTGGCTATGACCATAAATAATGCAGCCGGAACTCCTTTTCCGGAAACGTCAGCCATTACAAGAGCTATTCTGTCATCATCTATAAGGAAGAAATCATAGAAATCGCCGCCGATCTCCTTCGCGGGAGTCATAGTAGCGTAAATATCGAAATCCGTTCGGCCCGGAAATGCCGGAAAAACTGACGGCAGCATATCGGACTGTATTTTTGCTGCGACACCGAGCTCTGCTGCTATTCGCTCGTTTTCGCTTACAAGATTACGGTTCTTTCTGTCCAATTCCGCAAGAAGTATATTCTGGTTTTTCAGTGCGTCTATAGTTCTGACGGCAGCGCTCAGCTGATATGTCACCAGTTCAACTTCATCAAAAAATGACTCGTTTCCGGGTTCAACAAGAGCTATGCCATACTGATTTTCAGCACTGTACAAATCAACAGCGATAAAAGTCCGGCGCCTGTCATTCGGAAGATGAATGTTGTCAAAAGCTTCCGGAACCGTCAGTTTCTGTTCATTCTCCGGTACCGAAAAGAGAGTCTTGCCGTAGCAATATGATTTAAAAAGCAAGGGAAGGTTTCTTGGGAACGTATCTTCCAGCCGATGCCTGATCGGCTTCTCATAGACATAAATATATCCTGTATCGGCACCAATGCAGCTTAATTGCTTCAGAATCTCAGAATAGCTCTTTTCGGTGTTTCCGCCAAACATCATCGTGTCACGGATAAATATGTTTTCAACGTGTGTGCGTTCCTCGTATTTTTCAACGGCATACTTTTGGTGAGCCTTGTCTACGGCTTGCGGCATATCGTCGGTAGGACAGGAAGCTCTCTGAACAAAACTTGTCTTCACATAATGTCTGTCATCCTGGATCTCGCTCAGATAATTCACAGCCTTTTCGACCGAGACTGCTCCAAGCATTTCTGCATCAGCACGGATAGATGACATTTCTGGTGATAAGGCACGACAGAATGGCTGGTCGTCAAATCCTATCACTGCAATATCCTCACCGACTTTGATCCCTTTTTCTGCAAGAGCTTCGTATACTTTTGATGCTACTATATCATTTATGCACAATATGGCATCAAGTTCCGGATTTCTTTCAAGAAACGGACGTGCATCATAGATACTTTCATGCGCAAGATCACATTCGGTGATATATTGTTCTCTGTACCTGATCCCGTTACGCTCAAGACTTTCTTTGTAGGCTTCAAACCTTTCCGCACATTCGGAATTGTTCAGGTTTCCGACCATATATCCTATATTCTTATAACCGTGTTCTATCAGAAAATCGACAGCTTCCGAAACACCTGCGCGATTATCGTATTGCAGGAAATCATAGCCTTCTATCTCAGATGCCACACTAAGAACAGGCGTATTGCCGAGACTGTCAAGAAACGCTTTTCTCTGATCGCCGTCGTAAGCGTAAGCTATTGTTCCGACTGCAGTTATAAGATAATCGAGTTCAGCCGCAGCCGCAATGTCGAATAATACATTATATTGGTATTCAAATTTTATATCGTATTGTTCATATTTGTTCTGTATTCCGATATATTTCCCCGGGAAGATAACAAGGTTTGCATCAAGTTCCGCGGCTCGGCGAATCGCACCCTTTGCAATGCCGTT
>CAMVEM010000227.1 GCA_947166515.1 uncultured Clostridia bacterium | reverse complement strand
ACCATAGAAGGTTGTTTTGTCACTTTGCGGTTTTATAAGTTCGGCCCGCACATTTTATGTACGTCTTCTCTAAGGAGATTTTATCAGGCGCGCGGTGTCGAACATTTATGACTATTCTTTGCGTGATGATTTTTTTCTGACGATAAGAATTACCGCAATACATACAACCGCAAGAACGGCTGAAATAATAATAATTATTATTATAATTACCGTATATGTGAAATTGGTATTGCTCAGATTCTCAATATACAGTTCATCGTCTGCAAGCATAAGCTTTGCATGGGCTCTGCTCACATGTTTTTATTGGAAAAATATTCACTCATACTTTGAAGAAAACTTGGTGTAGCAAGCATAGAATGTAGACATCCCAAATAGTAACAACTCTCCAAACAGCCATATTTGCAATAAATCAACAACTCCAATCCACATATTGACGTAGATTGGAGTTGTTGCCTTTATCATACCGAAATGAATCTCTCCTTTAATCAATAAGATCATTCTGAAATCTCGACAGATGCTCGAACGGAAGGATCTGACGCCCTCTGAACAGTCCGCAGCCATCATTTATCATACGGTTGTCTATCGCACGGAACATATTCACATCTATTTCCGACAAATCTATGTTCTGTAATTTCTGCACCCGCTCATACGCCTCGTCAAAGAATACGCACTCACCCGCAGGTATGACTTCGCGGCGGGTTCTGTCAGCTTCCTGACGTTTCTCATAGCCGAAATGATTCGCGTCACCGATCTCGGCATTGTCGTCCATATCCTTTGTTCGGAGCTGTACCTCGGTATAGCAGCGTGCGAAGTTGTCATACAATGTGATGTGTAAAGACTGATACCCGAACGGGCGCGTTGTTGCAATATAATCTCGGTAGTACGGATGCACCTTTTCGCTTAGTTTGTCGGAAAACTCCTCCTGCGGTATTCCCGAAAGCTCGGCGGTAAATCCACGCTCTTCAAGAAAATCGGGCAGTATTTCTGCGACCTCGTACAGCAGTTTTAACTCCGCTTCCTCGCGGCTCTCGCCTTCGTTAAGGTGACATTTCGGCAGCGAAATTACTATTCTGTATGCCACAAGATCGCGAAAGCACTGGAGCTTGGTCTTGATCTCGGTCTCTGTCGGCAGTTTTCCGTATTTGCAGAAATAGTCATATATGTACTCGACATGTATCCGTTGAATTTTTCCTCCGCGCGGATAAGCGACTTGATCCTGCCTTTGAACGTGAATGCGAGATATGGATACTGCACGGTCATATACTTGTACAGTTCCTTTATCCTGTTGAACTGGGAGGTCAGAAAGTCGTTGTGTTCGAGCATTTCAATTATCTGTACAAGGAAGTTGCTGTGCGCGGTATCAATGGAATTGTGCGTCTGCTTTGCACTCTGACGTAAGTCGTACGCATAGCTGTGAAGTTTTTCAGAACGGTATCTCCCGAATACAGATAGTCATTAAGTGTTATCATCGGATCACCTCTTATAACAAAAGGCGCTGCTCATATCAGAGCAGCGCCTTCGCTTTATCACACTGTTATTATATCAGATACTGCGCGTGATGTCAATAGCTTACTTGTCATCAAACTCGCTTACGAGTGCGGAAACTGTCTGCTTTGCGTCGCCGTAGATCATAACGGTGTTGTCGTTCGTGAACAGCGGGTTCTCGACACCGGAGAAGCCTGCGCCCTTACCGCGCTTGAGCACGAATACCGTGCGCGCTTCGAAAGCGTTGATGATCGGCATACCGTAGAGCGGCGAGGTCTCGTCGTTGATAGCCGACGGGTTTACAACGTCGTTCGCGCCGATAACGATAGCAACGTCCGTGTTCGGCATCTGCGGGTTCATCTCATCCGCAGTCTTGAGCTGCTCATATGGAACATTCGCTTCCGCAAGAAGTACGTTCATGTGTCCGGGCATACGTCCCGCAACGGGATGAATGGCAAAGCTTACTTCCGCGCCGTTGGCTTCGAGCTTGTCGCAAAGCTCTTTTACAGCGTGCTGTGCCTGTGCGACAGCCATACCGTAGCCGGGGATGAATACCACCGAGCTCGCTGCTTCGAGAACGAGATAAGCGTCCTCAACCGACATAGAGCGCGGCTCCTTCTGCTCGCCGGAAGCGCCCTTCTTTGCAGCACCTGCGGTGCTGCCGAAGAGGAGGCTGTAGAGAGTGCGGTTCATAGCCTTGCACATGATGAGTGTGAGGATAAGTCCCGATGTACCAACAAGACAGCCGGAAACCACGAGAACCGAGTTGCTGATAGCGAGACCCGCGAATGCAGCAGCAAGTCCCGAGAACGCGTTCAGGAGCGAGATTATTACGGGCATATCACCGCCGCCGATAGAGATTACCATTGTGAAGCCGAGGATAAGGAATGCAGCGGATACCATTATGATACCGACCATTCCCATTATCGAGTCAAGTATTCCTGCGATGTTCAGCGCGTACATACCAACGCCGCAGAGTCCCACGAGAGCGAGCAGAGCGTTGATGAAGTTCTTGCCGGGGATGTTCACATTTTTCTTGAACATCTTGCCGGAGAGCTTGCCCCATGCAACAACAGAGCCTGTGAACGCAATCGCGCCTATCGCTACGGTAAGTCCGAGAGCGATCGACGAGAACACGTTGACCGACTTATCGGTGAGGTACTGTGTAAGTGCAACGAGCAGGGAAGAGAGACCGCCGAAGCCATTGAACAGAGCGACGAGCTGCGGCATTCCGGTCATTTCGACCTTCTTCGCCCATACCGCGCCGATGATGCCGCCGAGAAGGACTGCTATAACAGCCCAGATGTACGCGTTTTTGAGAGGTTCGTTAAAGAATGTGTCGGTGACTTTCTTTTCAAGCAGTACCGTTACTACTGCGATAGCCATACCGACAGAGGACATGAGGTTGCCCTTTCTTGCGGTGTCAGCTTTTCCGAGAAGCTTGATGCCTCTGATGAAAAGCACCGCGGAGACCATGTAAAGTATTGTTGTCAGTATTACACTGACGCTTTCCCAGTTCACTTCTTATCGTCTCCTTTCTTCTTGAACATTTCAAGCATTCTGTCCGTTACCATGTAACCGCCGATAACATTTATCGCGGCAAGAAGTATTGCCACAAAACCGAATATCGCGCCGACAATACCGTCTGTGTGGAGCGCTACGGCAGTAGCCGAGATAGCGCCGACTATCGTGATACCCGAGATCGCATTCGTACCCGACATAAGCGGGGTGTGGAGCTGCGACGGAACCTTTGAGATAAGCTCAACGCCGAGGAAGCCCGCTATAACGAACACGAAAACGAGAAGTAAAATTTCACCTACAGCCATCTTACTTATCCCCCTTAAATCTGTCATGTATGATTTTACCGCCCTGTGTTAAGAGGCAGCCCTTCATTATCTCATCCTCGAGCTTAACGTCGAGTTCCTTATTTTCCTTATTGTAGAAGTGAGTGAGGAATGCCGTGAAGTTGCCGGAAAGCATCTTGGAAGCATCATACGGTACCTGTCTTTCGAGCAGATCGCCGGACATGATGATAACGCCGTTGTCGGTAACAACTTCCTCGAAGAGCTTCGAGCCTTCGACATTTCCGCCTGTGGAAACAGCCATATCGACAACAACTGCGCCGGGCTTCATGCGGTCAAGAACATCTTTTCCGATGAGTCTCGGAGCCTTTCTTCCGAACACCTTCGCGGTGGTGATGACAATGTCGGAGCGCTCGCAGACCTTAGCCTGTGCTTCCTTCTGCTTCGCGAGCTGCTCGGGAGTAAGCTCCTTCGCATAGCCCTGGTCTGTCTGACTCATTTCACCGAGGTCGATCTTAACGAAGCTTGCGCCCAGCGACTTGACCTGATCCTCAACTACCGGTCTTGTGTCAAACGCGTCAACTCTTGCACCGAGACGCTTTGCGGTTGCTATCGCCTGGAGTCCCGCAACGCCGACACCGATAATGAACGCACGCGCGGGGTTTATCGTACCCGACGGAGTTACCATCATCGGAAGTATCTTCGGCATTCTTGCCG
>CAMVEM010000226.1 GCA_947166515.1 uncultured Clostridia bacterium | reverse complement strand
GTATATAGCTTGAAAAAGACCTCCTGTGCAACATCATCGGCATCTGCCGGAGCCTTGACATAACACAGCGCGGCAGCTATAACACTTCGGCTGAACAAATTGTAACAGCGCTCTACCTCTTCGGCGTTCACTCTTTTCTCACCCCTTTTCCTCTGAAAGGACCTTTCGCCTATAATACGATTTACAGGTCAAAAAACTGTCACGCTTTTGAAAGTTTTTGCAAATTCAGCAATATCTACAATATTATACATCGTTTTTAGCGCAAATGCAACAAACCCCGTACCGCTTTTTTGCGGTACGGGGTAAGCTGTTATTCCGGTATTTCTTCCGTAAGCGTTTCCTCCGCGTCATAGATACACTCACCGCAGACATATATCTGTGCGACTGCCGACGGGTCGATAGGCTCGGAAAGCTCATAGTGCTGCCAGATCGTTCGCGTATCGTCAGGCGAAGGATCCGTCGGGCTGCCGCTGTACTCCGTACCGCCCTGATCCTCTATGCTTTCAAGATCAACCTTGCTGCCGTCGTTCATCACAAGATATGTTTCGTGGAGATTGAAGCCGTGATTATGCAGATCGCTGTGCCTGTAATCAAGCGTGAACATTACCGAATCGCGGCAGACAGTCGCTTTTTCTACGGTAAGTTTGCTGCCCCATTTCATCGCGGTCTCCTTGTTTATTTCGTACTCCGCGATATTAACGTCGGGCTGTTCATCGGGTGTGATTATCCCGACGCCCGCCTCGGTATCGAGCCAGGAGATGAGCTCCTTTTCGCCCTCTCTTGTAAAGTGCCTGAAACGAAGCTTTATCGGCTCGCCCGACATTATCCTGTTATATACGACCTCGCCGATATAGCTCACCTTGTTTCCGTCAACACCGAGCTTATCCACACGGGTGCCGTGTGTGGTGTACCGTATCTCGTTATCGCCGTAAGCCACTATTACCGGTATTAAACCGTCAGCGGGAAGCCCGTCCCTGAACGTGACATCATACTGCAATCTGAGCGTGATACCGTCAAATGTGAGCCAGTTCATATCAATGCTGCATTCGTCGGTCTCAACGTTCGCGTCGGTAAGATAATTTCTGTTTTCCTCGGGCGGGACTGTTACGGGTTCAAAGCGCTCGATGACGTAACTATAGATATTTTTTCCGGTATTTTCATTTACCGCGGGCTGCACATTCTCGGTGTTCACTGTCGCCGTGAACGTGTATTCGGGTACATCAAACTCGTCCCGGACGTTCGGCGGGAATATCAGATCGACGCTCTCCGCGAAGCTCTCAAGTTCAACCGTAATTGTGTGGTTTATCGTTCTGTCCGAAATGCTGTTTGTTGATACGAACACGTTTTTGATGTTTTCGTCCGGCTCACCCATAAAAGAAAACGCGTCCATGTTTTTCATGCCATTGACCAACGGTATCCTGTTTTCCGGATTGTAACACTGTTCAAGCTCACGGTCAAATTCATCGTCCCAATTCAGATTAAGTGTCTTTCCATCGAACTCATAGCTGTTTACTGTAATTGTTACGCCTGATGTTCTGAGATCAAATATCGCGGGGACTTCCGTCTTTGCTTTTGACATGGTCGCTGCCGCAGACGTTTCATCCGGACGTTGTAACCGATACGCATAAATATCACCGATATCAAAGTCGATACCGTTTGTCGGGAATTTCAGCAGACCACTCGTGCCGCTTTCGTCAAGCGTCAATGCGCCTTCACCGAGAGGAGTCTCGTTGTTGTCAAAGTCAACGATGACGAGCTTCATACCGTCAAACACCGAAACGTCGGTGATATCCGAGAACTCGAAAGATACAGCGTCATGCGTAATATATGTCTTTCCTCTGTGACAGCCGTAAACCTCCATGTCATCAAATGCATCGGTATCCTTGGAGTATGTGTAATGCACCGCAAGCTTTTTAAAATCAATAAGAGAAATCTCAAGCTCACGGTAGGCGTCGGGAGACATCATTTCAATTTCACCTTGCTTCATACGAACATATTCATCGTTGTCAAGAAAATTTAGTGATACGTTGTCGGCATAATGAAACAGTTCTATCGTTGCACGCATTTTAATTGAGTTTTCTTTCTGATCAAATATTTCAAGAGTCGTACTCGCTTCGAAATTACCTATCGGGGTGATGCGATGTGAAATATCGTTCCAAGTACTTTCACATTTATTTGTTCCGAAGTCTATATCGTACTGCAATTTAAGCGTTTTTCCGTCGAACTGCCACCAGTCAACTATTGCTCTCACTCCGTCAAACTCAAACACATTTTCCGGAGCATTAGTATCATATTGAACATTTTCCGATTCTTCTATCGCCGAAGCATCTGACGATACTTCCTCATGATATCCCGCTCTCAATTCATCCGAGCCGCCCTCTTTAAGTCCCCCGTGCTCGTTCAGGAATTTCAGCCCGAACACCGCTCCCGTAAGCACCGCCGCCGCGCCTGCAACACCGGCGACCGCGTGAAGCACCTTTGTGCTTTTCTTTGGTTCGGTGTAGTCAACAGGTACCTCTTTGAATTGTATCTGCCTAACATTGCTTTCTTTATTCTTCATTCTTTTTGCCCTTTCTTTGACGTCTTTAAACGCCGTTTCGTGATCGGGACAGGAATGATCTTTCAAAATATTTGAAAAATTGCTGTCAAAGAATTCCTTTATTTCCATATTATAAACCCCTTTCATTCTCCAATAGCTTTTTCAGCTTATTCTTGCCGCGAAGCAGTCTTGACCTGACAGCAGCGCTGCTCACTCCGGTGATTCCGGCAATCTCATCAACGGAATAGCCTTCATAATAATGCAGATATAGCGCTATGCGGTTTTTCTTGCTTATCTTGTTCATAAACGGTGCAAGGTTGCCGCCCTTATCGGCAAACGGTTCGTATGATATTCCGGCAGCATTTTCAAGCGGCTGCGAATATCTGTTCCAGTGCGATCTCATCATATCCCTGCTTTTGTTGATCGCGCAGCGCAGCAGCCAAGCCTTGACGTGCTCGTCTTCATTAAAGTTTCCGGTATATGTATAGAGCTTCAAAAAAACTTCCTGCGTTATATCATAAGCATCGCTCGGATTTTTACAGCAACACAAAGCAACGCTGTAAACGCTCTTGTAGTGCAGCCGCATATATCGGTCAAGTTCGCCGTCGGTCATTCCCATCCTTCTTTCTTAATGGTCTGAAAGGCACCTTCAATAATAACACGATTGAAAAAGCTGAAATGCGGCACTTTTTCAAAAATATTTCAAATTCAGCAACATCACCAATATTATACATCATTCTTATTGCAGATGCAACAAAACCGGCAGCCGAAACTTTCCGACTGCCGGTTTTGTTATATTATCTGTGCTTTAACACCCTTAAACTCGCTTCCCGCGCTGAATTTGTCAAGCGCCGCGTCAAACTCGTCGGGAGAAACTCGGTCATAGTGCTCGCGCTGCCATTTCGTGTAGTCAAATGCCTCGCTTCGCATGATGTATATGAACCGCTCGGCATCGACTATCCCGACCTGCTCGCACAGAATATCCATGCACTTGCTCACAAGAGCTATATTGTTTTCACTCATATTTGCCTGTGCTTCCAGACTTACAGTGAGCTGTGACAGATCGTCATAAGGACGATTGTAACAGCAATTATCAAGATATATCCTCACGGCGATCAGCTTCTTTCATTTATAGTATAGCATAAATCGGGGATAAATTCAATACCTGCGGTCAATTTTTCAGCCGCTCCTGCGGCTGTGATCGGGGTAGGTCTCGGGAGGGCGCTCCCTGCCTATCGCCTCTGACCGCCGTAAATTTGTTGATTTGTCTATACTCGGCGGACAGAGGCGATGAAAACAGCGGGCGCTGCCAAACATCATCGGATTTGGTGTCAGCGCGGTATCATTTCCCGTACAAATTGGTATATGCCGTTTCGAGCGCGGGATTGTCGGTATCAGATCAGCTCGGAATTGGTGTTATACGCGGAAATAGCAGTATTAATTCCAGACAGATTTGATATATTCTGAAAATAACCGGAAAGT
>CAMVEM010000225.1 GCA_947166515.1 uncultured Clostridia bacterium | reverse complement strand
CGCCATTCCGGCTGATACAGTGTGTAGTCAAGTTCTTCCTCGATGTACTTGACGACTGTTTCCATCTTCTCATAGTCGCTCATGTCGTCTTTGATATGCGTTCTGATGAATTCGTTTACCAACTCGTCATACTTTACGCGGGTTTCATTGATGACTGTGACCTTGCAGGTAAGGACATCGTTGAAATACCTAGCCGTAACTGTAGCTGTCGCATCCGAACATCCACCAGTCGGGATCGTGAGCAGACCGTCCTTGGATATATTCAGCCATCCGAAGACCTCGGGATCATCCAGTGTGACATCCCATACCGGTCTTTTATCCGATCCTTCCAGTTTGAACTGAAACTCCGTAGGATGTGATTCGTCGTGAGCGTATGGAATCGCGTAGGGCTCGCAGTAATAGATGGTCACATGGGTTGCGTTCAGGCGTGCATCCTTAGGAAGCGATGGATCCGGTGGATCTTCGTCCTCATCATCGTCCTTGACCGGCTTGGATGTCGGCTTAGGAGTAGAGGAGGGATGGGCGGCTTTCTTCTTAACCGTGATTTTGCAGGTGTACTTTCTCCCTTTATAGAGGGCGGTCACTGTCGCCTTGCCCGGTTTTAGTATCCGATACCAGGTGCCACATTTGAATCTGTCAGCGATCTTGATCACCGATGGAGCACTGGATTTCCACTTGATGCTTGCGTTCGAGGGCGCATTTTTCAGTTTGATCTTGTCCCAGAAGTGACTGCCATAGTCATTATAGGTTCGTTTCGTTCGTGATAAGCACACCTTGGCCCACGCCGGTAGGGGAGGCTGGATAGCAGTGCCTATCATAAGGATAACGAGAGTCTTAAGTATGAGTTTTCTTATCTTTCCTTTCATTGGAATCAGCTCCTTTCTCAATCAGCCCCTCCGTAGAGAGTCTGTAGACGAGCAGACGTACCAGATATTCAGGAGGCTTGCGTTTACCACATTCCCAGTCCTCAAGAGTACGTCTGGGGATATCGAAGTATTCACAGAACTTCGCCTGAGTCATTCCTGCCTCAGCACGGATGCTCTTGATCTGCTTTTTCATTTCCATGGTCACTGGCCTCCTTTCAGACTCACGGCTTTTTTTCCTCACTTATATTATATCACGCAACGCGTGGATTTGCAAGCGAAAAATCTTGCAAAACAGCGAGAAATGGTATATAATAGCGAAGTTGAGGAGGACAGAAATGATGGATCATGACATTCACAGCGATCCGCTGGTATACCGGACAATGGTTGCATCTGAGGGGATGCGACTCTCGGAAGCGACGGTAGACCGCGTGGTTGATATCCAGAAGAGATATCAGAGACAGGGGCATTCTATTGATTTCTGCGATTTCTTGATGGATGATGAGAAAGAGGTTCTCCGCCGGTGTGAGGAGGCAGAGAAGTATTTGCTGACCGTGACTGCGAGGCATACTTATGAGGATAGAATCTGATATAACGATTGTAGATCCTACGGAGTTTAAGTGGAGATGCGAGGTGGAGTAATGTATACTGAGAGTACAACTGAGATAATAGATATGGGGATTCGGTGTCTGATTGAAAAGCTTGGCATTATTGATGCGGAGCAATTCATATCAACGATTATTCGGGAAAAATCGGATTATACGAAATGGCATCAAAAGTTTTTTTCTGATGTGAGTTCGGATGATTTTCATAATGTAGCATTTGAGTACGGAAAAACAAATCCGCTCTGATCCAATCGTGAAAAATGTAAGGATAGGATATAGAGTTCGCGAGGAGGTTTGAGGCCCCTCAACATCGCGTGGTACTCACTTTGGTACTCACTTTCAGCCAACCGTTCAGCACCCATCCAGCCCCCCATAAAAAAGCGACCTTTCAGTCAATTGAGTACTTCTCCAGATACCTTTAAATGGTATAAGGAATATTCAGTTTAATTATCAAAACAATGAATCATTCTCTCACATAGTGAGTGCCAAACAACATCGTTTGCCTTCTGACTCATTGTTTATGCAGATTTTAAAGAAATTGAGTGTTAGCGAGTTTCACGGATCCAGGTTTAAATCTCTCGTAATTCTATAACAAATGCTTTCGTAAATCCGTCGCTGCACGGAGCAGTGTATATCCTCCCGCCGAAGCGCTCGATTATACGCTTTGTTACCGCAAGTCCGAGACCCGTGCCTTGCCCCGGCGTGCGGGAGGCGTTTTCGGTCACAAACGGCTCGAAGATGTCCATTTCCGTAGGTATTTCCGAGCCGCTGTCAGCTATTCTGATAACAGCTTTCCCGTTTTCTTCATATACGGATATTTTTGCAGTTATTCCGTCGGGATTGTGCTTATACACATTGACAGCGAGATTTGTCACAGCGCGTTTGAGCTCGTTCTTATCGCCCTGCACGACTATCTCATCATCGGGAATGTCTATCTCCGGCTCGATGCCATGTTCCTCAAAGTCACAGTAATTCTCTGCGACAACATCTCTGACGAGCGAGCAGATATTCACCTGCGACATTACCGGTTTGTATTCATCCGTGCCGAGCTTTGCGTACTCAAACAGCGTATTCACCATTTCGTTCATGCTGTTTGATTTGCGGTATATCAGGTCGAATGTCTCCTGCTGATCTTCGGGCAGTATTTTGCCGTCGGAGAGCGCTTTTGCAAATCCCTGTACCGAGGTCATCGGTGTTTTGAGATCATGTGCGATAGCGGCGTATATAAGGTCTTTCTCACGCACCTGACGCTCGCTTTCCTCTTGAACAGCCTTTTTGACTATAAGATAAAATACCACACCGCTCATCACGAATATAACAATGCTTATGAGCAGAACGACCGCGGCGAAGATCAATATGCGTGCTTCATCGGGTTCAAAAGACTGCATAAATATATCGAACACGCCGTCGATCACTGCGTTCAGAATACCCGCAGCAAATGTTATGACCAGAAACCATACAACGATCTTTCTGCGAAGTTTTATCATTCCGCTCTTATTATTCAAACCTGTACCCCAATCCTCTGATAGTTTTGATGTGCTCCGCGCCGACCTTATCACGCAGGCGGCTTATGATAACGCGGATAGTGTTGTCATCGACAGCGCCGTCATCGTACCACGCGCTCTCGTATATCTGCTCTTTTGTGAAAACGCGCTTCGGCTGAGACATAAGCAGCTCCAGCACCTTGAACTCCGCCTTTGTGAGCTCGACGATATTGCCGCCGACTGCCGCCGTACATTCATCGAGGTCGAGAACGATATTCCCGACCTCGATAACTCTTTTCTCCGCCGTCTGAACAGAAGAAGTGTTCAGGCGGCGAAGCTGCGCTCTGACTTTTGCGGCAACTTCCAGCGGCTCAAAGGGCTTTGTGATGTAGTCGTCCGCACCGAGGTCAATGCCGAGCACCCTGTCCGAGAGCGTGACCTTTGCGGAAATGACCATAACGGGTATGTATTTCTCACTGGCGCGAATTGCTTTGATGACCTGATAGCCGTCAATTTTCGGCATCATTATATCAACGAGCGCAAGGTCAATGTTGTTCTTTTCGAGTATTTCGAGTGCCTGCGCTCCGTCGTTTGCTTCAAATACATTGACTCCGTCCGTTTCAAGATATATCCGCAGGAGCTTCGCTATCTCCTTTTCATCGTCCGCTATCAGAATATTCGGCATTTTCTCACATCCTTATAATTTCCAGAAGCAGTAAAGCTGCATCATTACAATGAATACAACATAAACGATACCGAGCGCCGCCCATATAAACTGCTTAACTTTTGTTCCTGTTTTTACATCACTCTTTATTGTATTATAGCTCAGAACACCGCCGTTTGCAAGAGAAATGACAGCAATTATCGCCGCAAGTATTCCGGAGACTGCTGTAAATCCGTAGTTTATTGCACCAACCTCGCATATCAGAAGAAAGAAGATCATTCCCGATACTGCGTAAATAAGCTGCTGTACAAGTATCTGTTTATCGGAAAAGGTGTATTTCTTATCGGACTTGCGCAGCTTTCTGACTGCGAACACAATGAGCTTTATGACCAGTACCGTGATACAGCAGGTTCCAAACAGTACAAAT
>CAMVEM010000224.1 GCA_947166515.1 uncultured Clostridia bacterium | reverse complement strand
CCCCCTCCCCTTTAGGGGAGGGGCCGGGGGTAGGGCTCTGCAAATTATGATTTGTGAAAAATATAATGAAAGGATATCAAAAGAAGTGGAAAATGTATTAAACGAACTCTACGATACAGTTGTAGAAAGAAAATCCGAAAAGCAGGAGGGTTCATATACCTGCTACCTGTTTGAAAAGGGTATCGACAAGATACTCAAAAAGTGCGGCGAAGAATGCACCGAAATGGTCATCGCAGCAAAAAATCAGAACAACGACGAGCTCAAGAACGAGATCGCCGATCTGATGTATCATATTATGGTAATGTGCGTTGAGCGCGGCCTTTCGTGGGAAGAAGTCGAGGAAGTACTCGCCGAAAGAAGCAACAAGACCGGAAATCTGAAGAAGTTCCACACGGTTGATAAAAATACCTGACCGTAAAATGAGCGCATACACAAAAACAATGACCGAGGGCAGTGAATTCCGCAGTATTATCGGATTTACGTTGCCCTTGCTTTTCGGAAATCTTTTTCAGCAGTTCTACAACATCGTCGATTCGGTGATCGTCGGTCAGTATCTCGGAAAAGAAGCTCTTGAAGCTGTCGGATCCACCGGATCAATAACATATCTGTTCTATGCGCTGTGTATAGGACTCTCACTCGGCGCGGGAATCATGATAGCTCAGAACTTCGGAGCAGGAAACGATAAGAAAGTCAAAAGCTATATAGCCAATTCCGCGTATGTGACTGGCATCTTCGGCGTTGTGCTGACCATTTTGTCGGTGATACTTGCGCCGACTGCTCTGAAACTTATGAGCACTTCAGAGACCGTGTTCGATCAGGCAGTGGAGTATATGAGAACAGCCTGTGCGGGAACAATAGCCGTCGCAGCATACAACTGGATAAACGCTGTAATGCGTTCTCTCGGAAATTCGCGTATCCCGCTGATTTTTCTTGTTGTGGCAAGCGTGCTGAATGTGGGACTTGATCTTCTATTAGTAATGGGATTTCAGACGGGAGTTACCGGTGCTGCGCTCGCGACTGTGCTTGCGCAGGCAATTTCTGCCGGCGGGTGCATCATCTTTGCGTTCATGAAATTTCCACAGTTCAGAATGAGCCGGGAAGAAGCTGCATTCAACAGAAAAGCTGTTCGCAACTGCATAACAACTGGTATGCCTATAGCGCTCCAGAACATGTTCATTTCGATTTCTATGATATATCTTCAAAGAACAGCCAACACCTTCGGAGATAACGTTATCGCGACATATACCGCAACAATGCGCGTCGAACAGCTTATACAGCAGCCGTTCATGTCTCTGAGCACAGCTCTGTCTACTTTTGTGAGCCAGAATATAGGTGCGGGGCATCTTGACCGCTGCATAAGAGGATACAGACGCTCAATGCTTGCAATGGCAGGATTTGCCGTGTTCATGCTTGTGATATTCGGCCTGTTCAGCGGAAATATAGTCGGCTTCTTCGTTGGCGACAACGATGTCATTGAGATAGGTAATGTGGCACTGAAACTTTCGGCTTGCTTCTATCTGTTTCTCGGGACTATTCACACAACAAGAGGTATCCTGAACGGTGCCGGAGATGTGAATTACGCAATGGTGAACGGATTTGTCGAGGTAATAGGTCGCATAGGCTTCGCGACTTTGCTTTCAATGATAAGCGAGATAGGCTGCTGGGCGGTATGGCTTACGTCCGGACTGACATGGTTCATAACGGGAGTAATGATACTCATAAGATACAAGAGTGGTCGGTGGAAATATCACGGTATCGGCTATGATAAGAACGGAAAGAATGAAGTTTCCGGTTGACAAATCTTATAAATTATGGATAAAAATGAACAAAATGACGATTTTTGTTGACAAACGCGAATATTTATTATATAATGATAATAATTAAAAGTGCTGCCGTATAAACGGAGCGTGCGGAAAGGAAATAATCATGGCTGTTGTAAACTCAATGGAAGGTATAGTAGAGGTCGCTCTGAAGGAGCTGCTGAAGGAAGATCCCGAATGCTGCACCTGCGAAAACTGTATGAATGATATGATGTGTCTCGCGCTCAACGCGCTCCCGCCGAAATATGTAAGTTCGGAAAGAGGCGCACTTTTCTCGAAGATCAACAATGCTATGGCTCAGCAGCGCTCGATAGATGTCCGTGTTGCGTGCATCAACGCGCTTGAATTCGTCAAGTCTCATCCTCATCACAACATCAGCTGATATTAATGACAGTTTTGTGTTCTTCTCCGCAGAAAGCGGGGGAGAACACAATATGATTTTCAGGTGATAATTTATATATGCGGGTATGGCGGAATTGGCAGACGCGTCGGATTTAGGTTCCGATGGGATTTCCTGTGCAGGTTCAAGTCCTGTTACCCGCACCAGGCCGCGGACGAAGTGTCCCCACCCCCTGCCCCCCTCCCGGGGAGGGGGGATAGTTTTTGTAGGGGCTTCGCCCCCACACTCCCGTTTCTTGAAAGTACATTGTTGTGGCTTCGACTCTGTGTTCCTGTTTCATAGTAATAATTATAATGATATTTGCTGCTACACTTTATTTTTTGGGAAAATTTAAAAAAAGTATTGACAAACATATAATGACGTGATATAATATAAAAGCTGTTCTAAAGACAGCAGGCCTGTGGAATCTTCTGACGGAACTCCACAGCTAACGGGAGACCGCCTGCCGAGGAATGGGAGTTATACATCGTATTACACCCGTTCTTGTTATGAGGACGGGATTTATTTATTCCCTCCGGCTTTGACAGCAAATATTCAAAAGGAGGAAAAACCTGATGGCAAGTGAAAAGATACTTCAGCAGAAGCAGCAGTATGTTGATGAACTCGCAAAGAAGCTCGAAAACGCAGCCGGCGGTGTTATCGTTGATTACAAGGGTATTACCGTTGCTGAAGATACCGCGCTCCGTAAGCAGCTCAGAGAAGCAGGCGTAGATTACTTTGTAGTAAAGAACACTCTTCTCAAGAGAGCTATCGATAAGGCAGGCATCACAGGCGTAGATGAACATCTTGAGGGAACAACAGCTATCGCTATTCATTCCGAAGACATCATTTCCGCACCGAAGATCCTTTTCAAGCAGTCCGAAGACTGCGGTGACGCTCGATTCAACATCAAGATCGGCTTCATCGGAAAGGAAGCTATCTCGGTAAAGGAAGTCGAGGAATACGCAAAGCTTCCGAGCAAGGAAGTTCTCGTTTCCAAGCTGCTCTTTATGCTCCAGTCTCCTATGCAGAGACTCGCGATCGCAGCAAGCGAGATCGCCAAGAAAAAGGAAACAGAAGGCGCTGCGTGATTATTTCAGCAGCATAAGTGAAATGTCCGCATGACGGACGAACAGACTCAAACACAACATTACAGGAGGAAAATAAAATGGCTTCAGAGAAAGTTTTAAAAATCGTTGAAGACGTTAAGGAACTCACAGTATTAGAGCTTAACGATCTTGTAAAGGCATTAGAGGAAGAATTCGGCGTATCCGCAGCAGCTATGGTTGCAGCAGGTCCCGCAGCAGGCGCTGGTGCAGCAGCTGCTGAAGAAAAGACAGAATTTGACGTAGTACTTGCTTCGTTCGGCGACAGCAAGATGAACGTTATCAAGGCTGTTAAGGATATCTGCGGTCTTGGCCTTAAGGAAGCTAAGGAGCTTGTTGAAGCTGCTCCTAAGGCTCTCAAGGAAGGCGTTGCTAAGGCAGAAGCTGAAGAGATCAAGGCTAAGCTCGAAGAAGCTGGCGCTAAGGTTGAACTCAAGTAAGTCAATCACCTTAAATATGTACAAAAATTCCGCAGAGCGAATAAGTCGCTCTGCGGAACTTTTTTGACAGGATTTTGCTTATGCCTCTGTCTCAAGAAGCTCATTGCGCTTGAAGAAGAGCGAGATGCTCCATAAAGCGGACAGAGCAACAAGAACATACACGATCCTGCTTATCACGCTTTCTGAACCGCCGCACAGCCATGCAACAAGGTCAAATCCGAAAAGTCCGACAAGACCCCAGTTAAGACCTCCGACTACGAGCAGAAAAAGCGCTATTCTATCGATTATCCTCATAATATCAAGTCCTCTTTCTGTTTTGC
>CAMVEM010000223.1 GCA_947166515.1 uncultured Clostridia bacterium | reverse complement strand
TATCTCTGTCCGGGATATTCTCATAAATTTCTTTCACCTTGCGCATTTCTTCCGCGTCAAGGACTGATGCGAGCATGGGCAGCGCCTGTAATGATGCAGCTTTTGCAGGCAGAAACTTTTCGGGGTCAGCCTTTATGCTGTGCATCTCTCTGACAGTCTTTGCAAAAAGCTTTATGTAATCCTCAAGGTGCGATCTATCCTCCGTAATAACGCTCACAAGGTCTTTCGCGTTGAGCATCTCATAAACCGTTCCGTAGCAGTCGCCGACCCTTACGATGTCATACGGGATAGCTGTCGGAACTCCGCTTATGAACGCCTTTCGCGCCTTGTCATTCTCTGCATTTATGATCATGTCGAAGTTTACACCCTTGTTGAACACCTTTATGACAGTTTCTTCATCGGCACGATAAACACTTCCGGTCTGACCCTGCCCCATGAGCTTCATACCGCTGACATCGACCTTACGGTATGCTTTTTTTATATCAAGCAGCTCGGTAAAACCCGTGGTCTCGAAAATGTCATAAACATCGCGGGAAACATTGATTACAGGCAGCGGTTTGTCGATGCTCTTGCGAAGCCTCATCAGCACACGAAGTCCTGCGCTTGATATGTAAACGAGCTTTTCCGCGTCGATCACGATATCAGATGTTTTACCCTCAATCGCGGCGAATATCTCCTTTTCGATCTGCTGTGCGTTGCCCGAGTCTATCCTGCCTTCAAGATAAACAGTAAGTGTATTGTTTTCGGTTGTGGTTTTCATGGTTGAACTCCTTTCATTTTGAACTGATCGATTGGTTTTGCTTTACTGATATGTGAAGCTGTAAAATCGTATATACGATTGAAAGCAAAGTGCCGATGATCGCACCGGCGGAGACATCACTCAGATAATGCGCTCCGAGAATCATTCTTGTGAACATTATGATCAAACCGAACATAAAGCCGGTCAAAACAAGAAGGAACTGATTATCTTTCAGCTTAGGGAATATCCACGACAGGGACGGCAGTATATACATCGCCGAAATGCTGAGAATGCTGTGACCGCTGGGGAATGACAAGAATTCATCGCCGTTTATACCGTAAAGCTCCGAATATTGCGCCGCGCCTTCAAACCGTGTGTACCACGGAACAAAGCCGATACCCTCATACCCCAGCACAGCTGTACGATACCTCGGACGGTTGAAGGTATATTTCAATCCCTGCATTGCTATAAACGCGAGAAGCAGTATTACAAAAAGCCCGAATATTCTTTGTACGAGCATTTTGTCTTTTGATTTTTTCGCGTAATGATAACCCACAAAGAAAAGCGGGTAGACAAATATCACGCTCAGCACAGCGATCACCGGATAGTTTCTGCTTATAGACGGGAATATGTATCCGAAACAGTTTTTTTCGGCAAGAGCACCGCCGCCGATAAAGCCCACGAACACCATTAACAGAATACACGCTGTACATAAAACAGCTTTCACAGCCTTGCTCTTCCCCGAATGTACCGCACGTTCATAAAGCGCCCCGCAGAGAAGAACAGGTACAGCAAAGAACGGATAAACGCCGGTTGACGTTATCACAGCTGCGATCGTGTTGCTCGGTGAATAGATCGCGGAAGCTATATCTTCGTCGAAAAATGTTCCGGTGAAGAACAAAACTCCGAAAAAAAGCAATATTGCAATATTAAACAATATCTGACTTAAATAATCCTTTTTGATCCTTTTACTCATATCTTCGCCTCACATAAGTATTTTTCTTTCAACTTTTATTTAGAGACAACATTGAAGCTGCCGCAGAATCTGATGTTGCTGTTTCCGCAGACCTTTTCTATCTGCTTATCTGTAATGCCGCCGGGGGCTTCAGCCTCGATGATGTAGTTGTACTTTCCGAGCTTGCTCCCCTCGGGACGGTCATGTATCGTGACAAGCTCAAGCCCCGCATTGTGTATCTCCACTATGATATCGTCTATCATGTTTGCTTCACAGGTCACAACAAATACAGCATTAGCACCGCCGGCGACACACTCTTTTGACAGCACATAGAAGCGCGTTTTGTTCGCGTCTGTTATCTGTACATTCTCGGCGAGCACTTCAAGTCCGTACAGCCCGGCGGCTCCCGGAGCTGCTACCGCTGCAATCGACTTGTCCTGCTGTTCGGCAACATAAGCCGCTGCCGCAGCGGTACTGCCCATTTCTTCGGTGACGGCATCGGGCATATTCTCTTTTCGCCATTGCTCGGATTGTTTTATGCCCTGTGCGTGGGAGCAGACGGTCTTGATATCAGTTATCGCGGCGCCGGGAACTCCCATAAGCGTCTGACTTATCGGAAGCACCACCTCGCCAACAACATACACATCGTCACGGCTCAGAAACGCGTCAACATAGTTCGTTACCGCGCCGCCTATCGTGTTTTCCTGCGGTATCACGGCATAATCCGATATTCCCGCCGCTGCGTCCTCAATAGCCTCGTCAACAGTCGCCTTCGGAAAGAAGCTGCCTCCGGCATTAAAGAAGTATTTCGCAGCTTCCTCTGTGTATGTACCTTCCGGCCCGAGATAGCTTACCGCAGCATTCTCCTTAATTATCGGCGCATTCGGAGTAGCAGAGCTTTCGTAGTTCCCGCAGGACGACATCATGATCACTGCTGTCATTGCCGAAAGTAATAAAGAGGTATTTTTTCTCATTTACAGTCTCCTTGTCAGGGTTTGTTCTGCATCAGATAAAACATGATAACGGCGGCAAGAGGGTTATGTGTGCCGCCGTTATATTTTTGTTTACAGATCCTTGCGCTTGTCCTTGATATGTTCCGCGACAAGTTTATCGAGATACCCTGTGATCTCCTTGTTCATTGTCTTGTAAGAAGGCGTAGAAGCCACATCCCACTCGACGCCTTCCCCCGAGCAGTACTCATTTATAGCACAGCCGATAATCGTGTCGAGCTTTGCAGAAAGCTCTTCCAACGCTTTCTTAATGTCATTCTCTTTGGTTTCGAGAGTTGCTCTGAACTTTGCCGGATCCTTCTTAATGCTTTCCTCAATGGTCATTGTTTTTATTTCCTCTCGGTTCTATTATACTGACCGCCGAAGGTCAGGTATTAACAAAAATAACATCGAAGCGGCCTGTGAGCGATACATTCAGAGTATCGTCGGGAAGTTGTGCTACGGATACTAAACGTTCTTAAACAAGCGCAATTATTACCTTTATATTATAGCACAAAAATATAAAACGGTCAATAATTTTTATAATTTTAAGGCAGTAATGTATTATTTTTCAGTGCAAGCTTCTGAACAAACCGCATAACAAAGCAAAACTTCCCTGCTACACAAATGACCGAATGTATCAATGTGCAAGTATTCCAATACTGAATTATGTTTTTCATTATAATCCCATAAATTATCCATTTCTTCGTCATCCGAATATTTCTCGCCCAAATCAACTCTTGAACAAAACGTATCCGCTCAATAATCCCGCGTCTGTAAATAGTGGTAAAAATATGCTAAAATAGTCCAAAAAGGTCTTAAGACCCGATTGGAGTGATTTAGCCTATGGACAAAATTGAAAGCGTAAAGAAAAGAGTGCGGTATCAGAAGTGGCAGGAGATGTACGAAGCATCTATCGAGCGGGCAGTCTGTCATGCCGTTCTTTTTTGTGAAAGGGCTCACAGGGGAAAACTATAGTAATATTGTATTTATATATAAAACGAAAGGAGCCAAGTCTTAACTTGACTCCTCAAACATGTAGATCAAACAGAACACCTTAGGCAGTATAGCCGTTTGTATCGGTGTTCTTTTTGAAATAGTATTGCAGCAGCACTTTTAAAATGGCTGCAGCGCTGTCAAGGCAATAGCAATAGCTTCTTATCTGTGAGCCGTCGCTCTTCATAACAATATCATTTCCCCGTGCCGCCGCATATGCCCATGCGGAAGACACCCTTTGATCTGATCCCATAGCAGTGGGTCCATAAATATGTCCAGGTCTGATAATGACCGATTCTACGACGTATTCGTCATAATAGGCAGCACACAGCGTCTCTGCAGCGCATTTGCCGATAGAATACGAGCTTCTGGGATTCAAAAGATCGATCCAGCCATAGTCATCTGTTTTGCT
>CAMVEM010000222.1 GCA_947166515.1 uncultured Clostridia bacterium | reverse complement strand
TCGAGAAGATCATCAAGACTATCGAAGATATCGCATTCCAGACAAATATCCTCGCTCTTAACGCAGCAGTTGAGGCTGCTCGTGCAGGTGACGCAGGTAAGGGCTTCGCAGTCGTTGCAGACGAAGTTCGTAACCTCGCAAGCAAGTCTGCTGAAGCAGCAAGCAGCACAACTTCTCTCATCACCGCATCTATCGATGCAGTTGATAAGGGCTCCAAGATAGCATTCTCCACTGCAGAAGCTATGAAGGAAGTTAAGGAGATCTCCACCGAGACAGCAGGTCTTATCCAGCAGATCGCTCAGGCAAGTGCGGAGCAGACAGAGTCTATCCGTCAGATCAACTCCGGCGTGGAACAGATCTCTCAGGTTATCCAGACAAACTCCGCTACTGCAGAAGAGACTGCAGCTTCCTGCGAAGAGCTCTCCGGTCAGTCCAGACTGCTCAAGGATCAGGTCGCAAGATTTAAGATCAATCAGTAATCTTAACAGTATATGCAAAAAATCTCTGTGTGCGATGCACACAGAGATTTTTTTTATTTATTTTATGGGGGCTTCGCCTCTATAACTCTGACGATGGGTCTGACTCGCACTTGCTTTTTAACGACGCATGGACCCACTCACGCTTCGCGTATGCAGAAATCAAATTCAGACTTTCAGATATGGTCTTATCTTCTCCAGAGTCTTTGAACCGATCCCACTAACCTCATCAAGCTCGCCGATATCATTGAACCTGCCGTTCTCTTCGCGGTATTCCACAATATTCCGCGCCGTGACTTCGCCTATTCCTTTTACTGTCATCAGCTCTTCCTCAGTCGCAGTATTTATGTTGATCTTCCTGTCCTCCGGAACATCGGAAATTTCCTCTGATACCGGCATCTCAAACGGTATCGGTGCAACATACGACGAATTCTTCGCGCTTTCGGAAACTATCCATATCGCTGCGCACACAGCAACATATATCACTGTCAGCAGCAGGAAAACCTTATCCCCGGTGCTGCTTTTTTTTTCAGACTCTTTCATTTTTCCTCACTTTTTCAGCGCATTCTTAAACAGATACGCTCCCGAAAACGGATCATATCCTATTCCGCTGACTCCGCTCTGAAAGAATACATACTCCTTCTCAAAACAAAGCGGAACGAACCATGCGTTATCAAGTATGAGCTGCTCCGCTTCAAGGCAGTACATTGATGCAGTTTTAACGTCCGCGGCATTACGTGCGCTGTCAAGAATGTTCTCAAGCTTGCGGCTTTCGACATTCGCATAGTTTTTCGATGAACCGGACGAAAATGCGTTCAGATAATCCACTGCTCCCCTGCCCCCGCCGGACAGTCTCACGACCGCCGCGTCGTAATTTCCCGACGTCAGCGCAGATATGTAGTCGCTGTACGGAAGCTCCGATATCCTTGCATAAATGCCGTAATTCTGCTGCCATTTCTGTATCACGGCACCTATGCTCTGCTTCAGCGCCGTGCCCTCGGGAATAAGTATCTTCATTCCCGAAAGCTGACCGTCATCAAGTTTGCGCATTGCGCGCGTACCGCGTTCGAGAAGCTCATCTTCGGAGTACCTGTGAAGTTCGGTTTTCCCCGCAAGGCTGCGATAAACGCTATCACCGATCTTAATCCCGTCGGGAACTATGCAGTCAGCCCTGGTATATATGCTGCCGTCGAATTCTCCGCTGACGCATCCACCGAGCGCGGTTCGCAGATCGGAATTTGAAAACACGCCCTTGTTGTTGAAGATAAATCCCCATACCGCAGTGGAATAGTTGGCGTACTCATATTTTCCGGAGAGCCGGAATATCTCATCGCTGTCCGCCGTCCTGTAAACATGCGTATCTTCATTCAGAAAGCACTCATAGCCATTCTCATTTATCCGGAATTTCACGCCTCTCGGAGCGATCGGCGAGCCCTCGGAATTATGTTCGTTTCTTTTCAACTCTATGAAGTTACCGTCCTTCATCCACTTGTCGTAAAACCACATACTCACGTAAAAATCGCCGTTCGAGCCAATACAGTCGCCGATAAGTCCGTACTGTCCCTCGGTAGAGAGATAGAATTCCTCATTACAGGGCATAGCCGGTGACGCCGCAAGCAGCGGCTGGATATCCGTGCGCGGCTTTGTAAGTGTTATCCTCAGTCTGAATTTCTCCGGAGCCTCCACACCGAGCTGTGATATATCGTCAAGCTTACCCGTGTTGATCTCTTCCGCGTTTTTGATAAAATAATACTCCTTTGCACGCGCCGAACGCAGTGACGGATCCATAAGCCTTCGGAACGCAAACACATAATCATCTGCGGTACATTCGGCAGAGAAATTGTTCTTTCCATACCAGAACACATTCTCACGAAGCTTGAATTCCCATGTGAGTCCGTCATCGCTGACAGTGTATTTTTCTGCCATAGCGGGGACTACCTCTCCCCCGTCCGAAAACGCGAACAGGCCCTGAAAACAGCTTCCGATTATCTGCGATGAGCTGTCGTCCGCGCATGTCTGAGGGTCGAGTGTGAGCGGGTTTCCGCTTATGACCGAGCTGAAATAATAGTTTTTTCCTTTTTTCTCTTCCTTGTCATCTTTTGAAGCGTCGCAGCCCGTAAGCGAAAACAAGGCTGTCACAATTAAAGCGGCAGCCGTTATGTATGAAATAATCCTTTTAAAGTTCAACGGTCTCTGCCGCCCCCTTTTCAAGGCTTTTCGGAACATCTATCAGGCGCTGGTTTCGGCTTCCTCTGAAATGGAGCTCAAGCGTCCTTTCCGCGAGCACGAACCTTCCGTCAACGAGCACATCGAGCAGACCGAGGAGCCGCTTTACCTGCGGTTCTTTTTCGCTTTTTGCGAGGAGCTGCTCAAATGTCCAGCCGGAATAGCTCATCAGGTGATAGCCGTCGGCTTTAAGTTTTTCGGCGAGCTCCGCGAGCGGTTCCGCCTGACAGAACGGCTCACCGCCGGAGAAGGTCACGCCTTTCACGAGCGGGAACTGCTTTATCTTATTGTATATCCTGTCGGTATCCGCCATTCTTCCCGCGTCAAAATCGTGTGTCTCGGGGTTGTGGCAGCCCTCACAGTGGTGCGGACAGCCCTGCACGAATATCGTGAAGCGTATCCCGGGACCGTCAACGTAGGATTCGGGGACGAGCCCCGCAAGCTTTATGAGCATTCTTAATCCACCTTAAAATTACGATTATTGCTATTTCGTAAATTTTCCCCGCCGACGGCGGGGAAAATTTACATATTGCTTATTTCAGCTCAATCATATTCCCTGTTGTTTGAGATATACGAGCGTATGCGAAGCGGGACGCCGATGTCATTCGCGCGCTCCTTGCACTTTTCGACTTCTTCCTCGCCGATAACGTCAACGATAGTAAGCTTTACGTCCGGAATGAACGAGTGGGTCACAATCGCGAAATTGAGCATTGAATTATAAGACGGGAGCCCGAAGCGCGATTTTGTGATCTCAAGATATTTTTCGGGGTCGGACGCGTTGAGGCTTATCGAAAGGCTGTCGATTATCCCTTTCATAGAATAGAGATCGAATGTCGGGAACATCAGCGATACAAGACCGTTCGTGTTGATCCTTATCTTCATGTCCGTTTTTTCCTTGATGTACTCGGCGACTTCAAGAAGCTCATACGGGCGCTCCATAGGCTCGCCGAAGCCGCAGAAAACGACCTCGTCATACTTAGATGTATCGACTTCATCGAACGCATCCTTTATCTCATCGACTGTCGGTTCGTGTTCGAGCCACAGGCTTTCGTTCTCGCCGACTGTCTCATCGTTGTGACGTATGCAGAATGTGCAGTTGCACGGACATTTGTTTGTGATATTCGCATACAGCGACCCGTTCAGGTCGTAGAAGATCTTCATTGCTTTCATAGCATGATACCCCCTTTTCCACATCATTATATCACGTTTTGGCGGTGTTGTAAAGAGGGGATTTTTGACCCTCTCCCAACACCCTCCCTGAATCGAAGGTTTCTCTGATGCGCGCGTCGTGCGCGCTTTTGGAAACATTCTCTTACGGCTTCGTGCCGTAGGGAGGGGGCTATTTTTTCCGTGGGGGGCAGAGGTCTGTCGGTCTGCCCTTTCTGGCACTTCGTGCCACCTCTCCCAGAGGGAGAGAC
>CAMVEM010000221.1 GCA_947166515.1 uncultured Clostridia bacterium | reverse complement strand
TTTTTGTGGGGCTCTGCCCCCCACGGAATAAAAAAACTCCCCTCCCCTTGGGGAGGAACCGGGGGCGTGGAGAAATGTTATTATTTTCTATTGCAAAAAAGGCGGTTTTGTGGTATAATTATATAAATAATTCGTCAAAAAGAAAGGAATGATCTTTATGGCAAGTCTGATGCTCGGAAATCAGGCAGTCGCAAGAGGATTATACGAAGCGGGCGTTGAGTTCGTTTCAAGCTATCCCGGCACTCCCAGCACCGAAATAACCGAATTTGCATCGACCTATAACAAAGAAGAAATGTACAGCGAGTGGGCTCCCAACGAGAAGGTCGCGTGTGAAGCCGCTATCGGCGCGAGCTTCGCGGGAAGACGTTCGTTCTGCGCTATGAAGCACGTCGGACTCAACGTTGCTGCCGACCCGCTCTATACCGCCTCATATACCGGCGTGAACGGAGGATTCGTCCTCGCGGTCGCGGACGACCAGGGTATGCACTCGTCCCAGAACGAGCAGGATTCCCGCAACCACGCTATCGGCGCGAAGGTCCCCATGCTCGAACCGTCCGATTCCGGCGAATGCAAGGAATTCACAAAGCTCGCTTATGAGATCTCCGAGCAGTTCGACACGCCCGTTATCCTGCGCCTCTCGACAAGAGTAGCTCACTCCCAGAGCATCGTCGAGACCGAGGAACGCAAGACCGTAAGATACGATTACACAAAGAACCCGCGAAAGAATATAATGACTCCCGCGAACGCAAAGCCGAAGCATATCATTGTCGAGGAACGTACCAGGAAGCTCGTGGAATATGCCGAAACATCACCCCTCAACCGCGTTGAGATGTTCAGCGACGAGATCGGTATCATAGCAAACGGCGCAGCATATCAGTACGCGAGAGAAGCTCTCGGTGAGAAGGCGAGCTACTTAAAGCTCGGTATGGTAAATCCCCTCCCTGTGAAGCTCATAAAGGACTTCGCCGCGAAGGTGAAGAAGCTCTACGTTGTTGAGGAGCTTGACGACGTTATCGAGACGCACTGCCGCAAGATCGGACTTTCGCCGATAGGCAAGGAGCTTTTCACATTCATAGGCGAATACTCACAGACATATATCCGCGAGAAGATCCTCGGCGAAAAGAACGAATTTGTTCAGCTCGAAGACGCTATCCCCGTGCGCCCGCCCGTTATGTGTGCAGGCTGCCCGCACAGAGGCGTGTTCTTCACGCTCAAGAAGCTCGGAGTATTCGTAAGCGGCGATATCGGCTGCTACACGCTCGGCTCGGCTGCTCCGCTCGACGCTATGGACACCACCGTCTGCATGGGCGCTTCCGTAAGCGGACTTCACGGCTTCAACAAGGCTATGCGCGGCGAATACGAGGGCAAGGCTGTCGCAGTCATAGGCGACTCAACGTTCATTCATTCCGGAATCACCGGACTTATCAATATCGCGTACAACCGCACTAACTCGACAGTTCTTATACTTGACAACAGCATCACCGGAATGACCGGTCATCAGAACAACCCCGCAAACGGAAAGAACATCTACGGCGATCCCGCTTCGGCTGTGGATCTCGAAGCTCTGTGCCACGCTGTCGGCATCGACCGCGTAACGGTAGTTGATCCCGGCGACCTGAAAGAGACAGAACGCGTTATCAAGGAAGAACTTGCCGCTGACGCTCCGTCGGTAATAATCTGCCGCAAGCCCTGCGCGCTGCTCAAAACAGTGAAGCACAAACCGCCGTTCCACGTTGACCGCGACAAGTGCAAGACCTGCAAGGCGTGCATGAAGATAGGCTGTCCCGCTATCTCGATAACGGACGGCAAGGCGCAGATAGACAATACGCTGTGCGTAGGCTGCGGACTCTGCAACCAGATGTGCAAGTTCGACGCGATACAGGAATAAGGGGGTACGGAAAATGAGAGAGACAAAAGCAATAATGCTGGTCGGAGTCGGAGGACAGGGAACGCTCCTCGCGAGCAGGATCCTCGGAAACGTACTTCTTTCGGCAGGCTATGACGTAAAGGTCAGCGAAGTACACGGAATGTCGCAGCGCGGCGGCTCTGTGGTAACATACATCAAATACGGCGACAAGATATTCTCACCCGTTATCGAAAAGGGCGAAGCGGATATCATCATATCTTTTGAGGAGCTCGAAGCTGCGCGCTGGCTGCCTTATCTCAAAAAGGGCGGAAAGATAATAACAAATTCTCAGCAGATAAATCCCATGCCCGTTATTATGGGGGTTCAGGAATATCCCGAGAACCTCACCGAAAAGATACGCGCAAAGGGCGTTGACATCACTGCGATAGACGCGCTCAGCCTTGCCGAAAAGGCAGGAAGCTCCCGCGCAGTTAATGTCGTGCTAATGGGACTTATCTCGAAGACTGCGGGATTCCCGGAAGAAGCATGGCAGAACGCGCTCGACGCGTGCGTGCCGAAAAAGGCAATGGAAATAAACAAGAAAGCTTTCGCGCTCGGACGCGAAGCCTGAACGTAAAGCATGGCACGTCTTCGCAGCAGAGGCATAGCGGCGAGGTGGTTCCGCAACAGCTTCAGCATTGTTGCGGTGCTGCTGATATTAATGGACATCGCGAGCTATTTCATCATACGGAGCTTCTACTACGGCGCGGTAAGACAGTACATCGAGACTCAGGCGAACATAGTCGCCGGCGTCGTTAACAGATTCTACGAGCAGTCCGGCTCGGACTATTCCGAAGAAATGATAAACTCGGTGGAACAGTTCGAAAAAAAGAACTTCGCCGAGCTCATGGTGATAAACCGCGACGGCAGAGTATATCTGTCAAGCTCCGGATTCACGCCCGCGTCAAACTATGATATGCCGGACTATACCGAAGCTAAGAATTCCGAGACTCACAACGGCTACTATGTCGGAAAAATGCCGAGCGGTGAAAAATATATGGCGTTCACCGTCATAAATCCCCTTACCGGAAGCGGCATACGAATGATAACATCGCTCGCCAAAACGGACGAGCGTATCATAGCTCTGGCTCTCGGCGTACTTGCGATAAGCGCGCTTATCATGCTGCTGATGGGCGTGCTCGGTATATATTTCATACGAAGCATAGTCCAGCCGATACAGCGCGTCGGTGCTACCGCCCGAAAGCTCGCGTCCGGGGATTTCTCGGTGCGCATAAAGAGCGAGAGCTCGGACGAGATAGGAGAACTCTGCGATATTTTCAACTCAATGGCGGACGAACTGGCGAATTCCGAAAATATCAAGAATGAGTTCATCTCGTCGGTATCTCACGAGCTGCGCACTCCTCTCACAGCGATAAAGGGCTGGAGCGAGACGATCGTTGAGATAGACGATGAAGAAACGCGCCGCAAGGGTATGCAGATAATAACCAAGGAGACCGAGCGCCTTTCCGGAATGGTTGAGGAGCTTCTCGACTTTTCGCGGATACAGAGCGGCCACTTCTCACTGCAGAAGACCGACCTCGACGTAATAGCGGAGCTCGCCGACGTCGTGCTCATGTATGAGGAACGCGCCCGCGCCGAAGGAGTGACGCTTTCATTCGCCGAGAATGACGAGCTCGCTATCGTAAGCGGCGACAAGAACCGCCTGCGTCAGGTATTCATCAACATAATAGACAACTCGATAAAATACGGAAAACAGGGCGGCCGTACAGAAGTCAGCACCGCTGTTGACGGCAATATGATACACCTGACATTCAAGGATGACGGAGCCGGCATAGCTCCCGACGCGCTCCAACATGTCAAGGAAAAATTCTACCGCGCAAACAGCAAGGTCAGAGGCTCCGGCATAGGCCTCGCTGTAGCCGATGAGATCATAAACGTTCACGGCGGCAGACTCGATATCGCAAGCGCCCTCGGCGAAGGCACCACCGTCACCGTCACGCTGCCGCTGAAGACTTCCGCCGCTAACGCTTGAGACTGGGGGAAACCTTAAAACCCCCCTTCCAAAAAACTTTACTCGCTTCGCAATCAGATTACAGAGCTTTGATAAACAATAAAAGCACAGAGACTTAATACATCTCTGTGCTTTTTGCTTTTTCGGAAATACGAACTATTCATTGTATTATGCAGTCGTCTTTCAGGAAGGTGAGAGTGAGGTGGGGTCCGGGGAGGGGAGAGGGAGGGAAACTCCTTTCTCCGCGAGAAAGGGGGTT
>CAMVEM010000220.1 GCA_947166515.1 uncultured Clostridia bacterium | reverse complement strand
AAAGAGGACGAAGCCCGCACCCGAAGGAGGCGCGGAGGGCGACCGGAAAGCCCTCCGCAAAAATTTAGAAAAAAACCTTGAAAAAAACGCGCAGTTGGTATATAATATAAATTGTAATATTGTGTTTTTTGATAAAGAAAGAGAAAAATGAAAAAAGTTCTTAAACATATACGCGACTATTTCAGGGAACTCGACAAGGCGCTGCTTGCACTGTGCATTATTATGAGCGTGTTCAGTGCTCTGCTGCTGTACTCGATGAACATTAACGACATCAGCGCGCAGGTCACTTCCCGCCAGTGGAAAATAAACGCGATAGCCGCCGCGATCGGGATAATGGCCGCTATGGTGCTTTCCGCGATAGACTATAAGCTGATATCAAAAATATGGTTCATTTACACGCCGATCGCGCTGATACTTGTGCTGCTGCTGTTTACTTCGCTCGGACGCGGAGTCGAGGGCGCGGACGACATCGGCTGGCTGAACCTCGGATTCATACAGTTCCAGCCGTCGGAATTGCTGAAAATCGCATTTATAATGACCTTTGCCACACATCTGAGCAAGGTCGGGACAAAGCTGAACGAGCCGCTCAATATGCTGCTGCTGATACTTCACGGCGGGATACCGATTTTTATTATAATCAAACAGGGCGACGACGGCTCCGCGCTTGTGTTCATCTCTATATTCGTTATCATGCTGTTCGCCGCGGGGATATCGTGGAAATACATGGTCGGCGCGCTCGTGGCGGTGCCTGTGCTTGGCTGGTTCGTATGGAACCACATGATGCAGCCCTATCAGATAAAGCGCATACAGATACTCTGGGACACGGAGATGCAGGAGGAAGAGATACTCGGCATTTATATGCAGCAATATCTTGGCAAGAAGGCGCTCGGTTCGGGAGGAATGACCGGTCTCGGACTGTTCGGGAGCGATAAATACACCTATGTTCCCGAGCTTGACACCGACTTTATTTTCTCATATATCGGAATGACCATGGGATTTGTCGGCTGCATCGTGACAGTGCTGCTGCTCGCGGCGCTGTGTCTGAAATGTCTGTCGGTCGCATCGTCGTCGAAGGACACTTTGGGAAGACTTATCTGCATTGGAGCATTCGCTGTGTTTTTCTCGCACTCGTTCATAAACGTCGGAATGGATCTCGGCGTAATGCCGGTAATAGGCATACCGCTTCCGTTCATCAGCGCGGGAGGAACATCGGTGATATCGCTGTACTGCGCTGCGGGACTTGTGATGAGTGTACATTCGCACCGCAAAAAAGCGGAGCATATGTTTTATTCCGAGAAATATGACTGATAAAAGTTAAATTAATACTGAAATAATGTCCGCAGGACAAATAATACCGGAGGAAAGAAAAATGGCATCAAAACCGATAATCATGGACATCGACAAATTATACCGGGAAGACAATCTCAAACAGCAGAAAGCTCGTTACAAGAAAGCTGTCGAGGATTATAAGAGATACTTCTCGTCGGAAGGTGAGAATATCCGTATATTCTCCGCGCCGGGAAGAACCGAAGTCGGCGGAAACCATACCGACCATAACTGCGGAAAGGTGCTCGCGGCAAGCGTAGATCTTGATATAATTGCGGTCGTTGAGCCGCTGGACGAGCCTGTGGCTGTTATAAAGTCCGAAGGATTTGACGAAGACCGCATAATGATAAATGAACTCGATATCCGCGAGGAAGAAAAAAACACCGCTGCGGCGCTGCTCAGAGGTGTTACAAAGGGATTCGACAACAAGGGGTTCCGCACCGGCGGCTTCAAGGCATACACTACTTCAAATGTCATAAAGGGCTCCGGACTTTCGTCGTCTGCGGCGTTTGAAGTGCTTATCGGAACGATCTATTCTTATCTTTACAACAACGGCACGGTTGATCCCGTAAAAGTCGCGCAGATAGCACAGTATGCCGAGAACGCATATTTCGGCAAGCCGAGCGGACTTATGGATCAGATGGCTTCATCTGTCGGCGGATTTGTGGCGATAGATTTCAAGGATATCGACAGCCCGATAATCGAGAACATAAATGTTGATTTTGACAGCTTCGGTCATGCGCTCTGCATCGTAGATACAAAGGGAGATCACGCCGATCTGACTCCGGAATACGCCGCTATCCCCGCTGAGATGCACGCGATAGCCGAGTATTTTTCGTGCAGGAATCTCCGTCAGCTCTGCAAGCATGACATAATCTTAAACATAAACATACTGCGCGACCAGTTCGGTGACCGCGCAGTGCTGCGTGCTATTCATTTCTTTGAGGAAAACAAGCGTGTCGATAAGCTCGTGAATGCGCTCAAACGCAACGATTTCCAGGCTTTCCTCGATTCGATAAACGAGAGCGGAAACTCGTCCTACAAATATCTCCAGAACGTTTATTCCTGCACGGACGTTACGCATCAGGGACTGAGTATTGGTCTCAACATCGCGGAATACGCCCTCACCCGCAAGGGAGCGTCGCGTGTTCATGGCGGCGGATTTGCCGGTACTATACAGGCGTTCGTGCCGTTCGAGCTGCTGAAGGTATTCAAAATGGAGCTTGAAAAGGTATTCGGCAGCAATTCCTGCCATATCCTGAAGATACGCCCGGTAGGCGGCTGTGAGATAGACATGAACAGTCTGTGAGACTGTCAGGGGGCTTTCCGGTCGCCCCCTGAAACCCCTTCGGGTCGGCTGCACATTAAGTTTGTAAGAATGAAAAGGGGTTTGGGGGCGACAGCCCCCATAATAAAAGAACCCCTCCCTTTATTGAAGGTTTCTTTTATGCGCGCGTCCTGCGCGCCTTTGGAAACCTTCTTTACGGCGTCATGCCGTGGGAGGGGCAGGGGTGGGTGAAATCCCGCTTACTGCGATAAAAACTCTTCCGCTTTTGAAATGAGCTTCACATCAACGAGCGCGTCGGTAAGAACTCCCGACTCGGTGAATTCCTCGGAAAAGATCTTGCCGAGTGCGCGTATCTCCGCGGAAAATCCCGCCTTGTCGTACGGAATGAGAAGCTTCATGCGCTTTGCGCTTTCGGGGAGATTCTTCACTATCAGATCAAGCATACGGTCGATGCCGCTTCCGGTCTTTGCGGAAATACACACCGTCGTGTCGTCCTCGGGTATCTGGTAATCCACAAGATCACACTTGTTGAGAATATTTATCACCGGTATTTCCGAACAGCCGAGCTCAGCCAGAAGCTTCTGCGTTGTGAGCGTTTTTTCCTTTGCTTCCGGGTCGGAAATATCCGAAACGTGCAGTATGATATCCGCGCATGAAGCCTCTTCGAGCGTTGAGCGGAACGCTTCCACAAGATGATGCGGAAGCCTGCGTATAAGACCGACCGTGTCGATGAGCGTGACCGATCTTCCGTCGGGGAGATCAATAGCGCGCGATGTGAGATCGAGCGTTGCGAAAAGCTTGTTTTCTGCGAGGACTCCCGCGTCGGTCAGAGCGTTCAGAAGCGTGGATTTCCCGGCATTAGTATATCCCACTATAGCCGCGGTCAGCACATTGTCTTTCTTCCTGCGCGAACGTGAGAAGCTGCGGCGGGATTCGAGCTCTTTCAGATCGTCCTCAAGCTTTTCTATGCGGCGCTGAATGTGTCTTCGGTCAGTCTCAAGCTGTTTTTCTCCGGGACCTCGTGTTCCGATACCGCCGCCGAGCCTTGACAGAGAACGACCGACTCCCATAAGGCGGGGAAGACGGTAACGAAGCTGTGCGAGCTCGACCTGCAGCTTGCCCTCATTTGAGACAGCGCGTGCTGCGAAAATATCGAGTATCAGCATTGTGCGGTCGATAACGCGGACGTTCACGACATCTTCGATATTGCGTATCTCACTGGCAGTAAGCTCAGTGTCAAATATGATGAGCTGCGCTTCAAGAGACTGCGCGAGTTCTGCGAGTTCTTCGATCTTACCTTCGCCGAGAACTGTTGCGCTGTCCGCGGAAGGGCGCTTCTGGATAACTCTTGCGCAAACTTCGGCATTTGCGGTCTTTGCGAGCTCTTCAAGTTCGTCAACGGAAGCTTCGGTATCATATTCGCCGGTATCAAGCGCGGCAAGTATCGCCTTTACAGGCGCTGTATCGTTTATTATTTCGGTCATATATTTCATACCTTTCGCAAATAACATTGATCCATAGAAATC
>CAMVEM010000219.1 GCA_947166515.1 uncultured Clostridia bacterium | reverse complement strand
GTTCTTTTTGAGGAGGACTGCAAGCGCGGTCAGATAGCTTCGGCGATCAAGTTTGAAACCTTCGCCGAGGAGTGGTTTGAAGAATATGCCGCTCTTAATCTGAAGCACACGACTTTCGTCCGCCAGCGCAAGCTCACAAAGCGGGTCTATCCCGCGATCGGGCATATCCGCCTCGATAAACTCACTACCCGCGATATCCAGCGTTTCATCAACAGCCTTGCGAAGGAAGGAACTCACGAGCGCACCGGAAAACCGCTTTCGCGCAAAACAATGGTTCATTATCTTTCGTTCATTTCGACCGTTCTCGATTACGCGATAAAAATGGATATGCTCTCGGATAATCCGTGCAGGCGCGTGACAATTCCCAAAGGCAGCAAGAAAAAACGCAAATTTCTTACCCGCGAAGAAACGCAGCGTCTTTTTGAACTGCTTGAAGAAGCGCCAATGAAGTGGAGAATGTTTTTCACGCTCGACATTTACACCGGAATGCGCCGTGGGGAACTGCTCGGTCTTGAATGGAAGGACATTGATTTTACGACGGGTATGATACATATTGAACGCACGTCGAATTACACGAAGGAAAGAGGCATCTATACCGATACGCCCAAGACGGAAAATTCCGTGCGGTACGTAAAAGTACCTATGGAGATCGTCGGGCTTCTGATGAAATTCAAGGAAGAGCAGGACGAAGAACGCGAAAAGCTCGGTGACAAGTGGAATGATACCGACAGACTGTTCGTGAAATTCGACGGCAGCCCTATGAATCCCGATTCACCTTACAGCTGGCTCAGGCGCTTTTGCAAGAAACACGATTTTCCCTGCTATGGCTTGCACAGCTTCCGCCACTTATATACCTCGCTTTTAGTCGGTTCGGGTGTTGACCCCACGACCGTTTCGGGAGTGCTCGGTCATTCACAGGTATCGACTACGCTGAACATCTATTCGCATATGTTCAAGGAGAACCAGATGAAAGCATTCGATGCTGTTGCAGATGCACTTTCATTCGGCAAGAACACCGATCCGGAACCGCCGACCGATCCCACTAACGAATATGACATCAGGCGGACGGGAATAGTTTGCAGCAAGACAGGCTGAATCACCGCAGATCACTTCAAAGGACAATAAGACCCATATAAGACCCATTTCAATGTATTGAATAAAAAAGAAGCCCTACGAACCGCGTATCTGCGCGGTTCGCAGGAACTTAAAATGGTCTGCCCGACGGGAATCGAACCCACAGCCTTCAGAGTCGGAGTTATTACTCGGTCTGATTGGCATTGTTTAAGGTTCAGTTCCTTTTTTTATTATCGTTTATAAAAAACGGCGTAAAATCGGACTATAACGAAGTTTCAAAGGCGCAAATGCTACTAACTGTGTCATCTGCCTGAAAATCAAAAATCGGGAAAAACTAACTTTCCCGGTTAGAACAGGCAGTGAGAAAGGAGAGTTAGATATGTCTGCAAACTTTGAATACTTCTACGGACGCGAATCCGAACAATTCAACTTCATACGCATACCCAAACTGCTTTTCACGGACAAGACATTTGCAAAGCTGTCCAACGACGCAAAGCTGCTCTACTCGCTCATGCTCGACCGAATGTCGCTCTCGAAGCAGAACGGCTGGCTCGATGACAACGGCAGAGTTTACATAATCTTCACCGTCGAGGAAGCATCGGAGGTGCTCAACTGCGGAACGGAGAAAGTCACACGACTTTTCAACGAGCTCGATGACAGCAAGGGCATCGGGCTCATCACCCGCAAGCGCCGCGGTCTGGGCAAGCCTTCGGTGATATATCTCCACAAATTCATGTGCGAGGGAACGATCTCCGAAAATCAGGAAAGCGGAAAACCGAAAATCAGTGATACGGAAAACACAGTTTCATCAGACCGCATTTCCGCGATTCAGGACTTCGGAAAATCGAAATGTAATAATACTGAGTATAATAAGACTGATATGAATCAGACTGATTATAATCATCTTCACACGCCCGCGAACGAAAATCGGGAGGACGATGAAGAAATTATATCATCGGTCAATGAGAAGATCGGTTACGAAACGCTTTGCAGCGAATATGACGGAAATATCGTGACCGAACTGAGGAATATCATCGCCGATGTTATCAAGGGAATACGTCCCGTCAAAGTCAGCGGAACGCTTATCGACAGAAAAAGGGCCTCGGAGCTTTTCGCGGGATTATGTCACAGAAATGTCGTGACCGTTCTCGACAGTATGAAGCGGACGGAAGTCCACGCCCCGTCGAACTGGATACCCGCCGCGCTTTATAATTCGCTGTTCACGGGAACGGCAGTCAAGCAAGAAAGCGCTCCGTCATTCGACCTTGATCTTATCATGGAACACGCGAAGAACTCGCCGCTGAAATTGAGGTGCTGCACATGATGAGAACTCTCTCGCACGTTCAGGGAAAAGGCTGTCTCGCGCACAACAACCGCTGCTTCAAGCCGAAGAATGTGGACAGCAGCCGCACTCCCGACAACGTGATCTACATACAGCAGGACATCGCCGAGGCGTACCGCAATCTTTTCACTGACGCGGTCAATCAGTACAACGCCCGCCAGAAGCGGAACGACCGCAAGATAATGAACGGTTATTTCGATCACCTGTTCAATCATGCGCCGTGCGGCAAGGTGATCGAATCGCCGAACGGACAGAAGAGTTTTTACGAGGACGTCGTTCAGATCGGCACAAAGGACGATACCGGTGTATCGTCTCCCGATGCAGCTACTGCGAAGCTCTGTCTCGATGAATATATGCAGGGATTTTCGATGCGCAATCCGAATTTTTACGTGTTTAACAGCGTCCTGCACATGGACGAGGCCACCCCGCATCTGCACATCGACTATATCCCCATCGGGCATTACACCCGCGGTGTTCCTGTGCAGAACGGGCTCTCACAGGCTCTCCGCGAAATGGGATACGGCGGCGGAAAAGATGCGATCAACCGCTGGAGGATATCCGAAAGGGCTGTCCTCGGTGATATATGCCGCGCACATGGCTTTGAAATTGCCGAGGAAAATCCGGGCCGCGGATATTCATTCACCGTCGAGGAATACAAGAGACACCGTGATACGATCAAAGACTATGAACGGCAGGAGGAAACTCTCCGCGACGAGATACAGCCGCTGCTCGATGCAAAGGCGATCGCGGAGCCTCTCGCCGTTAAAGGTTTTTCGCTGCCAGGCAACAAGAAGATAATCAATGCAGCGGAATTTGAAGCGCTCGATACGCAGAAGAAGGCGTATGCTCTTCAAGCCGATGAATACCGCCGAAGCAGCGAGCAGTTCCAGAGCAGGACAGCCGAACTCGATGAACGCGAAAAGGCATTGCAGGAACGCGAAGCCAAACTATCTGAGGACGAAATTCGTATCAATCAGAAATTCCGTGAAGCGTGGGAGCAGGAAAGCTCCGCCGACACTTTGAAATGGAAGGCGCAGGAGCTTTACAACACGCAGGTCGATCTTAACAAGAGATACGAAAAAAGCGAGAAAGACCGAGAATATTACACAGGCCGCTGCCTCTGCGTCGAGCGTGAGAAAAAGAAGCTCGAAGAAAAGTTGCAGACCGCCGAGAAGCGTCTCGATAATCTCCGCATGAGCAAAGGTAACGAGATATCCAAGCTGAACGAACAGATCAACGCTCTTACAAGCGAAAATGCCGAGCTCCGAGAAAAGAAGCGGGATCACGACAAGGAACTCAATGAGCAAGCACAGGCATACGACGAGAAGATCAAGGATCTTCAACTGAAATACGACGCTGCGAACGGGCTCCTCGATGCTGCTTACGAAGTCGGCAGCTACATCGGAAAGCGCTGCGGTATCAATTTCAATGATGCTCTCGATAAACGCTCGGACGGTTATTCGATGAGCTACATATTCGGCAGCGGCCGGGAAAGGTGATTTATATGAAAAATGTTATAGAAGAACTTTACTATTCCGATGTGTTCCACATCTTCAGCACCGACCCTATGGACGATGAATACCACAGGCTCATGAAGGATATCATCAAGGCTGAGGAAGACCTCATCAACACGTACCCCGGCGCACTCGCTCTGTTCACGGAATATCAGGACGCCAGCAGCGCTATCGACAGCGTATGCCGCCGCCATGATTTCGTATGTGGGTTTCGGCTTGGTGCGCAGTTTGTGATGGAGATGTTGAAGCCGGTGAAGTGATTTGAAAAAAAGGCTGCACCCGAAAATAC
>CAMVEM010000218.1 GCA_947166515.1 uncultured Clostridia bacterium | reverse complement strand
AAGCCCTCCGCAAATTCCCCCACAAATTATGATTTATCTCAGCAAAAATAACTCCAATGATGTGACAGAGCCATAGTAAATAATAATAATATGATACACATAAAAAATATTATCGGCTATATAATGCTGATAGGACTTGCGGTGCTTTATACGCTGTTTCTCGAAGCGCACGGCGGAAGCTATCTGATAATAGCGCTGTCCTCAGCCGCGGTTATTTCGCTTGTCATCTGCTTGAATTCAAAATTCGCGCTTTCGGCCAAAATAGACGTCAGCGAAGATATACTCAACCGCGGTGAGCTCACAACGGTGAGCCTTGTTATTATAAAATCCGGATTTCTGCCGTCCGCTTTCATAGAAGCCGGGCTGTATTCAAGCTATCATTTCACGACGGATTCAAAGCAGAAAATAAGAACTGCCGTTTTCGGCCGGGACAGGCTCAGCTTCAGTGCAGACTATAAGGCGGAATTCTTCGGAAAGGGCAGGATTGGTATCAGCAGCATCATGGTGACGGATTATCTCGGGCTCGTGAGCTTCCGGGTCAATATCCCCAAGGCGCTTACCGAAGTGAAGATCTACCCCGATATCCCCGAAGTTGACCGCAGAGAGGGGCTTGCACGCAGCCTTACGGACGCGGCGGCTTTCGACGACAGCGAAGAAACAACTCAGTCCCTGTTTGCGCTGAACGGCTATCCCGGCTATGAACACAGAAAGTACGAGCCCGGAGACAGCTTAAAGCTTATAAACTGGAAACTCTCCGCAAAAAGGGGAGAATATTATGTCCGAAGACTTGAGGGAGCCTCCGGCGCGGAACAGACATTCATTCTTGACAAGGCAGGCTCGCTGAACAGCGACGAGCTTGATGCCCGCCGCGAGGAACAGCTCACGGTGGAAGCCATGCTTGCGATGATGATGCAGTTTGCGAAGACGGAGCTGCCCTGCAGCCTGTCGATACGCTTCAATAACGAGTGGGAAAGCATACAGGTCGTTACGCCGGCTGATGTTTCCGACATACGCTACCGGCTGACAGACTTCATGTTCTCCGCCGACGCCGTGAACAGGATCCCGGCGAATGTGGAGGGACACTGTGTGGTATTTACGGCACGATGTGACGCGCAGACCGCGGGATTTGTCTCCGGGTATGAGAACCGCGCTGCGGCTTCTCCGAAAGTGCCGGTAAGCTCTGAGAATATATGGGTCATTACCCGTGACGAGGAAGATATACGATTTGAAAGATAGCAGGAAAAAGCTGCCGGCGCGCACCGCCGGCGAGGCAGTTGCCGATAATCTCGCGCCCGTTCTGCTCAGTACGGCAGTCATAAGCGCGATGGTTTACATATATGTTCATTCATACGGCGTGGCAGTTATTGCGTATTCGCTGATGTCGTTCGCGCTGGCATGTATTATTTTTGCTATCTATGAATTTCTGCATCACATCGGAAAGAACTGGCTTACGGTCATTGTCGTGATCGTGATGGTGATACTCGGCATGAGCGCTTCTTTTCTGTCCGAAAAACCGGGCGAGATGCTGCTGTGGTTCATGGAGCCCTCGCGCTTCACGCAGATATACTACGGCAGGAGCGCGTCGCTGGTGTTGATGTTCGGCACGGTACTGATTTCATGCCTGTACTATTTCACGAGAGTCCGGTACAGAGGCGTTTTCGTATTCCTGATATGTCTGTGTCCGTTCTGTCTGTTTGCAAAGACGTTCACCGATATACCTGTACTTTTCCCGATAATCATAATGACGCTGTTCTTTTTCATAATGGCCGGGAACCGCAGGGCCGGAGATGTTGACGCTGCCGGAGGGACGATAACGAACGATTCCGGGAAGGCTGTAGGAAATAAGGGCAGCATACTGGCCGTGACTGCGTTCATCATTGTTGTGACAGTAATAGCCTCATTTTCACCTAAGCTCGCATTTGCACCTTACAGAAAAGTGTTCGATGAGTTCGTCACCGGTGTTACGATAAGTGCAGCCGAGGCTGCGGCGGATTTCAGCGGGTTCAGCGACAGCTCATCGAGTATGGTTTCCGAGGAAAGCGATAAGATAATATATTATTTTTACGGGGATAACCCGGTTTTTCTCAAGCGCCAGTGCTTCAATTATTATGACGGGAAAAATCAGAACTGGTCCTACTTCGGCGATTCCGACAAAGGCAGGAGCAATATAAAGAAGTTTGCATCCTATGAGGACCCGACAGTGTTCTATGAGCTTACAGGGCGGGAAACGGGCGATGTCACTTTGAATAAATGCCGTGTTGTACCTGTTTCATCGGAAATACGAGCCATATATACTCCCGAAAATATAGTGAGTATTACGACCGGTGATTCTGAAGTGAAGATCTTCCGTACGGAGAACGACGAATATTTTATAACGCAGGATGATGTCGGAAAGCTTCGGATATATGATCTGGAATGGGTGGATTTTGAACTTGACGTTGATTTTTCGGAGATGTTCACCAAAAACTATGCCGAGGAGCTTTCATATACCGCGGAAGATCCTTACAGCGTTGACTCTTATCTCGAAGCGAGAGAACAGGCGATAAAATACGACGAATATCTTCTCTCTGATGAAGTGCTGGATCAGTGCTATTCGTCCGAGGGAAGGAGACAGAGCGTCCGCAGCCTTGTGAACAGGATAACGCAGGGGTACGATACCGTTTACAGCAAGGCGAAGGCTATCGAGCAGTATCTTCTCGGCAACGGATTTGTTTATGACCGCGACTATACGGCTCCGAACGGGTCTCCGGATTATTTCATACTGAGCTCGAAGCGCGGCGCCTGCTCGTCCTATGCTACCGCAATGACCCTGATGTGCCGCGAGGCGGGACTTACCGCACGCTACTGTGAGGGCTTCTGGATACAGAAATATGATAAAAAGGGCTATTGGTACGCCACCACGTCCGACTCGCACGCTTTCGTGCAGGTATGGCTCGACGGTTACGGCTGGACTACATTCAATCCTACAAGCTCCGTCACCGATGACGGGCAGACGGACCCGACATTTCTTATCGTCGGCGGTATTGCGCTGCTTCTCGCTATAATCGGCGTGACTGTGATGATACTTCGTCCGATCGTTGCGGAGAACGGCTATGTTCATAAAATAAAGAGATCGCGCGGCACGGAGCAGTTCCGCCTGATATACAACAAAATGAACCGTATGCTGAACGCATATCTCGGAAAGAGCAGGAATACATTTACTCCCGATGAGACCGCGGATAAGATAGGAGAGCTTTTCGGATGCAATATACAGGGATTTACCCGGAAGTATGAAAATGCGGTCTATGGCGGTATAGAGACGGACGGTACGAGTGAGGCGCAGACCTATCTCGGATTCCGTGAAGCGTACAAAAACAGGATAAAACAGGACAGGAAAGAAAAGAAGGCATTAAGGAAATGACGATGTTCGGGGCGGAAGCGGTATATAAGGCTCTTTCCGCCGAAATGACAGCGAGAGTGGATATTATCACCCGTGATGTTACCGCGTCAACTAATCTCGATGTGAAAGAGCTTGCGCAGAGCGGAGCCGCAGAGGGTGCGGTTGTTATTGCCGGGTGTCAGACTGCCGGCAGGGGGCGGCACGGGCGAAGCTTCTGGTCTCCGGGAGACGCGGGGCTTTATATGAGCATACTGTTGCGCCCGCGGCTTGACGCTGCGGAAGCTATTGCGATAACCGCGTGCGCTGCTCCTGCAGTCGCCGAGGCGATAGAGAGCGTATGCGACTGTGAAGCTGGCATAAAGTGGGTCAACGATGTATATGTCAGGGGCAGGAAGGTCTGTGGGATATTGACCGAGTCCGTTGTTGGCAGGGAAGCAGGCATGGAATACGCGGTGCTTGGCATCGGGATAAATGTAGCAGATGTGACATTTCCGGAAGAGCTGCGAGAAAAGGCGGGTTCTCTCGGGATCAGCGGGGAGCAGCGCCCGTTGCTCGCTGCGAGGGTGATAGAGAATTTCTTCCGGTATTATGACAAGCTTCCGGAGAAGGCATATCTTGCGGAATACCGCAGGCGTTCGATACTTACAGGAAAGACTGTCAGCTACACGCAAAGCGGTGTGGAGCACACCGCCGAAGTTCTTGGCATAGGCGATGACAATACGCTTGTCGTCAGGGACAGCAGCGGCGAAGAAGTCCGCCTTAATTCAGGTGAAGTGAGTGTTATTATAAAAAGATAAATCATAATTTGCAGAGCCCTACCCCCGGCCCCTCCCCTAAAGGGGAGG
>CAMVEM010000217.1 GCA_947166515.1 uncultured Clostridia bacterium | reverse complement strand
AAAGCGAAGCAGATCGAGGCGAAATTCGCGGAATGGATTTTTGCCGATCCGGAGCGCAGGGCGAAATACGAAAAGATCTACAATGATCGGTTCAACGCACTGGTCGGTCGGCAGTATGACGGAAGCCGCCTGACATTCAACGGCATGGCAAACGATTTTGAACTCCGTCCGCATCAGCGCAACTGTATCGCTCGTGCGGTTTACGGTGGAAATACGCTCGCTGCCCATGTGGTCGGCGCGGGCAAATCCGCGGTGTTTATCTCAGCGGTCATGAAAAAGAAAGAGCTCGGCTTGATCAACAAAGCGTGCATCGTTGTGCCGAAAGCACTGACCGAACAGACCGCGCTGGAATGGCGCAGAATCTTTCCCGATGCGCGGCTGTTGACGGTCGGCGAAATGGATTTGTCTACTCAGGACAAGCGAGATGTGTTCACGGCGCGGATCGCAACCGGCAATTATGACGCAGTTATCGTATCCAGAGAGCAATTTGATAAGATGGCAATGTCTCCGGCATACCAGCGGGAGTACATTCAGCGCGAAATTGACGAATTGGAGGATATGCTTGTCGCACAGAAAATGGCAGGTGCAACGACAAACACGCCGTCCGTCAAGAAGATCGAGGCTGCAAAAAAGCGTCTGGAGAAGCGTTTGGAGAAAGCGCTCGATCCGAAAAAGCAGTCCACAAGACGCAAAGATGATGTGCTGGAATTCGAGCAATTAGGCTTCGATTACCTGGTGGTGGACGAGTCACACGCCTATAAAAATATGTTCATCCAAACAAAAATGACCGATGTTTCTGGCGTTTCAACCGCTGCTTCCGGTCGTGCGCAGGATATGGCTATGAAGTGTGAGTGGATGAATGAGATGCTCGGACAGGGACATATTCTGCACTGTACCGGAACGCCTGTATCGAATTCGCTCTCGGAATTATATGTTGTCATGAACTATCTGCGTCCTGATCTGCTGAAAGCCGCAGGCGTAGACCGTTTCGACGATTGGGCGGCGACTTTCGGCAAGGTTGTGTGTGCGTACAAGCAGAGTCCGTCAGGTCAGCTCAAACTCAAAACATCGTTTGCAAAGTTTGCAAACCTGCCTGAGCTCATGGCGATGTATAAGGAGTTTGCAGACATTCAGTCTGCGGAGAAACTGCATCTGCCGCGTCCGGAATTGATCGGCGGCAAGCCGGAGATTGTCAAGGTCGAGGCATCGCCGGAACAGCGCGCGTATGTGCGTGAACTTGCGGCGCGTGCGCAGCTCATCAGCACCGGTGTGGTAGTCCGCACATCGACAATCTTTTGGTCATTACCAGTGAAGCGCGACTGGTCGGTTTGGGGAATGCTGCGGTTGCGGCGCTTTACCGTCAGCGTGAGGACGGCGAGCTGCCGGAGGGATTCATGGAGGAAGAACCCGGAAAAGTTGATGCCTGTGTCGATCGTGTATGGCAGTATTACAATGATACAGCTGAGCAGAAAGGCGTGCAGATCATCTTCTCGGATATTGCAGTCAACAGCGACAACGGAAACTTTTCGGTATACGAATATATCCGTGATGAATTGATTGCAAAGGGCATTCCGAAAGATGAGATCATCTTCGCGCCGAAGGCTGACAGCAAAGACCGCGAGGCAATCTTCCGCGACATCAATGAGGGAAAGTACCGCGTTGTCATCGGCAGCACCGGCACGATCGGTACGGGCGCAAACATTCAGCAGCGGCTTTATGCAGCACATCATTGTGATATCCCCTGGAAGCCCTCTGACTTTACACGTGCGCCCGTCAAGGCGGCAATATAAATATACATCAGCAATGTATCAGGTAAGATTCCGAACGCCTGTCACCAACCGGCTGACCTGTGAGGGAAACCAAATATCAGGGAACACAGCATACCGGTAAAAGCATAAGTCAGCCAACTATCAGGCTGCGACTGAATGCAGGTGAAAGTCACGGATATGAGGATGAATCCTAAACTGGATGAACGGCAGTCTGAGCGGTCTGCGTCGGGACTACAGCGGAAGATAGTTACAAACGCTGTACTGTAATACTTTTCTATCACTGGGTGAGATAGAAAAGCCGGATGTATTACAGCGCATATGCAGTAAGCATAAAAGGACGAAAACTGCATCCGACAATCTGTGAGAGCTTGTTATATTGTCAGCAAACGGGGATTACCTAAACCGAAACGCCGAAAGGCTATGTATGCAGATACTGAATATTCGGCATGGTAACGGAGCTGTCATAGTAGTCCGAGAACGGGAAAGCCGTTTACATGGCGAAGGACAGCAGTTAAAATACTTTAGCATTGATTTAGGAAGGTGTGTGATACACTGTGAGAAATCCTGAAAAGGTGTTAAACAGTCTAATCAGTCACAGCAAAGATCAAAACTATCACTATGAAAGACTGTATCGGATTCTTTACAATGAAGATATGTACCTTCTGGCGTATTACAATATTTATGCAAAAGAAGGCAACATGACAGAAGGCACTGACGGCGAAACGATTGACGGAATGAGTCTGCAAAGAATCAGGGAACTGATTGCAAAAATCAAGGACGAAAGCTACCAGCCGCAGCCGTCCCGCAGAACCTATATCCTGAAAAAAGACGGCAAACGCAAAAGACCGCTGGGCATTCCCGCATTTAAGGATAAACTGTTGCAGGAAGTTATCAAGATGATTCTGGAATCCATTTATGAGGGCAGCTTTGCGAACTGTTCTCACGGTTTCAGACCGGACAGAAGCTGTCATACAGCTTTGAATCAAATTCAGGTAACTTTCACGGGCGCAAAGTGGTTTATAGAGGGCGACATCAAAGGATTTTTTGACAATATTAACCACAATGTACTGATTGAAATTCTACGCAAAAGGATTTCCGATGAGCGTTTTATACGCTTAATCCGGAAGTTTTTGAATGCAGGATATCTGGAAGACTGGGTTTATCACAAGACATACAGCGGCACACCGCAGGGCGGCATTATCAGTCCGATTCTCGCAAATATCTATCTGGATCAACTGGATCGGTATATGCAGGAATATGCAGACAAATTCAATATAGGGAAACAGCGAAAAAGGAATCCTGAATACAGAAAACTCGAAGTCGAAAGAGGAAAGCTAACCAAAAAGCTGAAATCGACAGACGACCAAACCGAACGGACAACAATTATCACGGAAATTAAAGAGCTGGATAAAAAGCGGCGCTTTATTCCGTGTCATATGGCTATGGATGAAAATTATAAGAGAATGCAGTATGTTCGTTATGCAGACGATTTTCTGATTGGTGTAATCGGCAGCAAGAAAGACTGCGAAACAATCAAGAGAGATATTACAGTATTTTTATCCGAGAAACTCTCCCTTGAATTATCGCAGGAAAAGACATTGATTACGCACGGACAGAAGCCGGCACATTTTCTCGGCTATGAAATTTATGTCAGAAAATCTGACTTGCAGAAGCGTGACAATGCGGGCAGACTTGTCCGAAATTACGGAGGGCGTGTTGTGTTGGAAGTATCAACTGCAACTATCCGTGATAAACTGCTTTCTCTGAAAGCAATGGAAATGACATATGTGAACGGTAAGGAAGTCTGGAAAGCAAAATCAAGGTACAGCATGAAAGACAGTGACGATTTGGAAATTCTCAGAACATATAATTCGGAAATCAGAGGCTTTTACAATTATTATTCTATCGCAAATAACAGTGCTCATATAAACTGCTTCTATTATATTATGGAATACAGCATGTTCAAAACATATGCAACGAAATATAGAACTACAAAACGCAGTATCATGGATAAAATGAGAATGGGCAAGGATTTCGGAATCAAGTACAAGGGAAAAGACGGAACAGAAAAAGTCTGTCTGCTGTATCACGAGGGCTTTCGGCGGAAAGAAATGAACAAATATGCAGATGTGGATTTGATACAGGACAAGAAGATATATCTTGAAAGGACGAGCCTGATACAAAGGCTTTCTGCAAATAAATGTGAATGGTGCGGTGCGGAAAATACACCGATTGAAATGCATCATGTCAGAAAGCTGAAGAATTTGCAGGGCAAGAAATTTTGGGAGCAGTTTATGATTGCGAGAAATAGAAAAACACTTGCACTGTGTCATCAATGCCATGTAAATTTGCACAAAGGAAGATTAGACTGAGTGATTTTAATGGAGAGCCGTGTGCGCTGAGAGGTGCAAGCACGGTTCGGGGGCGAGCATTTGGAGAACTACCGCAGAAATGCGGCAAGTCGCCGGTTGCTTAGCCTACA
>CAMVEM010000216.1 GCA_947166515.1 uncultured Clostridia bacterium | reverse complement strand
GCAGCGACGCTCTCAAGCGCAGCGACGCTCTCAAGCGCAGCGACGCTCTCAAGCGCAGCGACGCTCTCAAGCGCAGCGACGCTCTCAAGCGTCAGCGGTATCTCCGAACCGGAAAAACCGTTCTGCGTTCTCGTTGCATATCCTTACCGCTTCCTCGACTGTGAGCCCTTTTATTTCGGCGAGCTTTTCTGCCGTGTAGATAAGATTTCCGCTGTCGTTGCGTTCGCCGCGGTGAGGCACCGGTGTCATGTACGGACAATCAGTTTCGAGCATTATCCTGTCGATAGGGATATACGCACATGCTTCCGCCGCCTTTTTTGCGTTGCTGAACGTCAGCAGCCCGGTAAAGCTTATCATCATGCCGAATGAGAGTATTTCCTTAGCGACTTCTATGCTTCCGGAAAAACAGTGCATAACACCGTTTGGCTTATATTCACGCAGGATATCAAGTATCTCCTTGGTGCAGTCGCGCGAATGAACGCATACGGGCATTCCGAGCTCTTTTGCGAGTTCAAGCTGTTCGCGGAAGAAACGTATCTGCCGCGAACGGTCGAAGGGTTCCCAGTGAAAGTCAAGCCCGATCTCGCCTATAGCAACAGCTTTTCTGTGTGCGCAGAGTTTTTTCAGTTCATCGAGATAATCGTCTTTCTCGTCGGCACAGTTTTCGGGATGTACACCCACAGCTGCATAAACATTGTCAAACTTTTCGGCGATCTCAAGGCTCTGGCGGCTTTTCGCAATATCACAGCCGAGAGTGACTATTTTTTCGCACTTTTCAGCGAGCAGCCGTTCAAGCAGCTCATAACGGTCGCTGTTAAATGCCTCATCGTCGTAATGTGCATGAGTGTCGGTTATTTTTATCATTTGAGTCTCCTGACGCTGTCGCGTTCGACGAGCTTTCCGGTAATGAGAACTCTGCCGCATTTGTATGTGTTGTCGTGTATCTTTTTTATGATTATATCAACGGCGTGGCTTGACATTTCGTAGCTGTTCGCGTCTATCGTGGTGATCCTCGGCGTTGAGATAGTCGAGTAGATATGATTATCATATCCGACCACCGAGATATCGTCCGGAACTCTTATCCCCTTTGACCTGAGCTGATTAACGAGCGTGTATGCAGCTTCGTCGCAGTTGCACACAAACGCTGTTGGAAGCTCCGAAGGCAGGTTGTATTCGGTGAAAGCGATCCCGTCGCTTCGTCTGTCCTCGATTATCCATGAGGAATTAATGCGGATACGGTTTTCAAGATGAGCTTTGTAGAATCCAAGATATCTGTCCTGGATGCTGGAGGTAGAATTCACCGAGCCGATGAATCCTATCCGCCTGTGTCCGAGATTTATCAGATAATTCGTGATCGTATATGAACCGAAGAAATTATCGGCGATAACAGTCTCAACATCACAGCGGGCACTGTAGAAATCAAGAAACACTGTCGGAACATTAAGCGAGAGCAGGGCGTTCACATACGGGTTTGAAAACTGTCCGAGAACGATTATTCCGTCAGCTTTCCTGTCTGAAACAGACTTTGGCATCTCGCATGTGCTTTCGTCGTCGTCCGAGATCACTTCGAGAATACCGTAATATTCCTGTTTCTGGAGAAGCTCGACGATGTATCGGTACATTACCCAGTAAAAAGCGCTCGCGTCGTGTATGAAATGCTTTGCGACAACAATGCTTATGCTGTAGGTGAGATCGTCCTTGATGCTTTTTGACGAGCCGGAAAAGCGGTATCCCATTTCCTCGGCTTTGCGCTTTATCTGTTCACGAAGCTCGCTTCCGACTCCGTCCTTATCGCCGAGAGCCTTTGAGACTGTAACAGTGCTGACGCCTATTTCTTTAGCTATGTCGCTCATAGTTACGGATTTCTTTATCATCTGCCTGCCTCCTTTGTGGAATAGATGTGCAGGGGAAAAATAATTTACTAAGTTTATTTTAAGCTAATTTAGCTTATTTGTAAATTAACAAAATGGACAATTTTAAATAAATGTTTTTGGCTTTGCTGTATCAAATGCACGATATGACAGGAATACTCCCGTTTCAAAAATAGACAAATAATTTTGTTTATTGTGCATATTGATATAATATCATATAATATGGTATAATTTATAAGTAAAATTGTATCAGAAATATGTAACTCGGGTTTTACAGTGCTTTCCGAAATGGGTTGATCGGAATCATAATGATCCGGCTTTTTGTCCTTTATGCGGAGAATAGCTGTTTCTGATGAAAACGATAACAAATAATAGGCGGTAGAGAAAATTGAGTATAACGATAAAAGATGTCGCAAAGGCTGCCCATGTTTCTGTGGCCACAGTTTCAAGAGTGCTGAATAATAAGTCGAATGTCTCGGAGGACGCGGTAGAAGCTGTAAATCAGGCGGTAAAGGCCCTCGGTTACAGTCCGAATTTTCTTGGAAGAGATCTTCGCAAGAGCGAAACAAGACGTATCCTCGCCATAATCGCATCGACCGAGCAGAGCTTTTATTCCGAAGTCCTGAGAGGAATGGAAGAAGCTGCCGCGATAAAGGGATATGATGTTCTTATAGCGACTACAAGAGACGATCCCAGGCATGAGATGCATCTGCTTGGAATGTTGTTTTCGCGCTCTGTTGACGGAGCAGTACTTCTTGGACCTAAGCTCAGCGCGGAGGAGATATCCGGCCTTGCTCAGAACCACAATATAGCGATGTGCCTTGAACGCCTTGAAAACTGCAATGTTCTCACCGTTACTATCGACAATGTAAAGGCGGGCTATGACGCTGTGAACTATCTTATCGGAAAGGGCCGCAGACGCATCGGACTTATCACGACCAAACAGCGAAGCCAGTCCTCTATAGACCGCGAAAAAGGCTATAAGCATGCGCTTGAGGATAACGGCATAGAATACGACGAAAACCTCGTGTATTATGGCAGTTATGAAGCGGAATCCGGAACAAAAGGCTGTGAAGCGCTCATGAAGATTGAGAACAAGCCGGACGCGATATTTGCTATCTCAGATATGATAGCAATAGGCGCCATGAACTATGCGCTTTCCGCCGGTATCAACATCGGAAAAGATGTTCTGTTTTTCGGCTTTGATGATATTCAGTATTCCCACATTTTCGTTCCTCACCTCTCGACAGTGCGCCAGCCGTGCTTCATGCAGGGTAAGCTTGTGGTGGAGAAGCTTCTTGAAAATATGAAATCGGACGAGCCCGACAGATCGCTCTATACACTTCCACACAGCCTTATTCTCCGCGAGACTACCGGTGATTGATATAAAGGAGCACTTTATGGATACTGCATATAATGGGATATGGTTCAGAACGGAAGGCGACCCCGACAAGTGGGAAAGCACCTGCCTGCCGATAGGAAACGGATATATGGGTGCGACCTTTTTCGGCGGTATAGAGCGCGAGGTCGTTGTTCTTAATGAAAAGACGCTATGGATAGGCGGACCTTCGCCGAACCGTCCGGACTATCACGGCGGCAACCGCAAGGGCGCGTATAAGTATGTAAAGCAGGTGCAGGAGCTTCTTGCCGATAAAAAGTATGACGAGGCTCTCGATCTGCTGAAATATCTGACCTGTGAGACTGACGAGGGATTTGGCGCGTATCAGTGTCTTTGCAATGCCGTGTTCGAGTTTCCGGACATAGATAAAAGCAAGGTGACGGATTATGAGCGCGGAATCAGCTTTATTACAGGCGATCATAACAATCTGTTCACATATAACGGAACGAGATATTCACGCCGCTCATTCGCTTCTTATCCGGCGCGTGTTATCTGTATGCATTTTTCCTGCGAAAAGGAGAAAGGCATAAACAAGGAAAAAGCCATAAGCTTTAAGCTTTCGCTTGATAAGATACAGGACGGCGGCATTGTAAAAGCACAGGGAAACAGACTCGATTATTACGGATCGCTGACCGACAACGGGCTGCGCTATCATGCTGCGTTTTATATCGCAAATGACGGCGGAACGGTGATTGGCTCGGACGACATTATAACTGTTACGGATGCGGATGAAGTCGTCATATACTTTACCGCAGCAACGGATTATTCCGACGAATATCCGACGTACAGAAGCGGTATCGACCCGCGTATCACAGTTGATGATATACTTGAAAAAGCCAGCAGCAAAAGCGTATATGAGCTTTATGACGAACATTTCAGTGACTATTCCTCGCTTTATGACAGAGCTGATCTCAAACTGAACGGTTCTCAGATCTTATGGAACACTGACACTGAAACGCTTTTACAGCGCTACAAGGACGGCGACAGCGAAGCCGCCGATATCCTCGAACCGCTGTATTTCCAATACGGACGCTATCTGCTGATCTCCTCGTCGCGTAAAGGCTCGCTTCCTGCAAATTTACAGGGCGTGTGGAATGAGAGTAAT
>CAMVEM010000215.1 GCA_947166515.1 uncultured Clostridia bacterium | reverse complement strand
GCGAATTTGAGACACAGATGGTGCAGGATTTCGCACTGAAAGCAGAAGCGGGCATTATCAAGGGTGACGGCAGCGGCAAGCCCTACGGTCTTACAACGTCCGGAACTGCTTACACGCTTTCCGCAGCAGCGCTCACGAGCGATGATATCATAAAGATATTCCACACACTCAAGGCGCCCTATCACCCGAATTCTCACTGGATCATGTCGAACGATACACTGTGCAAGGTTCGTCTCCTCAAGGACGGTCAGGGGCAGTATATCTTCCACCAGGGCGAATTCACAAACGGCTTTGTAGGCACTATCCTCGGACGTCCCGTGCTCATTTCCGAGTGCATGGACAATATCGCTGATACAAAGGTTCCTATCCTGTACGGCGATTACGGACGCGCATACAAGGCAAATCTCAATCCCGATATGACGCTTCAGATCCTCATGGAGAAATACGCGGAGATAGGCTGCCGCGGCATCCTCGGCATACTCTGGCTTGACGGACGTCCCGTAAATCCCGAGGCTTACGTCAAGGTAGCTGTAGATGTACAGTAAGCGGGAGGCGAACTCATGAAGATCAAAGCACTTGTATCTTTTGTGGGTGCTGTTGATATGAACATGGGCGAGGTGCGCGAGGTCGATGACAAATTCGCGTCCTCGCTTATTTCGTGCGGCTACGCCGAAGCGGCGGACGACCCACAGTCTGACAGAGGCGGTGATGCAGATGAAAATATCGGAGATAACAGTCGCAAACGTAAAAAAAGCGCTAAGGATTGACTATTCTCACGATGATGAACGCATCTCGGACGAGATAATGCCCGCCGCTCTCGCACGCATAAAAACGCTCACAAACCGTGAGGAGGCAGATCTTGACAACTACCCCGAATTAGTGACCGCATATATGTGCCTGTGCAATGATTACTACGACGGCACGACCGAGCGGGAACAAGCGGCGGAGGCTATCTGTCACGGTGTACAATTGAATCTGGTGGTGTGATAATATGGCTGTGAAAAAGCACGTTCCGAGAAATATCATCACGTTTCAGAGGACAGAGGACAATGTGAATTATACAGATGTCTATACCTGTCATGCGTATATCAACGGGCTGTACGGAAATGAGTTTTTCCTTGCAAATGCGGGAAATGATTCTGCGCTGACCGTTGAGATCGAGTGCAGGTACTGCCCGGAGCTGATGATAATTTCCACGACACACCGCGCGGTCGATGGTGAAGGGAATATCTACGAGATAATTTCTCCTGCTGATGATATCCAGCTGAAACATCAGACGATCAAATTCAGAGCAAGGCGGGTGAAGCTGAATGAATAACGAGCGGAAGGCTTCCGCCGCCGATCAATCGCAGTGAATATCATCGCTTTGTATCAACCGATCAGGAGGGAGTATATGAACTCTGACAGTTTAGAACCCGCTGCTCTTGCGTGGAATGATATCCTTCAGATCTTCCTCGCGTTCACCGGGAACCGCAATATAAAAACAGCGTGGCACTCGTTTTTGCAGATACCGAATGAGCACCGCTTCGGGACATATCACGTTCCCGAAACGGTGTTTTCGGGCTCTGATCTGATGACCGGCGAGAAATGGCTGTACGGCGACCTCTTCATATTCTACAGGGACGCCAAGACCGCCGATGATACACTTCTCGAAGGTCAGCTCGAACATGACTTACGATTCGCAGCAAAATTCAAAAAGACCTGCGGATTTGACGACGAGCACGGGCTGTTTTACAGCAGATATTCGTTTTTATGTCACGAATTTATTTAAGAAAGCACAAAGGAGTTGTTACTAATGGCACTGGAAAAAAGAACGTTTTACGGTTCGGGTAAAGTCTATGGCGTAAAGCTCTCCTCGATTGTTTACCCGATACTCAACAAGGCGACTATCCTCAGCAATCTCGCTGCATGGATGGTAGAAGAAAATCAGATGGGATATGTAAAAAACGGCTTCAAGTTCAGCATATCCACCGAAACACTCGACGATCAGTCCGACCTCGGAGAAATGAGGGTAAACCTCATCACAAAGGAAAAGGGCACCGCAAATTTTGCGCTGTTCAATGCGAACGCCGAGACGGTCGCGAAGTGGTACCCTACCGGAAGTATAAGCACCGTTGCGTCCGCAAGCGGCAGTGTGAAGGTCGCAGAGGTCGGCGGTATCTCGAACATGGACGACAGCCTGTTCGTGATAATATTCCACCACCAGGATACGCAGTACGGAGATACTATCGCCGTATCTGTCGGAAAGAATATGCAGGGCTTTGACGCTGAATGGACACCCGACAAGGTGACGCCCTTCGCGTGTCAGTTTGAGTGCCAGCCCTACGACGATACCGGACGCCTTTATATGCAGGTAGATACTCCCGTCGGCTATCCGTGGGCGGATTTCAGCGGTGCGACTGTTTCCTCGATATCCATGAAGACACAGCCCACAAAGACAGCGTACAGCATCAATGATGAGCTTGACGTGACCGGCGCTGTTATCACTGCGACATACACCGACACCACAACAGCGGACGTGAATGTGACAGCGGCGATGTGCACCGGATTTGACAGCTCCACAGCAGGCGAAAAGACCGTTACCGTAACATACGAAAGCAAGACAACGACTTTCACCGTTACGGTATCGGAATAATTTTAAGGAGATGTGCGGCATGACAGAACTGACAGCGATAACGAAACCTGTTTTCATGGTCGATGTTCCGATGATCGGAAAAATATCATGCCGCACCTGCTCCGTTTCGGATTACCGGAAGCTCCGCTTTTTGCGGGAGCTTCGGGATATCCTTGAACGAGTATGTGTTGAGGATATCCCGAAGACCCTGAGAACGTCGGAGATCATGTGGGCGAAGCTGTACCGCGACGCTATCGACGATTACGTGAAGCAGAACATGGACGCGCTCATGATACCGCAGGGCGTGAAGGACGACGACACCGAAGAACAGCTTTTCCGGATATACACGACAGAGGAAAAGCTTGTTGCGGATTACGCACATCTGAGCTTCATTGAAATACTCGATATCGACATAATCGACTACAAGCTGATAGCAGCGGACGCATACAAGCACATGATAATGACCAACAAGACCGATGCGGTCGAATATCTTAACGGCTGCTGGCTGAATATGCACGAGATATGTTCGGCGGAAAAGCTGAAACAGGGCTCGGAGATCATAATTTCGGAGGGATAATTACATGGGACTTTTCGACATATTCAAGCGTGAAAAGCGCTCGGAGCCTATCGGCGCAGTGACGCTCGAAGAACTTCTCGGCGGCGGGAACAAGCTCACCGTTGATATCGCTATGCAGGTTCCTGCCGTTGCGTACTGCGTGGAAATGATAGCGGGCGCGGCGGCTATGCTGCCCGTGAAGCTGTACGTTAAAAAGCCGGACGGCGAAGTTGAGGAAGTAACAGACGACAGGCGAGTGAAATTTCTCAATTCCGACACGGGCGACACGATGAACGCCGACAATATGCGACGCGTATGGGTGCGGGATTTCCTGCTGACAGGCTCAGCGTTCGGGTATATAGAAAGCTATTTCGGGCAGCCCGGCGCGATAAAATATATCCCCTCCTACGCGGTCAGCGTGATGATAAAGGACATCGATTATATCAACAAGCATTATACATACAACGTGAACGGCGGCGAGATATTCCCGTACCGTATGCTTAAAATACTGCGCAATTCGGACGGCTTCGGGAAAGGGCGCGGCATTGTGCAGGAAAGTCCGCTCATCATGGAGACGATGTATCAGCTGCTGAAATTCCAGAAAAATCAGGTGCTGAAAGGCGGAAACAAGCGCGGTTTCCTGCAGAGCAAGGGCGTCATTTCAAAGGATTCGGAGGAAAATCTGAAAAGGAATTGGGCGAATATCTATTCCGATGATATGAACGTCAATAAAGTGATGTTCCTCAACGGCGATGTTGATTTCAAGGAAATGTCGAGCACTTCCGTCGAGATGCAGCTCAATGAGAACGTCAAGACCAACGATGCGGAAATTATGCGGCTGTTCGGTACGGTTGACGGGATACTTTCACCCGACACTGTGAAGAATGCCGTTATGCCCGTTCTGGACGCTTTTGAGGCGGCATTTGACAGTGATCTCCTGCTTGAAAGCGAAAAGGCAGACCATTATTTTGCATTTGATACGAAGGAACTGACACGCGGAAGTGTTTCCGAAAGATATTCCGCGTATGCTACGGCTTTGCAGAATAATTTCATGCAGCTTGATGAAGTCCGCGCACAGGAGGATCTTCCGCCTCTCGGATTTAACTATATCACTCTCGGATTGCAGAATGTGCTTGTCAATCCTTCGACCGGTGAAGTATATACACCGAATACAAATGCTGTTGCAAATATGAACAGGCTGGGGAATGTTTCGGGGA
>CAMVEM010000214.1 GCA_947166515.1 uncultured Clostridia bacterium | reverse complement strand
CTTCGAATATTTTTCGGAAGACCCGTACCTTTGCGGAATGATGGCTGCTTCGGAGCTGAAAGGCTTACACTCTGCCGGAGTCACCGGTACGGTAAAGCATTTCTGCGCCAATAATCAGGAGCTCAACCGCCACTTCCTCGACTCGATAGTCTCCGAAAGAGCGCTCAGAGAGATATATCTTGAAGGCTTCCGCATCGCGGTGCAGGTCGGAAACGCCGAGACGATAATGACGACCTACGGCTCGCTGAACGGTGTGTGGACAGCGGGAAACTACGAGCTGAACACTATGCTTCTGCGCGACGACTGGCACTTTAAAGGGCTTACGATGACCGACTGGTGGGCGAATATCAACCGCCGGGGAAATGCTCCCGACAAGAAAGACTTCGCCGCAATGGCAAGAGCGCAGAACGACATTTATATGGTATGCGCGGATTCGGCGAATAACAATGACAACACGCTTGATATGCTGAAATCCGGCGGTCTTACGCGCGGCGAGCTCCAGCGCAATGCTATGAACATCTGCCGCTTTGCGATGACCACCCGCGCTATGGACAGACTTCTCGGAAAAGCGGAACCCGTTGAGATAATTGGCCGTCCTGCGGAAGAAAATGAGCAGCTCGGTGAGAATGTTCCGGTTTACAAGCTTGACGATGAAGTGACTGTTCCGCTCGACAAATACAGTGCCGAAAGAGGTTCGAGCGCTGTGTTCGTGCTTGAAATAAGCAAGTTCGGCGAATATGAGGTCACGATGACGGCAAGCTCTGAAAGCAGCGAGCTCGCGCAGATACCGGTGACGATGTTCGTTCTCGGCATGGCGTGGGGAACATTTACATGGAACGGTACCGGCGGCAAAAATGTCTCAATAACAAAGGGTGCGCAGTTCTTCTCGCGCTACACGACTGTCCGGCTGTTCTTCGCTCAGGGCGGACTAAAGCCCAAGAGCATCACATACAAGCTTATAAAAGAAGGGAAGACGTTTACCGATGGCTGATAAGACACTTCCGGTTCACTCGGTCTGCGCAGCGGGCGTTGTCCGGAATGACAAGGGCGAGGTGCTGATGATAAAAAATGTACGCCGCGGTTGGGAATTCCCGGGCGGCATCATCGAAGCGGGTGAAAACCTGATAGACGGGTTAAAGCGAGAGATAGCGGAAGAGACCGGTACAGATGTCGAAGTCGGAGAGTTGTTCTGCGTTTCGTCCAATACCTGTCACTATCCCGGATACAACGGTGTGAAGGTCATACCTGAAAAGGTGATATTTGATTTTATCTGCACTTATAAGGGCGGCGAGCTCACCTCATCGGACGAGAACACCGAGACGGTTTTTGTTCCGGAATCCGAGGCACTTTCAATGATAACCGACCCGGGATATATAGAGCGTTTCAAGGCTTATCTCGAATATTCGGGCAGACCTGTTTATATGGCATATAAGAACAGACCGGTATTTGTTCCCGAAATGAAAACTTTGATATAAGGAGATCCCCTGTCAAAAAATGGCAGGGGTTTATTTGTGCTTAAAACACACGCAATGTGGCGGCAAAGCCCCCCCCGCATAGAACAGGAGGGGTGCGGCGGCAATCTAACCAGGAGGGGTGTGGGGGGCTTTGCCCCCCACGAATAAAAAAGAAAGCCCCCTCCCTAAAGGGAGGGGGTTGGGGGTGGGCCCAAATCACAGAAGCGACTTCGGGTCATACTTCGGTTTTACATACACCTTGTCGGACTTGTCGGTGACTTCCTCTTTGAAAACTTCCTGCCATTCCTCGGCAGAGAAATCCTCAATTGTGCAGGTGATGTAGTGGTCGCTCATTCCGAGAGCTCCTGCAAGTGCGTCCTTTACGGCTTCGGCAGCCTTTTTCTTCTGTTCCTCGCTTCTTCCTGCGAGCATTTTGATTCCGATATGCGGCATGGTCATGTTCCTCCTTGTATTATAACTTTTTAAATACTCTTGACGAATGTGCGGCTACGGGAACTCCCTGCGAGAGATCGAACTTTTCTCCGGAAAGTATATCCTCGAATTCACCGCCCACATTAACGTTGAATGTGTACGCTTCGCCGGCGTTTATCATTGAAACAACGATCTCGCCGTTGTACTCGCGCATGAATGCGTAGTTGTGGTTTTTGAGCTCAAGCTGTTTGTAATCTCCGGCTGCGAGCGCGTCGCTCTCTGTTCTGAACTTCGCGAGCTTTGCGATATGCTTTGTGAGCTCGGTGTCGTCCTGCTTCTCGAACTTTACGCGGAGTCCCTCGTCGCCCTGCTTCTTGTCAGCTTCCCAGCCGTATTCGCTTCCGTAGTAGAGTCCGGGAACTCCGGGCATGGTGTAGAGCAGGGAATAGATCGGGTTAAGATGATCCTTGTTTCTGAGCATGGTCGCGATCCTGCTAACATCGTGGTTGTCAACGAACGAATAGAGCGTCTTTCCTCTGTAGAGGCACCAGCTTTCCTTGCCGAACTGTCTGTTGAGCGAATGAGCTATCTCGAACATATTCATATCGTTGAAGCTTGAATAGAGACCCTTATAACATTCATAGTTCGTTACACTGTCGAGCATCTGATCGTTCATCCAGCGGTTGTAGTCGCCGTGGAGGGTTTCGCCCATGAGCCAGAAATCCTCTTTAAGCCACTTGCAGTGACCGTGAAGCTCTTTGAGGAAGTTCAGGTCGAGACAGTAAGCAACATCGAGTCTTAGTCCGTCAATGCCGAATTCTTTGTGCCAGCCTGTGATGCAGTCCTTTATGTACTGTTTTACATCGCCGTTGTAAAGGTTGAGCTTTACGAGGTCGAAGTGACCTTCCCAGCCCTCGTACCAGAAATTGTCGCCGTAAGGTGATTTTCCGTCGCGAAGGAGGAACCAGTCTTTGTACTGGCTTTCCCAGCGTTTTTCGCGGACGTCCCTGAATGCCCAGAATTCTCTTCCGACATGATTGAATACGCCGTCGAGGATAACTTTTATGCCGTTTTCGTGGAGAGCGTCGCAGACCTTTTTGAAGTCTTCGTTCGTGCCGAGTCTGCGGTCGATCTTCGTATAATCCGCGGTATCATATCCGTGATAGGAGGATTCGAACACAGGTCCGAAATAAACAGCGTTGCAGCCGAGCTCCTTTATATGCGGGATATTGTCGATCACGCTCAGTATCTTTCCGGTAGGTTCGCTTGTGAAGTCATTGGGAACGAGCGCTCCGCAGTATCCGAGAGGGTAGATGTGATAAAATGCTGATTTTTTATACCATTCCATAGTTGTAATTCGCACCGCGAGGGTGCGGCTCCTTTCGCTTTGATATGGTTTTGTACCGCACGTAAGCGGTTTTGTACGTGTTTGGATAAATAACAAATATATTATATCATATTTTGCCTAATTTGTCACCTGTTTTTTGAAATTTTTTATTATTTTTATCAAATAAATTCGGCACGCGGACAAGCCTGCAAGTTACTTGATTTGTAATTGCAAAACGCGGGTGTTCACCGGAAAATGATGCAGGGACATCATATTTCACCTGCCGATTTTATGCCGCTTGGCATTCGGTTTTTACTGCTATTGCTTGAAAGTGGCACAGCGCTATGGTAAAAATGTTGCAAAGTTAGCGGAAGCTAACTTTTTAGCTTGTACAAAATAAACAAAAACGGGATAAGAAATTGTAAAATATAATCAGTAGCTTTTTTTATAGAATTATGTTATAATTCATTTTGTATATATGTGTTATATTTTTCACATAATGCGAGGACGCTTGTGCGGCGATCCAATAAAAGGAGGTTCTATAGATGAGTTCCACACAAAAAGTAAAGGTTGCTTTTAATGGTACTGCCGAGCAGGAAAAAGCGCTTCGCAGTATGATCAACGAGCACAAGGGTCAGGCTGGTGCGCTGATGCCTATCCTGCAAAAGGCGCAGGAGATCTACGGCTATCTGCCTATCGAGGTACAGAGCATCATTTCCGAAGAGACGGGTATCCCGATGGAGAAGATCTACGGTGTTTCTACGTTCTATGCCCAGTTCTCGCTCTATCCCAAGGGCAAGTACCGCATCTCGGTATGTCTGGGTACAGCCTGCTACGTTAAGGGTTCGGGCGATGTGTTCAACAAGCTTAAAGAGATACTCGGCATTGAGGAGGGCCAGTGCACTCCCGACGGGAAGTTCTCTCTCGACGCGTGCCGCTGCATCGGTGCGTGCGGTCTTGCTCCGGTAATGACTGTGAATGACGATGTTTACGGTAAGCTGACCAAAGATCAGCTTAAGGGCATTCTCGATAAATATGCGGATTGATCGCAAAATAAACTACTGTCAATAAATTGAAAGGAATATTCAAATATGGATCGTAAGGTTTTAATTTGCGGTGGTACAGGCTGTACTTCTTCCGGAAGTATGAAGATAGCAGACAAGCTTGAAGAGGCAATCAAAAGCAAAGGTATCGCCGATCATGTTAAAGT
>CAMVEM010000213.1 GCA_947166515.1 uncultured Clostridia bacterium | reverse complement strand
ATGTTCCGTCTTCGGCATAGAACGCATACCAGAATTCCTTGGAATCGTCAGGGTTGAGCGTGTACTGCAGCTTTATGTTTCCTCTTACCGCAGCGCCGTCAGCGCCCGTGAACGTGAAGCTTCCGCTGTAAAGATCGCCGGCATTTGTTACCACAAGAGTTTCCGCTTCATTATCAGCGTTCTTCCACGTTCCTGCGAGCGCTGCAATACTTACGCCCGACACAGGCGGATCAACAACATCCTGGAATCCGCCGCCGTTTTCTTCGCTCGAACGTACGAGATGCAAAGCGCCGTCCTGACCGGAATAAAGATCATCAAGCGGTATATCGCCCGTCGCGCTGAAAGCGTTCCATAATGTGCCGTCGTCTGTATAGAATGTGAACCAGAATTCTTTGTTATTATCGGGGTTGAGCGTATATCCGATAACTACGCTGCCGCTCGTGGCGGTGCCGTTCGCGTCTGTGAATTTGAAGCTGCCGTTATAAAGCTCGTCTTCATTCGTTGTAATCACAAGAGCTTCCGCAGCATTGTCTGCGTTCTTCCAGGTTCCCTTGAGGGAAGCAACGCTGACGCTTGATTCAGGCAGATATTTTGCTGCAAAGAATCCGTATTTATCGGGCAGCAGACCAGATGCCGCATTTCCGGTATCGGGCACCAGACGTGCAACGCCTCCGTTTCCGACATATAAGCAGCCGTCTGTTCTTTCTTCGGGCGATGTTGCAAGACATCCTATAAAGTCTTCGCCGGACTGCTTAACGAACATGAACCACGGCGTACGTGAGCCGTCGGGGTGATCTTCATATTTGACCGTTACTGTTCCGTAATCGAATGATGTGCCGTCTGTAGTGTAAACATATGTACCGTTGACACATACCACAAAATAGCCTGTGGGCGTATCGGAATAGCCGGAAGTACCTATGATCTGCTCTTCATAGATCCAGCGGCCTTCGATATCCTTTATGTCGGGATCGTCCATATCATAGGCAGGTATCTCCTTGACAGCCGACGCGCTGATATAGCCCTGCTTTTCTTCAAACACGACCATATACCAGCCTTCCTTGCCGCTCTCATAAATATCGAGCTGCGTTCCCGAGGGTATCTTGGCGAGCACATTCGCTCCGGTATCGGTGCTGTCCAGAAGATCTGCGGAATCCCCCTCTACATATCCGCCGAAAAGCCTCTCAGCAGGCAGCGGAGGAAGAGTCGCGGTGCTCGTATTCTGAGTCGATGCAGCGGCAGCAGGAGCCGCCGTAGTGCCGGTTGTTGTTCCTTCATTTGTAGTTTTTTTCTCGCTGCAGCCTGCCATACATAACATGAGAAGTGCAGCTGTGATAATTAACGCCTGTTTTTTCATAGTTTTTATGTCCTTTCTTCAGATACCATTTTATTCGGGTAGGTTCGACCTGAGCGGTAACCCGCTTCTATCTATATAAACGCAAAAAGCGCAGAACACGTCGCGCTTTTTGGAAATAATTCACAAATTTTGTTACAACAGAACAATTTACAATTCATTCAGCCTGCATATATATGCAACTGCAACAAATCGCACATTGTCTGTGCCGCTCTGCGTCAGAACACGTTTTCTCCCACAGTCTCAAAAGCGATCCTTCGCGCCGATTTTTCACGTATGCGCTCGGGCACATACACACAAAGCTGACCCGAACGTTCGTCGCGCTGTGCGCGGTACGTATAGCTTCCCTTTTCTGTGGCAATGCTCTCATTATAGCTCGGAGCCTTATCGGGGCGATACAGCACAAGTGATTCTCCGCTGATATTTACCGGTTCTATAACGCCGTTGTTTTCAAGTATGACATTTCCGCCGGTGACAATAACGCTTCCCGCATCGCTGTGTATCCATTCCGCCTCAGCCGAAAGGACACCGACAGTCACAATTCCTCCTGTTATCTGGACAGTACCGCCCGCGTCAAGCGCGCCTATGCCGCAGACTCTTGTGCCCTCGGCATGAGCATGGACTCTTCCGCCGCTGCAAAGCACCTCGACTCTTCCGCCGAGCGATCCGATCGCGGTACCTATATCGCCGTGTATGACAGATTTTGTCTCGCCGACTGCTATGCTTACGCTTCCGCTTCCGCCGTTGAGAACGCCGATCCCGACAACCCGCTCTCCGTCGGTGAGGACATCAAGATCAGCCGACAGCACCAGATTGACCGTACCGTACATGGTACCTATCGAAACAGCTTCGTTCGCAATGCACTGAGTAGTTACGAAGCCTTTGCGGATCTCCACATCGGTATCGCCCGAAGAGCTTCCGATGCCGACCGCAAAGATACCTCGTCCCATTACGCTGACTCTGCCGCTCAGTATCCGTATCCTTGCCGCGGGTGCTTTTTCTCCGCCGCCTATGCAGACGATCTTGTCTCCGGAGGAATCCACCGTGAGCAGACCGGTGATATCAATATCAATGCTTCCATACTGCTTTTCGAAGTTCGATCCTATGCCGACTCCGCCGTTGCGGTTGTTCTTGACGGTGAGATTTCCCTCACCGAGTATCGTCAGCTTAGAGGTCGGCGGAACGCTTATGCCTTCCTTATTAAAAGTATTGTCTCCTATGAGAACTATCTTTGATTCCGCATTCTCTCCGAGCTGTACAGTCGTCTCGACAGCGCCCTTGATATTAACATTTTCAAAGACAAGAGTTGACGGGACATCGTCCGCTGCCTTTATTATCATATCGACGATGTGATTTTTGGTTCCTACAAAACGTACCGTACCGCCCGGGACAAAAACTCCGGAATACTTTTCGAGCGACAGGCTGTACACGTTTATTATCTCGCCGTCATAAGCCTCATATATGCGGCGCTCGTTATCATATTTTGACAGACGTACGTTCTCGGCGATGATATATTCGCTGATCTCGCTGTCGATCTCGGGAATGATCTCTTTGTTGGGGCGCGCCGTGTAGAAGCCCTGTATCAGATCAACGCCGAGCTCTATGACCTTCGCGAGTTCTTCCTTTGTCTCGACGCCCTCGGCGAGTATCTTTATGTTATAGCGCTTACCGAACTTTATCAGATTGGAAACAAGAAGCTGCTTCTTCGAGTCGGTATCTATCGAGGTTATAAGCGACATATCTATCTTAATGAAGTTGGGGTTGTTGTTGAGCACCTTCATATCATTTGAATATCCGCTGCCGTAATCATCGACTGCGATATTGCAGTTGAGTATGCTGCGCAGATTGTCAAATGCCGCGATAGAGTTGTCGTCGTCATCGTCGTTTTCAAGGATCTCGACCACTATATTCTCGGAGATATCCGCGTACATCTCGCGGAGCTTTTCAAGCTCGGAATCCGGCAGTATAACGCTCGGGATACTGTTTATGAATATTTTCTTATCTCCGAACTTGTCGATGTTTTCTTTATAGAATGCGAGCGCATTGAAGAAAGTGCTGCGCTCGACATTATACAGCATATTGCTTATTTCTGCATACTTCAGGACTTCGAGGGGTTTCAGGCCTATATCGTCACCTGTTCTCATAAGTACCTCGTACGCAAATATCTCACCGGTCTTGGCGTTTACGATCGGTTGGAAATTATATACGAAATCATTGCGGTCAACAAGCCTTCTGAACTTATTGAGCTTATCTATTTCAATGTCCTTTTCCCTGTAGATCTCACGAACGCCCATGTTATAGAGCTGTCGGTAAGACTGTATCTCAAAGAACAGCACCGCTATGACAAATATTGCCGAAACCGCTCTGAGGAAGAGATCGAGCGGCGCCAGTTTTTCGCCTATAATATACGGATAGATCACAGAGCCGGACAACACAAGAACAGCAAGTGACAGAAGTACGCACTTGACGCCGAAATATAGCTGTGTCCGGTCCTTGTAAAACTTTTTCATGATCTTTTCTTCCGTTTATGTTAAATGTCGACATATATACGACACATATTCATTTTCAATTATATACCAAATGCATTTATATGTCAATACAAATCGCAAATCTTACGTATGTTTTGAACAAAATTATTTCTCAAAGGCATACTCATCAAGCAAACTTCAACAAAACATATATTCTTTCCGGTTACAAAAAGCACCGACGCTGACATGCGCCGGTGCTTCGCTGTATTTCTGAGCTGCTCAGCCCTTCATTTTAAAGGACATACAGTCGGTACACTCATACATTGTGGGGTTTGCTTCATGTGTCCCGACCTGAATATGGTCAAGGCTGCAGAAATCACTGCCTGTGCAGTGATGCTCACAGTTTGTGATCGAACATTCTATACATCTGTTTGCTCTTTCGGTACTCATTTCATTCAGCTCCGTTCATTTTTGATAACGGAATTCTTCCGCGATATTATTATGTGAAGCTGAAAACCAGTTATTCTTTACATATTTTTCCGTGATATACTGTCAAATCATAATTTAGCGGACCCACCCCCAACCCCCTCCCTAAAGGGAGGGGGCTAT
>CAMVEM010000212.1 GCA_947166515.1 uncultured Clostridia bacterium | reverse complement strand
GGATTACAGCTTTGTCGCCGCGAATTTCAGACAGGGTATGCGCTACGGCTCGAACACGACCACGAATGTGGCTATCTCTCCGCAGTTTTTGAAGAAAATGGCGAACGACCCGAAGCTTGCGGAAGAATACGAAAAAGAGATCGCAAATATGAAGTCCTGCGATCAGTGGTGCCGTGCAAACATTAGCGCTCGCGGGGACAAACTAGTCGCGGACGGCTGGGCGATAGACAAGGATGGCGGTATAAGCCGTTGGAGCACAGGCACACATGATGACCGAACAGCTCGCGTGAAGTCGCCCACGGAGTACGCGAATGAGCTGTATGAGAAGAAGAAAAAATCGAAAGCAAAACCGTATCTCAAAAAGTTCAATGCTATGAGCCAAAAGCTGTCGAAAGGCTTTTTCTTCAGCGGGAAAGCGTGATACAGACCGCCAAAGAAGGTGATATTATGATAAGAGGGATCGACAATTATCTGACTGCGTATCAATTTGCCGAGCCGCCGCAAAAGCGTGCTGTAAGCGAAGAACCGACCGAAAAGCCCGCCGTACAGGACAAGATCGAGTTCTCCGCTGATGCTCTGGAGCGCGGTGAACAGAGCCGTGTTCAGTCCGCGGCGCTCGCGTCCTTACAGGAGAAATTCCCGAAAATGACCTTTTCCGTGGGAACGGGGCTTGCCGGTAAAAACGCCCGGAACAGCGGCGATAATGCGAACCGCTGGGCGTTCACGCTCGACCCGAAGCTGCTCGAAAAGATAAGCGGCGACCCGGATGCCGAGTCCGAGTACATACAGAAGCTCCGCGACATCGAGCGCGCTACGGCTTTTGCCGAGAGCTTTTCAAACGCACTGGGTATGAAAGCCGTGTACTGCGAGAACTACATCGACGAGAACGGGCAGCTGCACCACGCGTCCGTTCTGGTACGCAAGGACGAGCTGAACGAGGAACTTCGTGCGCAGGCTCGCGAGAACGCAGAGAAGATCATCGAGCGTGTCCGCGAAAAGAACGCCGTGGCTGCCGACAATCTCGAAGAACTGCTGAACAAGGCGGACGAGGCCGGCGAGCTTGTCCTCGGCGACGATGAAATGAAGCTGTTCGGCGAGGCGGCGAAGGCTCTTGACCCCGAACAGAATGAAGAAGCCGCCGACGGCGAGGAAGAAGGCGGCGAATCCGAAAGCGTCAGCGGGTGGATGGGCATAAACGCCGCAAAGCTCGCGCGTATGCTTGCCGCCGCAAAGACACGCTCTCAAGTGCAGGCGGTAATGGATCTGATACAATCCGATCTCCGCGAGTGCGACGCGGGCAAGGAACAGGGACTTGATGTTGACGAGGCTTCTGTCCAGGCAGCGGAGAGCCTGCTGGAAGAAGCGAAGTCGCGCATGAGCAGCGCCGAGGACCGTGAGCCTACGCCTCAGGAGGAAATGATGTCGGCGTTAGCGTCGTTGATGTAAAAGGAGATGTTCCCGTGAGCAATACCATGTATATATCCGCGCAGACCGCGTATCTGAAAGCATTTACCGATAGCATAGCTCCGGCAAAATCAGCAGAAACAGGATTTGCGGCTGCGCTCGACAGTTGTATGAGCGAACAATCACTTGATGACTACAAAGCGTACATAAAAGACCGCGTGTCCTCGCTTGTACTTCACCCGACGCATTTCGGCGACACCTATGCCGTGAGCATATCAGACGCAGGCTATCGGGCAATGCAGGCTGACCCGCAGTACGAAAAGTGGGTGCTTGACCAGATACACGCTGCGTTTTCAACGGAAGTACCCTCGTGGATGCGGCAGCTTGGCGGCAACCAATACCACACGCTCCAATTCGGCGGCAAACCCGAGAAGTTCCGGCAGGACACTTACTCAACGGGCGAAGGTGCGCTTAAAAAGGAAGAAAAAGAGGAGTATTGGAAGCAGCTTAAAGAGCTGCGGGACAAGCGGCGCGAGGAGTTTGAGAAAATGATCAAAAAGAAGCGTATCGCGCTTGCACAGGCACAGGCTCTCGCGCTCGAACGGCGGCTCGCGTTTGCGGATATGATCGAGACGGACACAGATATTCCCGATGTTATGAGCTACGCCGAGGCGAATGTCAGCGAGGTCTCGCCGATACTATTCATTGATATTTCCGAAATATTAGCAATGATGTAAGGGGGTGAGAAATATGAGAAGTTACGGATTGAGCCGATATACGCCTTATAGCAGATACCGTCCGACCTCGCTCTATAACCGCAACCGGACGAGCATATACCAGCAGCTCGCGTCTAAGTCAAACAGCGCGAACGCTGCTCGCAAAACATATCAGACTACCGCGACAACGAAAGCGGCGGCCTATTCGGGAAGCCTGTCGGACGCGGTATCGGGTATCGCATCGTCGGTGTCCGATCTGAGCAAGGCTATGTCTGGAACCGACCGCGAGAAGATGTTTGATGCGGCGAAAAGCTTTGTTGACAGCTACAACGATATGTACTCGGCAGTCAGCAATTCACGCAACAGCTTTGTTTCGGGGCGCACGTCGGTCATGACCAATACTGCGAAAGCATATTCGGGAACGCTCGAAAAAGCCGGTGTTACTGTCGGCAAGGACGGAACGTTGTCTATCGACAAGGAGAAGTTCATGGAAGCCGATGACAAGGCACTTAGCTCCGCACTGGGCAGGAACTCCACATTCACAGGCTCTGTGGTATCGCAGGCGGTGAATGTCTCGCGCTACTCGGACAGCTTTTCGTACACGAGCTACGGCGGTTACAACGGCTCGGCAAACAGACTGTTTGACTATGCGGGAACAACGAAGAGCGGCGTGCTTGCTGGATATCTGCTTAATCAGTGGATATGATACCGTGCCTCAATAAAATCACAGACTACATTACAACGCCCGCGGGGAGAGATCCCTGCGGGTGTTCTTTTATATTTGTGCTGTTATGTTCTGTCCTCTGTATACAGCACATTGCATTAGTTTGGTATTTTTAATGCAAACCCATCTGAGCAAGATTTATGTGCCAGTTGCAAAACTCATGAAAATTCTCTTGTGCATTTTGCAGATTTTATTCCAAGAGTCCAGAAATTGCCCCCAAAATCGTGGCCGAAATTTCCCTCCTTATGAAGGGGTGTGTAATATCAAGCAATCTCATGTAACATCTGCACAAGTTATGACCCCTTCGTTTGGTCATAACGGAGATTAAAAATGAAAGTTGTGTGAACCTACCGCAAAAATCGCCGATTATTTTCCCTTATAATAGAGGGACTTATAATTCCGCGGCTCAACGTGCAAGAATAAAAAAGATCTCATCATTGGTTATAACGCCGATTTTGAATGAAATTTCTGTGAAACTACTGCAAATTCGGCTTTGAAATCTTCATATAGATGAGGAGCTTTTTAAAACCAGGATGTCGGTATACGTATTCAAATCCCCCTGAAATCAGTAAAATAATACACAAAAAATCATCTGTCGAAAGACCATAACCCAGCATCTTTTACGAATTTTCAAAAAACTTGCGATAAGCCATTGCTAACGCCCTTTAAAAATCGCATTTTTTTATCCTTATATATGAGAGGTGTTTTTCTGGGCACGTGTTTTCGTCTCTCAGAAACATCGAGACCGGTATAAATATCACCAGTCGCCGTAGTTTCAAAAAGCCTTTGCCTGTACATCTGTACGAAATGTTCAGAAATGTTTAAAAACCGGTGTCTTTTTGCCTATCGTTTTCGGCATTTTCGTTCCCTTATTATGAAGAGGCAAACATTCAGCCCAATCATCGGTATCTCGAAGCAAGTGAACCCAAAGTAAAAATCACCAACCTACACCGATCCCAAAAGCCTTGACCTGTATATACATACGAATTTTCTTAAACAGCCAAGGAATCAAGTGTTTTACCCTTAAAAAACGATGTTAAATTTTCCCTTATAGTGGGGGGCTATGATTCCGGATACCAATTCGCAGTATCAAAAATCCATCGCTTATCATCCGTATATTGCACAATCCGCCCCTCACCTATGGATTTTCTTGTGGGCAATCATACAAATCCGCGAAAAAGGTAGATAAAAAGTGCCTTTCAAACCCTTATATAAGTGAGAGGGTAAATTATCGGCTCCTGTAAGGTATGAACTCCGAGCCACATGATTTAAACCCCATTGCCTGTCATTAGCACATTGCACAACAGCATATCTGATCCTTCGGATTTTCATAGTCAACTATACAAATTTGTTTAAAAAGCGGGACAAAACCGCCGTTTACAAGCCTAGATATATGAGAAGGAAAATTCTCAGGACCTACGGGACCGATGATCCGGGACATTGATTCGGAAATCCGTCGCATGCATCTGTAAAATATACAAGTCTGACACCCATTTCTTTGTTGATAACAGAGAATTATCTAATTTCGCTGTAAAACATGTCCGATTTTCGGCGATTTTTGTAGGTACTTATGAAGGGACTATTT
>CAMVEM010000211.1 GCA_947166515.1 uncultured Clostridia bacterium | reverse complement strand
CGCGTCGAAAATACTTGGCTGGTAACGGCCCGGAAAGATAGATCGTCGCCGACACTTTGCACCTTTAGCTCAGTTGGTAGAGCAACTGACTCTTAATCAGTGGGTCCAGGGTTCGAGTCCCTGAAGGTGTACCAATATGTAAAAAGAATAGGCGTAAACCTATTCTTTTTGCATATATGGCTCGTTGGTCAAGCGGTCAAGACTCCGGCCTCTCACGCCGGCAACGTGGGTTCGATTCCCACACGAGTCACCAGCGCTGTGCGCTTCTTGCGCCAATAGCTCAGTTGGTTAGAGCTACCGGCTCATAACCGGTCGGTCCGGGGTTCGAGTCCCTGTTGGCGCACCACATATTGCCTCTGCATACGCAGAGGCAATATGATGTTTTAAATCACACAGGGGTGTGGTTCAATGGTAGAATAGGGGTCTCCAAAACCTTTGACGTGGGTTCAATTCCTACCACCCCTGCCAGACCGCGATACGCGGTGCGACTCGTTCCTCATAGAAGTTTTTCTGTGAGGAACTTTTTTTAACTTAAAAACACGACTTTTCCGGGGGATAACCCATGAGCATTGGAATTTATGATTGTTTTGGATACGGAGACGGAAATGATCTGCCGTTTTCGGAACGATACAAGCTGATAAAAATCAGCAGGATTTGACTGCGTCATGCTGTGGTGGAGCAACCGGTTCGGGCGCGGTGAAGGATACAGGGAGGACGCGGACCTTGCCCGGAGCGCCGGACTTTCTAAAGAGAATATGCATGCACCCGTTCACGGACAGAATTTCCTGTTCGCAGATGGAAATAACGGAGAAGATGTTTTTCACGATTATTTGAAGTGTATTGAGGATTGCCTAATATATCGCATACCGACAGTCGTGATACATTTGCCCGATGATGAATTTCCAATAAATGATACAGGTATAAAACGGCTCGGGAAAATTATCGCAAAGGCCGGAGAATATAAGGTAAATATCGCATTTGATAATCTTTGGAATGTAAGGAACATCCCGGCATAAAAAGATTTTATTGCCCTCGCTTTTCAGAGAGCAAAAAGGCTTGAAGAAAAGATCAGCCGATATTCTGATAATTAATTCAAGGGAAAACTATTATGGACATATTTTCCGATAAAATAGGTAAATTCTTTTCCGATTTCGGAAAGGCGAGAAAAATGGTGCTCTCCACCTCTGAAAATGACCGTGTTTCTTCACGCATGATGAGTGTTGTGCAGATAAATGGTGAATTTTATTTTCAGACCGATATTACGATGAAAAAATACAGACAACTTTCTGCGAACGAAAACGTTGCGCTATGTATTGACAATATCCAGATCGAAGGCATTTGTTCCGAAATCGGACGGCCTCTTGATAATTCGCTTTTCTGCAAAGTATTTCAGGAATGTTTCAAAGGTTCGTATGATGCTTATTCCTCACTGCAAAACGAAAGGCTGTTCGTTGTTAAGCCTTTGCATATAGAACGCTGGAATTATATTGACGGTATTCCGTACATCGAACAATTTGATATTCCTGACAGACGATACAGTATAAACAAATATTCCGGTATATAACTGAAAAGCAGAAAACGCGGACGTTTTAGCAAAGAGCACGGCATAAATCCGGTGCAGTCTTCATTATTCGCAGAACAAACAAGCGGCTGTGCCGGGACAGATCTCGAATTGGAGGAATGACAATGCTTATCCGGGAATATAACGCTGATGATCTGAAACAGATGACAGCTATATGGAATGAAATAGTTGATGAAGGAATTGCGTTTCCGCAGGAAGAACTTTTGAACGGGGAAACGTCAGCAGATTTCTTTTCGTCACAGAGCTATTGCGGAGTCGCCGCAGACGAAAAAAACGATATTCTGGGACTGTATATCCTTCACCCTAACAATGTCGGACGCTGCGGTCATATCTGTAATGCAAGCTATGCTGTTTCGTCCTCATGCCGCGGTCAGCATATAGGCGAAAAGCTTGTAAAAGACTGCATACGGAAAGCAAAGGAGCTCGGGTTCGGGATATTGCAGTTCAATGCTGTTGTCGAAAGCAATATCCACGCAAGGCACCTTTACGAAAGAATAGGATTCAAGCAGCTCGGAGTTATCCCGAATGGCTTCAGAATGAAAGACGGACATTTTGAGAATATCTGTCCGTATTATATCGAATTGTGAATCCCGGTAAGCCGGAAAGAAAAAGAGCGGGAACGATTGTCCCGCAAAAGGAGACAAAATGGACATTTTAGCAAAGATCACGGAAGAGCTCGGCATCAGACCGACGCAGACAAAAGCAGCAGTCGAGCTTCTCGACGCAGGCAACACTATCCCGTTCATCGCGCGCTACCGTAAGGAAGCCACCGGAGCCCTCGACGATCAGCAGCTCCGCGAGCTGTCGGAGCGTCTTACCTATCTGCGCAATTTAGAGAAGCGCAAGGAGGAAGTCCGCGCTGCGATAGAGGAACTCGGCAAGCTTACCGAAGAAATAGAAAAGGACCTTTCCGAAGCGGCGACTCTTTCCGCAGTTGAGGATATTTACAGACCGTACAAGCCGAAGAAAAAGACCCGCGCAAGTGTTGCGAAGGAGAAAGGTCTCGAACCGCTCGCGCAGTTTATTCTGGAACAGTCCGGCGGCGATCCTTATGCCGAAGCCACCAATTACATAAACGAGGAAAAGGGCGTTGCTTCCGCTGAGGAAGCTGTCGCGGGAGCTCTTGATATAATCGCCGAGAATATTTCCGACGACCCGGAGATACGCAAGATACTCAATGAACTCTATGACCGCACTGCGCTCATCTCTTCCGTAAAGGCTGACGAGAACAGCGAGCAGGAGAGCGTCTATGAGAACTATTACGAATATAAGGAAGCTGTCACGAAGATACCCACGCACAGGATCCTCGCGATAGACAGAGGCGAGCGTGAGGGCGTGCTCAAGGTAGCAGTGGAAGTCGATTCCGATAACATGATCTACACGATAAACAGCCGCGTTGTAACAGGCCGGAAAAAGTGCTCCGAGCTTGTTGAGAACGCCGTTGCGGACGCGTATAAGCGCCTTATCCACCCGTCTATCGAGCGCAGAGTACGCAGCGATCTTACCGAAAAAGCATGCACAGCCGCAATAAAGGTGTTCGGTGACAATCTGCGCCAGCTCCTTATGCAGCCGCCCGTAAAGGGAATGGTAACAATGGGCTTTGACCCCGGCTACAGAACGGGCTGCAAGATCTCCGTCGTTGACGCGACCGGAAAGGTGCTCGACACAGCAGTCGTATATCCCACACCCCCGAAGAGCGACATTGCCGGCGCAAAGAGAACGCTTACCGCGCTGATAAAAAAGCACGGCGTGAACGCTATCTCTATCGGAAACGGCACCGCGAGCCACGAAAGCGAGGTCTTCATCGCGGATATGATAAAGGAGCTCAGCACGCCTGTAAGCTATATGGTAGTGTCCGAGGCGGGAGCCAGCGTTTATTCCGCAAGCAAGCTTGCGCAGGAGGAATTCCCGGATTTTGATGTTACCGAGCGCAGCGCCGTATCTATAGCGAGACGTTTGCAGGACCCGCTTTCCGAGCTTGTTAAGATCGAGCCCAAGGCGATAGGAGTAGGTCAGTATCAGCATGATATGCCGCCCGCTCAGCTTTCGGAAGCACTCGGCGGAGTTGTCGAGGACTGTGTTAACAATGTCGGCGTTGATGTTAATACTGCGTCTGTGCCGCTGTTATCGTACGTTGCCGGCATCAATTCCGGTATCGCAAAGAACATCGTCGCTTACCGCGAGGAAAACGGCGGGTTCACCGACAGAAAAGAGCTCCTGAAAGTGAGCAAGCTCGGCAAGAAGACATTTGAGCAGTGCGCGGGATTTTTACGCGTGCGTGACGGCAAGGAGCCGCTCGATGACACGGCAGTTCATCCCGAGAGCTACGACGCGGCGAGAAAACTGCTCGCGCTCTGCGGGCTTACCGAATCCGATATTATTGGCGAAAGTTCGAAGCTTTCGGGCGAGAAGATAAAAGCGAAGGTGAAGGAGCTCGGGCTTAAAAATGCGGCAGAGCAGGCCGGCGTAGGCGATATGACGCTGTCCGACATTATCAAGGAGCTTATGAAGCCGGGACGCGACCCGCGTGATGAGCTTCCGAAGCCGATGCTTCGCACAGACGTTGTCGATATAAACAGCCTCAAAGAGGGAATGGAGCTCAAAGGCACCGTCCGCAACATCACTGATTTTGGCGCATTTGTTGACATCGGAGTTCATCAGGACGGTCTTGTGCATATCTCACAGCTCGCCGACAGATATGTCAAGCACCCGCTCGATGTAGTCAAGGTCGGAGATATCGTGAATGTCAAGATACTCGGTATCGACACGAAGAAAAACCGCATCTCGCTCACCATGAAGGGATTGAACTGAATAAGTATAACTGCCTCGCTGCGTGCGGGGCAGTTTTTTATTTGCGGGGCTCCGCCCCACACCCTGTTCAAGAGGGCTTTCCGAAATCGCCTATGACCGCCTTTTGCACGCGCGTCATGCGCGCTTTT
>CAMVEM010000210.1 GCA_947166515.1 uncultured Clostridia bacterium | reverse complement strand
GTATTCTTTGAGAAGCTCGCCGGCGCGTCCGACGTAACGATAGAAGAAAAGCTCGCGGACACTTCCGGAATGGCGAACGCCGTAACTTCCGCAGCGCGCATATTCATGCCGCTCGGTGAGCTCGTTGATACGGACAAGGAACTCGAAAGACTTGAAAAGGAAAAGAAAGCTGTCGAGAAGGACCTTAACTTCTTAAACGGAAAGCTGAACAATCAGGGATTCCTGTCGAAGGCTCCGGCTCAGCAGATCGAGAACGAGCGCGCAAAGCTCGCCAAGGCTCAGGAGAAAATGGCGAAGATAGAAGAATCTATTGCCGCTCTGAAAAAGCTGTGACTTACCCCTACTCCCTGCCCCTCCCCCAAGGGGGAGGGGAGTTTTTCTTTTGTGGGGGACTTTGTCCCCCACACCCTCTAACCCCTTCGGATGCGTTGCCGAAAACATGTGGAGTGTGGGGTGTCTCTCCCTCTGGGAGAGGTGCCACGAAGTGTCAGAGAGGGCTGACCGACAGACCTCTGCTCTCCACACAGAGAAAAGGTAAAACCCGTTCCTAAAGGGAGGGGTTGGGGCGGATGCCATTTTGTTGTCGAAATTTAACAAACTTTGCTGTTGAATTACAGCATAATTCATATTCTTTTACAAAAACTATTGCACTGTTTGGTAAATTGTGCTATAATGCTATTACAATAATAATAGGTATATTAGTGAAAGTGGCTTTATTTCTTAAAAACTTCTCATTATAGTACCGAATTGAAAGGAGTAGTTTGCTATGGGATTTGAATTGCCTGAGGAATATAAGCTTCCTCTGCACCTTTTTCATGAGGGAAATATAACGAGAGGTTATGATTTCTTCGGTTCTCACTTCATTAAGCGCGACGGCAAAAAAGGCGTCGTTTTCCGTGTATGGGCGCCGAATGCCGCAAGCGTGAGCGTTGTGGGCGATTTCAACAGATGGGACCGCTTCGCAAACCAGATGAACAAGATAAGCGACGGCGGTATATGGGAGACCTTTATTCCCGGACTCAAGCAGTACGATGCCTATAAGTACAGCATCGAGAGCGAATACGGTCAGGTACGCCTGAAGGCTGACCCCTACGGATTCCACATGGAAACAAGACCGAATACCGCAACAAAGATATACGATCTCGACGGCTATGAGTGGAAAGATGCAAAATGGCAGGAAGAACGCGCAAACAAGAACGTTTATTCCTCACCTATGAATATTTACGAAGTGCATCTCAACTCATGGCAGCATAAGAACAACGAGGACGAGCTGTTCAATTATATGGAATGCGCGAAGAAGCTCGTTCCGTATGTCAAGGAGCTCGGCTATACGCACATAGAGATGATGCCGGTCGCGGAATTCCCGTTCGACGGTTCGTGGGGGTATCAGGGAATAGGCTACTACGCGCCTACCTCGCGTTTCGGCACACCGCATGACTTCATGCAGTTCATCGACTACTGCCACCAGAACGGCATAGGCGTAATACTCGACTGGGTACCGGCGCACTTTCCGAAAGACGCTGCGGGACTTTATGAGTTTGACGGCGGATGCTGCTATGAATATTCCGATCCGCTCAAAATGGAGCACCGTAACTGGGGCACAAGAGTGTTCGACTGGGGCAAGCCTGAGGTCCAGAGCTTCCTTATCTCTAACGCGACATACTGGTTCGACAGATACCACATAGACGGACTCCGTGTTGACGCGGTGGCTTCCATGCTTTATCTCGATTATGACAGAAAAGAGTGGAGACCCAACTGCTACGGAGGAAACGAGAACCTCGAAGCCGTTGCGTTCTTCAAGAAGCTCAATTCGTCGCTGTTCGGAATGTTCCCGAATATCCTGATGATAGCAGAAGAATCCACGGCATGGCCTATGGTCACAAAGCCCGCGGACGTTGGCGGTCTCGGCTTCAACTTCAAGTGGAACATGGGCTGGATGAACGATATGCTCGCGTATATGTCGATGAATCCCGAGTGGAGACACGACCACCACAATCTCGTCACCTTCTCGTTCTACTATGCTTTCTCCGAGAACTATATCCTGCCGATCTCGCACGATGAGGTCGTACACGGAAAGTGCTCGATGATAGACAAGATGAGCGGACCGCGCGATCTGCGCTTCGCTTCATTCAGAACATTCCTCGGATATATGATGGCTCACCCCGGCAAAAAGCTGATGTTCATGGGTCAGGAGTTCGCGCAGTTCAAGGAATGGAACTATAAGACCGGCCTTGACTGGGACGTTCTTGAGTTTGAGGAGCACAGAAAGCTCTGGGAATACGAAAAGGCGCTCAACAAGTTCTATCTCGACAACAACGAGCTCTGGGAGGTCGATAACGACTGGACAGGCTTCAAGTGGATCGTCAGCGACGACAACGAGAACAGCGTGATAGTATTCCGCCGCTTCAACAAGGCGGGCGACGAGCTTATCTGCGTATTCAACTTCCAGCCTAAATATCATGAGTGCTACAGCTTCGGCGTTCCGCTCTACGGCGATTACAAGGAAGTTTTCTCGTCCGAGGATATCGGCGCTCCGACTCACAACGGCGTCATAAAGTCCCGCAGAGAGGATATGCACGGCGAGAAGTTCGCGATCTCGATCCAGATAGCTCCGATGTCCGCAGCATTCTTCCGCTGCGTCAACAAGAGAGACTATGACGCAGAAATGGCAGTTATACGCGCCAAGGAAGAAAAGCAGGCGAAGAAGCGCGCAGCCGACGAAAAGCGCCATGAGAAGAGACGCATAGCGGACGAAGCCGCAAAGCGTGCGGAGGAAGCAAAGAAAGCCGCAGAAGAAGCGATAAGGATCGCGAAAGAGGCTGCCAAAGCCGCAGACGAAGCGGAAGCGGCAGAAAGGGCGGCGCGTAAGACCCGCAAGAGCGCTGAAAAAGCTCCCGCCAAGAAGGTAAGCAAGCCGGCAGCAGCGGAGGAAAAAGCGAAGGCTCCCGCAAAGAGAGGCCGCAAACCCGCTGCAGAAAAGGAAGAAGCTCCGAAGAAAAGCGGCAGAAAGCCTTCCGCCAAGAAATAAAAAAACTGACCCGAAGCAATAAAAATATCTTTTTCTCGTTGCCTGTGGCAGCGAGAAAAACGAACTGTTCATAAATTAAAATTAACCGATCGGAGGAAAAATATTATGAACCATGTTAAAAAAGAATGCGTCGCTATGCTGCTCGCAGGCGGCCAGGGAAGCAGACTTTACGCGCTTACCCAGAATATGGCTAAGCCGGCTGTTCCCTACGGCGGAAAATACAGGATCATCGACTTCCCGCTGTCGAACTGCGTTAATTCCGGCATAGACACCGTTGGCGTTCTTACACAGTATCAGCCGCTCGTGCTCAACGAGTACATCGGAAACGGCCACCCGTGGGGACTCGACAGAGTTCACGGCGGAGTACATGTTCTCCCGCCGTATGAAACGGCTTCCGGGAAATCGTGGTACACCGGCACCGCAAACGCTATCTATCAGAACATCAGCTTCATCGACAGATACAGCCCCGAATATGTGGCAGTGCTTTCCGGCGACCATATCTACAAAATGGACTATGCGAAGATGCTCGACTTCCACAAGAAGAAAAAGGCAGAGGCTACTATCGCGGTGCTTGAAGTGCCGTGGGAAGAGGCTTCGCGCTTCGGTATCATGACGGCGGACGAAGAAGGAACTATCACCGAGTTCGCTGAAAAGCCGAAAGAGCCGAAATCAAACCTCGCGTCAATGGGCGTTTATATCTTCACATGGGCGACCCTGAAGCGCCACCTTATCGCGAACGAAAATGACGAAGGCGCAACAAAGGACTTCGGAAAGAACATCATCCCCGCTATGCTGGCTGAGGGCAGCAAGCTCGTTGCTTATCACTTCGACGCTTACTGGAAGGATGTCGGAACGATAGACAGCTTATGGGAAGCAAACATGGACTGCCTCGACCCGAATGTTCCGCTTGATCTTTATGATCCCAAGTGGAAGATATATTCCAGAAACCCCGTAATGCCGCCGCATTATGCAGGCCCGAACAGCAAGATCGAGAACTCCATGGTAGCAGAAGGCTGCGACATAGATGGTGAAACAGACTTCTCGGTACTGTTCGACGGAGTTGTTATCGAAGAGGGAGCAACTGTTCGCTACAGCATTATAATGCCGAATACTGTGATAAAGAAGGGCGCTGTCATCGAGTATTCTATCATCGGTGAGGAATGCACGATAGGCGAAGGCGCTCATATCGGCGAAAGACCCGAAAACGTTGAAAACAGAGACGAATGGGGCGTTGCGGTAATCGGAAACGCAATAAAGATCTCCGACAAGGCCGTGATAGCACCTAAGGCTATGATCTCTCAGGACGTATGATCGTCCATCCAAACCAAAACTGAAAGGAATTGATATAAAATGGCTAATATGTCTAACGTACTCGGTCTTGTCTTCGCCAATATGCATGAGCTCACCGTGACCGATCTCACCAAGAACCGCGCTATGGCTTCGGTGCCGTTCGGCGCAAGATACAGACTCATCGACTTCCCGCTCTCGAATATGGTAAATTCGGGTATCAACACTGTCGGGATTG
>CAMVEM010000209.1 GCA_947166515.1 uncultured Clostridia bacterium | reverse complement strand
AAAAGAGCGCATGATGCGCGCATAAAAGGCGGTCATAGGCGACTACGGAAAGCCCCCCAGAAAAACCCACAAATTATGATTTATCTTATCTGAAAAATATAAAGGAAAAACTATGAAAACATTGACAAAAGCTGAAGCAAAACGCTTCAGCCCCGGAGCTCTCGCATTTTACGGCGACTGCGTATATGAAAACATGGTGCGCCGTTCGATAGTGCTCATGGGTGACCGACCGTCGGCAGAGCTCCACGCTATGTCCGTAAAGCAGGTCAGAGCTTCATATCAGGCGGCTGCTTATGAGAAACTCTTAACGATAACGAGTGAAGAAGAAGCCGATATTCTGCGCAGAGGTCGGAATTCAACCGGCATAACTGCACCGAAATCGAGCAATCCTGCCGAATACCACAAGGCTACCGCAGTGGAAGCACTTTTCGGATATCTCGCGCTTATAGGCGACAACGAGCGCATTGAAGAGCTTTTCACGGTAATAACCGATACTGAACGATAAATGCGGCGCAAAAGCATGGCGATTTATGATATTTTAACTATTGACAACCGGGCGTATGCGCGCTATAATATTAAAGTCATAAACAGAAAACTACGGAGGAAGATAATTTATGTCAGGACATTCGAAATGGAGCACGATCAAGAGAAAAAAAGGTGAGAAGGACGGCGCAAGAGCAAAGGTCTTCACAAAGATCAGCCGTGAGATAATCGTGGCTGTGCGCGAAGGCGGCGGAGATCCGGGCAGCAACTCTAAGCTCGCACAGCTCGTACAGAAGGCAAAGTCCAACAATATACCGAATGATAACATAGACCGTCTTATCAAGAAGGCAAGCGGTGACGGCGAAAAGACCAACTATGAAGAATGCGTATATGAGGGCTACGGACCCAATGGCGTTGCAGTAATAGTTGAGTGCCTTACGGATAACAGAAACCGCACAGCCGGCGAAGTAAGACATTATTTTGACAAGTTCGGCGGTAATCTCGGAACTTCCGGATGCGTATCGTTCCTGTTTACAACAAAAGGCGTTGTTGTACTCGACAACGAGGACGAGGACATCGACGAGGACAAGGCTATGGAGGATATCCTCGAAGCCGGCGGAGACGATTTTGTGTTCGAGGACGGCTGCGTAGAGATAACCACTGATCCGAACACCGTAGCGGAAGTCGGAAAGGCTCTCTCGGATATGGGATATAAGGTACTTTCTGCAGAACCCGCTAAGATCCCCTCTACCTATACGACTCTTACAGACGAGGATCATATAAAGAAAATGGGACTTCTTCTCGATGCGCTCGATGACAACGATGATGTCCAGAACGTATGGCATAACTGGGAAGAAACAGAATAATAACGCTTACCCTAAGCCCTCTTCATTTTCGGAGAGGGCTTTTTTGTGTGTTTGTTCAAATCGACGTAAAAAACCAACATAATAACTAAAAATGGATTATGCGGACAATAATTGTTGACGAGCGTGAAGTGTTATGGTATAATAAAATCACTATCTACAACTTAAGAAATAATTGTTTATGTCTCCCCCGCCGGAGGCGGGGGAGACATAAACTCTTTCTTTTCGCATAAGTTATGAACAGTGATGCACAAATAGATATTTTATCTATGAAAGGGGGAAGCTGAACAATGGCAGGCGGATCATTACGCGGTGACGGTTCAAAAGCAAAGCTTATTCTTATCCCTGCTGCTGCGGTGGCTCTGGTCGTTATCGGCATCCTTGTTTATCTTGCCATAAAAGCCAACGAGGATAACCGCGTGTCGGCGCTGAGATATAAATTCAACCAGTTTTTCCCCGGAACATATAACACAGTAGAAACAATAGACGGTGACGGAGATTATGACGGCGACGGCGTAATCAATTCCGTGGAAGCGTCTGCGAAAACCAGTATGATCTCCGCAGACACAGATAAAGACGGACTCACTGACAGTGATGAAGAAAAATACGGAACAAATCCCGCTTCCGCAGATACGGACGGCGACGGTATCCCGGACGGTGTTGAGGTGCGCGCGGGCCTTGATCCGCTGTCGCTTATAACCGACGGAAAGACTAAGGATGCTGACAGAACATTCACACGCGTAATAAGGCTCGATGACGGAAGTATCACACTTACCGGAAAAGCCGACATATACGGCGCTACAGTAGATAAGCTGGAGCTCAATTCAGTCTCGTCAAATGCCGGTGCCCTTACAGCGCCGTATGAGCTGTACTGTGACGGAGGATTCGAATCGGCGGAGATAAACTTCGGATTTGACCGTGATATGACCGAAGCGAGCGGGATAGCGGACAGAAGCATACGCTTTTTCAAATTTGACCCGTATCTGAAGAAATATAACTCTATAGGCGGAGTTATGTCGGAGGACGGAAACTCTGTGAGCTGTAAGCTTGACGGCAACGGTGTATATCTGCTCGGAGCGGATAACATCATACATCAGGCGGCAGAAGCTTATACGAGCGGAAAACTGAACGTTCATCTTATAATAGACAATTCAGCGTCGATGTATCCGAGCTCGTCAGAATACCGCTCGGAAGAGAACGATGTTGATTTCAGAAGAGTTGCGTTTGCACAGAAACTTGTCACTTCACTCGGTAACGAGGTCAAGTTCGCAATATCGACGTTTACATACGATCTTAATTCGATATGCAAATTTGACGCCGACAAAACAAGGGTACTTCATGCAATAGATTCCATAAGAAAGCTTTCTCCGGGATTTGACGGCACGAGCGTTGAACGTGCCATGATCCGCGGACTTGAAATGTTCGGCCCCGAAACGATAAGCGAGAGAAACATTATTATAATCCTGACCGACGGTATCTCCACCGAGACCGGAGGTTATACCATAAGCGATATCGTTGCGCTTTCAAAGACAAAAAATGTCACCGTTATGACGATTAGTCTCGGTAAAAACTATGACCGTGAGCTTCTTGAAAGCATAGCACACAGTACCGGCGGTGAATACTTCCCGATAGCGGAGGCAAAGATCCTTGAGGTGCTTTATTCCACAATGATCGCGTCTATGGACGACGATATCGTTGATGAAAACTTTGACGGTTCGCCCGACAGCTATACTATCTATGATACCGGCTTTGACCCCGATACAAATGGTTTCAGCTTCGGGAATTTCAAATCCGGTACAAGCCAGACTCTTGATTTCGGAATGGTCATGCTTGCACGCGACTGGTTCAGAAAAAATGTTCCGGAACATGCCGGAGACAAATCGGACAGCATTTCATACACGTTTGAGGGGACTACGATAAACCTTGCCGAGCCGCTCAGAAAAGTCATACTCCAGACTATGCAGGCAAAATGGATGAAGCCGGAGAGTTATCTCGATTTTCTCAGCGGCGGAGATGTGCTCAGAGCAAATCGCAGTTCAAAGTCTGAGGCTGAAAAGAACGGCTGGACGACTGTTGAGATACCTTATATTGAACCCGGAACAGGCTGGAAGGAAGCCGAGCTTCTTGTTCCCGATCATACGTCCGGTACGCTCCGCACAGCGTACAGCGAGAATGATTATGCAATGATACGCGCGATACATTATTATGATGCACTGCGCGATACTGAGAGCGGATTCGGAATCAACAGCGAGAATGATCTGAACAAGGTGAAAGCGGTAATGGCTGTCGGTGATCCGGTAGTGACAAAGCTGATGTGGGAAGAAGACGGAAAGTGCGTCAGCAGATATGTCCTGATGACAGCTCTTCGCCGTGATCTTGAAAATCCTAATACTTTCAAGATAAAAATATATGATGTGAACGGCGGTACTGCGGATACGGTCATTCTGAACCGGACGCTTAAAGTCACACGCGGCGGAAAAGATGATTTCACCTATACCGGAACATGGAACGGAAAAGCGGTAGCTCTTAGCTGTTATCTTACGAAGGTCACGGCAAAATAAGTATAAACCAGATGCAGCGGAAGATAAGATCCGCTGCATTTTTCTGTTCATTTGATATTGCTCCGGAGATTTACGAGAAGCGCGCCGAAACGCCGGAAGCAGTTAGGACGGAGTCAGTTTTGTTTTAGGGATAGATTCGCCGACAAGAAAAACACACGCATACTGTGAAAGCATACTATTTTGAATATTATTCACAATATAATTGCTTTTTGTTGACATTTTGTGCAAAATGTGGTATATTATAGTTGCTACATTATTCATTTTAAGAAAAAATACATATCACGAAAAACAGCGGGTGAGTTCATTATCCGCTGTTTTTCTGTCCGCTTATTTTATCTGGCTCTGGAGCTTTACGAGAAGCTCACCGAATTTAGCAATTTAAACGTACCGGCTTGAGCCCTTATGCAGAGCGGGATTAAGGCAATTTGCAAAACCCGGAAATTATGTGCTGAAAATGGTGTTTTTTGGGGAAAAACGGCTCTGTCCGCGGTCAATGCGTTCCATCGTTTTTGATATCGGGTGTTCCGACAACTTTCTGCATCTGCTCGATAAATACGTCATATGTTTTGTAATTGTTTATCTCGCATGAGGGACACGGGTTTACAAACGTCTGGATCATTCCCAGCTTATACGGGCATTTTTCACACGGTTTGATGAGTT
>CAMVEM010000208.1 GCA_947166515.1 uncultured Clostridia bacterium | reverse complement strand
AAGCGCGCAGGACGCGCGCATACAAAGCGGCATAAAGTGGATAGCTCTTTTTCTCTCAAATTGGGTTTTTAGAGGTTCCCTAAAGTTAAAGGAGAAACATACTATGAACATTGAAAAGAAGATCGAAGGAACCACTGTAACACTCTCACTTAATGGGTGGATGGACGCAAAGAGCGCACCGGAATTTGCCGGGGCGCTCAGTGAACTTGAACCCTCTGCGGAGAAGCTCGTGCTTGACCTGACAGGACTTGAGTACACATCATCGGCAGGTATCAGACAGATAGTTGCTGCGCACAAAAAGATGAACGGTGCGCTCACTCTGAAAAATCTCACGCCGGAGGTTTTCGATGTACTGAAAATGACCGGTCTTGACAAACGGCTGAACATAGAATGATGATGGATATGATATGTGCCGATCTGCCGTGGAAAGAGATAAGTGTTTCACTGTCCTCGCTTGATATTGTCAAAAGCGATATATCAGCACTCACGGATAACATCGGCATAATAAAAAAAGCTGTGCTTGTATGCGATGAGCTTATCACAAACATAGTGCTTTATTCGGGCGCTGAAAATATGGGATTTGCCTGCATGAGATCAGATCCCGGACTGATCATCGCGCTGTATGACGACGGCGTGCCTTTCGACCCGACAACATACGAGAGCGAAGAAAAAGACCCCCTCGACCTCGACAGCGGCGGAATGGGCATAGCTATATCGGTCCGGACGGTGGGTGAATGGGAGTATCATCGAAAAGGCAGCAGAAATATTATCCTGCTGAAGCTCTGCTGTAAAGGAGAAGACAATGAGGCGTAAGCTGCCGACAATAACCTCACAACTGAATAAATGGCTTTTGTTGATCACAATTGGTATGTTCCTGCTGACATCGGCTTTCTCCCTCGCTATACAGCAAAAAATAGTTCAGACAGAAGCCGAACGCCTGCTGAGGATTGCCATTGATGATGAGATCGGGTATATAACCGGCAGGGCGGAAGAGGATTTCATGGTAATTACCGAAATGATGGCTGACGATATTAATGAAGATACCGATGTCGATCTATATGCTTTTCTGAGCTGGTACGGTGTAAGCGAAGTCAATATACTGAACGAAAACGGGATTGTTACGAGCTCGACAGATGCGGGTATCGTAGGCCGTGACCTGAAAAGCGATCCTTTATACGCGGATTTTTTTGCGCGTCTCAAAGAGAACGGTAAATCCGTGATCCCGTTGTACAGCATTGCTGACGATACCGTGCCGGAATACAACGGTGTCAGGCTGAATAACGGAGATTATGTACAGGTAGGCTACAGCACAGAAATTATAGATACAGATATCACCAAGATTATAGATTCCTTTACGTCAAACCGCCATGTACATGAAAATGGTCTGCTTTTCATCATTGATGAGAACAACAATATAGTGAGCAGGCCATACGAAGGTGACAGTGCAAGTATCGGCAAGGCACTTGAAGGTCGGGAGACACACGGCGCGACCGGATTTATGAGAAGGGTGTCCTTTAACGGTGATACATATTACCGGATGTATGACACGATCAGCAGATATAGAATAGTTGCTGTGATATCACAAAACGAGATCATGGAGAATATCAGAATAAATATAATAATGATCGTCATACTCGGCGTGATACTGTTTGTCACTTTGTTTATCAGCGTTTCAATGCTTGTGAAACAAAAAGTGACGCGTCCCGTGAACGAGATAGCCGGAACCCTCGCTTCCATTACCAACGGTGACCTGGAAGAAAAGGTGTCTGTAAGAACATCAAGTGAATTTGATACTATTTCCGATGGTATCAACATGACAGTCGATGCCCTTAAAGCGCATATAGCGCAGGAATACGCACGAATTGATGAGGAGCTGCGTTACGCACGGGAGATACAGTATTCGGCTCTGCCGGTGCTCACGAAAGCATTGAAGAATAATCAGTATTTCAGCCTTTTCTCATCTATGAATACCGCCAAGGAGGTCGGCGGCGATTTCTATGACTTCTATATGACCGACGAATATACACTTGTGTTTATGATCGCCGACGTTTCAGGCAAAGGTATTCCTGCCGCCATGTTCATGATGAAGGGAAAAGCCACTCTGCATGACAACATAGCCCACTTTGACAGTCTCGGAGACAGTGTTTCCCGTGCGAATGAACAGATATGCGAAGGTAACGAGGCGGGAATGTTCATCACGGCATGGGTCGGAACACTGGATATCAGGACAGGCGAGCTAAGCTTCGTTAACGCGGGGCACAATCCGCCCGTGCTTATCCGTGACGGGAAGGCGGAATTTCTTAAAATGAAAACCGACCTGATCCTCGGAACGATGGACGACGCGGAATATCAGACACAGAGCTTAAAGCTGCGTAAGGGAGATATTCTTTACCTTTATACCGACGGTGTGACCGAAGCAACAGACACGAACAGCGGTTTCTACGGAGAAAAGCGTCTTATCGCGGCTCTGAACGGTATATCGCCCAATGAAGAAGATATATGCGGGACAGTATGCCGTAAGGTCTCCGACTCTGTTGCACAATTTGCCGGCGGAGCTCCTCAGGCGGACGATATAACGATGCTTTGTCTGTCCATTAAAGGCAGCGGTTGATATGGCAAGCAAAAATATTGAAGTCTTTTTTTCGGATATACGCCTGACAAATGAGATGTGCCGCACCTTATATACGGGTCTTTCTCCTGCCGAACGGGAAAAAGCGGAGCGCTTTCTCCGCGAGGACGACAGGCTGCGGTTTATCACAGGGCGACGCATGATACGGACTTTCGCTGCGGAGAGACTTGGTATGTCTGCCCCCAAGATACTTCTCACGGAATACGGAAAGCCGTATATCGGCGGAGCAAAAGACTTTCATTTCAGCATATCTCATTCAGGACATCTTGTCGTTATTGCAGTCAGCAATTCGCCTGTCGGAATAGATATTGAACAGCATATACCTGTCGAATGGCGGGAGCTTTCCGACACATTCACTCCCGTAGAGCGGGAAATGCTTGGCAGAGCCGCTGATCCGGTTTCCTGCTTTTACAGGATATGGACGATACGAGAGGCGTTTGCAAAGGAAGAAGGTATAGGACTTCCTCTGTTTGACGAGGCTGATCCAGATATAGACTATTCCGGCGGCACAGTTCGTTACAACGAAAAAACGCTGCATTTCACAGCGTGGGAAAAGGAAGACTATTCTGTATGTGTATGCGGTAAGAATGCTGTACCGGATACGGTCGTTGTTTCCGCGGAACCTATGATTATCTGACTTTTGATCTGTATTCAAAGAAAGGCGCATCGTTATGGTGCGCCTTTTGCTATGCCTTGCTTTTTCATCAGATCATTGCCTTAGTTCCGTACCTGACCGACATTCTTGGCAACTGTGTAATACCAAATTTGTATCGAAATATAGACAATAAAAGCAGTAGTAAAGATATAGCAAGTTAGAACAAGTCAAAACAGCAAAAATGGACTTTTTTCCTCAACAATGGTCAAATAATGGACAAAACGGTGTCTGGCACAGAAAAAGAAAAGCCGTGAAGCCGCTCTGCAAGCGACTTCACGAACAAGAAGTAGTGGAGCTGGTGAACGGACTCGAACCCCCGACCGAAAGATTCATTATATAAATAAACAACACCAAGTTTGTTTTGTTACATGGTGCTGTTTTTGTGGGGAGATATGTGATTTTAAGCGGATTTTTAATAAAGATGTTTTCATATTGTTGATATGACGTAGGGAATGAATGTCACAGAACCGGATATTGTTCTTTCTGCAGAAGTCTTTCAGCCATCTGTACGGACGGTTGATGTGAAGCGGAGCACCGTCATCGTGAACGAATACCCTGTTGGTGTCCTGCCACTTACTGCCGCACATCTCCTTGTGATATTCCTGCTCGTCTTTCAGCTGCCGCAACAGGTTCATCACCACAGGTGAGAGCTTGGACGAACGCTCGGAGCGTCTCGTCTTGGTCGTGTCGGTGTAGCTGCCGTAAAGCGGAGAATAGTTTGCGGTACGTTTGATGCTGATAACATTGTGTTCCCAGTCAATATCGCTCCATTCCAGACCGCACATCTCTCCGCGACGGAATCCGCTGTAAACTGCAAGTATTATAAAAGTGCGATAGACGAGCGGTGCTGTCTCCAAAAGCTCGAAAAGGTGCTGCACTTCCTCGATAGTGTACATCTCTTTCTCTTTTTTCTCGCCCTTCGGAACTTTCACGCGGGTACACGGATTGTCTTTGATCATATCCATATTGATCGCGTAATTAAACACCGATTTTAAATTGAAGTATTATTTCCGATTTTGAGTCGGAGTACGTTTTTGTATCTGCTTATAGGGTACCTCTAAAAACCGCTTTGAAAAGAGAAAATGAGATAGCTGCGTCGGATACAAGGAAAGCCGACGAAGCCGGGCTGGCGCCCGGTTAGGAGGTTTGACGCAGTAGACGGCGTGGATAGCTCTTTTTCTCTCAAATTGGGTTTTTAGAGGTTCCCTATATTCTATCACACGTTATCCAATATGTAAATCCTAAAAAAGTGCTTTTATTAACTCAAAAAAAAGGTAATATGGGGTATAGAATACTTGTTTTTTCATCATGAAATCTTGAATTTAAGCGTAACTTCGATGTTAGATCAAGCACCAGGACATGGTGTCGAATAATAATTCCTTTTAGTGCTATA
>CAMVEM010000207.1 GCA_947166515.1 uncultured Clostridia bacterium | reverse complement strand
GGTTCAGGCGCTTCGGCATTTACGGCAATTCAAAAGGCGCGGGAATGGCGCTTCTTGCCGCAAGTGTTGTGCCGGACATTTCGCTTGTTATTGCCGCGTCATCATTCGGTCATATCATGCAAGGCAGCGGCGGTAAGCGGCTGTCCCCCTGCAAGGCTATGGTCTCGCTTGACGGCAGCGACTTTCCCTGTGTCCCGAACAAGGGCGTATTCGGCGCATTTTTGAAGCGTTGTCTGAAAGAACACAATATCCGGCTGCTGTATTTTTTTGACGAGTGGGAGAAAAGAGGCAGTGCAGAAAACGAGATACCTGTCGAAAAGATCTGCGGCGACATACTGTTTCTGACGTCGACAAATGACGAATCCGTTCCCGCAAAAAGGGACGCGGAGCTGCTGATGTCGAGACTTGAGCGTTTTGATTTTAAACATTCATACAAGCACATAAACTTCGAGGACGGCAGTCACAATCTCGGGTATTTCCCGATAAACAATAACCTGCTCCCGCAGGAGAAGAAACACCCCGAAGAATGCCGGAAAGCACGCGAAGAAGCGCTTGAAACAATACTGAGAACAATCGAAGAATGGGGAGTGAAACAGGTTGACTAAAAAAGAAAACAAAACATGGTGCAACATGGAAACCGTGCTTGCAAAAGCTGTCGGAACCCATAAGAGCGCAGAATTACTTGCTGCCGCAAAACAAAAAAATGACGGCTGGCTTGCCGCGACAAAAGAGACATCGGATTCGCGTCTGAAAATGATGAGAGAGGCGATAGTGCCGAGGATAGCCGTATATGCCGTGCTGAAAGAAAACGGATATGACCCGATTCCGGCATTTGATGACTACGTCCGGAACGTCGCCGGTCCCGCAATGCACAAAACCTACGCGAAAGCGGAGAAAATTCCCGGTTTCTGGAAGATATTCAGGAATGCGTTCACAAGTATCACACGAAAGAGTGACTTCTGGGAATGTGAAAACCGGAAAGAAAAAGACCGTTTTTATACGGATATCCACAAATGCCTGTGGTACGATACCTGCGTGGAATGCGGCTATCCCGAGGTCTGCCGATTTTTCTGCGAATGCGACAATTACACTTACGGCGGCCTTGACAAGATTGGCTTTACCCGCACGCAGACACTCGGCACGGGCGGAGAGAAGTGCGATTTCGTTTTTTACAGAAAGTAAGTAAACAAGCCGGTGCCTGAACAGTACCGGCTTGTTTTATCATATTTATCACGAAGCCTTCCATGATGCGACTTATTTTATTCCATACCTTTAAGCACTTCGACCATATCAATTCTCTTTATTCTGCGTGAGAACAGGAAGCTTACAAGCACGGAAACAGTCATTACGAATATTGCAGAAACAATGTACGTCAAAGGCGATATATAGCACGGCCAGTCAACCGCGTCACCGTTTGAGTCCATCATAGCCTGCAGCGGTACAAGACCGAGAGGCAGTCCGCATATCATACCGATCATAGACAGTCATAGATTTTGTGTTGAGAGAAGCCGGCGTATAGCACCGCTTTTAAAGCCGAGGACCTTTAATGTGGCAAATTCCTTCTCGCGTTCATTGAATGACAGATTTCCCGAATTATAAAGAACTATAACGATCAGCAGGACAGAGAATATTACCATGAAATATACAAGCAGATTCATGACCTCCATCATTCTGTCAAAGGCTTCTATCAGATCTTTCATGCTGTGAACAGCGGAAACGCAGTCCTTGCCGGCAACATTTTCACAGTTGTTTTTTGATACCAGCATGACCGGTCTGAACGTCATATCCGCGGCTTCATAATCCTCACGAAGCATTGTGATACCGGTTATATTCGGGTGACGTGAGATCAGTCCGATCCTGCTTTCGTTCCATTTACTGCCTGTTGCTGTTTTCCAGAAAACCGTGTCACCCTCAGACAATCCGAGCTTTTTCGCCTGTTTCATTGTAAGCGCGACCGTGCCTTTCGGGATGGGGGTCGTATTAAGCTGTGTGTCAGATACGCAGTAAAGCTGCTCTCCTTCTGTGACCGCTAATTTACAGCTTATGATCCCGTCGGATGTCGGGTGATCCTTTGCCGCGACTGATACCGCCTCCATTGCGATCAGTTCGCCGTCTGTCTCATCTTTCAGTTCCTCTGCCTGTCTGATAGTACATCCGTCCTTGAGAATGATCTGATACTCATAATTCTGGATGTCATGAAAATACCAGTCACGGACATAATCGACCGTATCATAAGCTCCAAGACCAAGCTCCATGATCATCATACCCATGCAGGTGCCGAAAATGCCCATAAACGCCCGCATTTTTGAACGGGAAATATCGCGGAGATTATACCTTGCGTTAAAACTTAACTTGTTCCAGAACGGAAGTTTCTCAAAAACACAGGGCTTTGCGGTTTTCGCCGCCGCAGGTCTGAGAGCTTCCGACGGGTGTATTTTCAATATCTGTTTGCAGCTGAAATAGGAAGTACCCGTGCAAATAAGGATCAGTACAGCCGCAACTATGATACTCTTGTAGCTGAATCCCGGCTGCCAGTCCGGAAGCGTGTAAAACTGACCGAACATATTGACCATAAGTCTGCCAAACGTCAGCAAGCCAAGAATAATACCAAGAGTACAGCCAATGACCGACAGTACAAAACTATAGCCGAGATAATGGAACATTATCTTTCGTTTCTTCATACCAAGTGCGTTAAGTGTTCCTATCTGCGTCCTCTGCTGTGCTATCATTCGTTTCATGGTAGTAATGATAACCAGGAGCGCTATGGCTACAAAGACAAATGAAAAGATATACGAAAAGCTGTCGTGCTGTGCAAGCTCATCCGAGAGCTGATACCAGCCGCGGATACTGTTTCTGTCGGCAAAATATGCGTAGTTGTCATCGAGAGCTTTTGCAATATCTTCCTCATATCCGAGTGCCTTCCCGTCACATGTGAATATGATCTCGTTATTGATACGCAGTTCTTCGGGCAGGACTTTCTGCGAAAAATAGGCAAATCCGATATTATGAAAATCAGTATCCGTGTCGGTCGAGGCGCAGGCAAATTCATATTCGGGAGTAATGATAAGACCCCTGACCTCTTTCTCGATGTCGAGTCCCATTACATGGACCGCGAATTTGTCTCCGACTTTTATATCCCACGCTTCTGCAAATCTGTCGAAAAGCCATAGTCCGTTTACGTCGTCTGCGTCGAAATCGGCACCGTCAGTAGTGCGGGGTATCGTAACATCTGTACCGGTCTGAAAATAACAGTACATCTCTGCTGTGTTGTATTTTTCATCAGATTTTCCGAGAACCTCTGCCCGCCGCTGAACATCTTTGATGCCGCTGATATCTGCAATTTTTTCTGCCTGTTCTGCGCTGAAATCCGCGCCGTATATCCAGCCGTCAGCAAAATTGGAACTGTTTTCAAAATCGTTTCTCGCCTTATTACCGCCGATAACATTAGCTTGAAATCCTGTATAGCACCACATGGCGATCAGTGACAAAAGCATGATCGAAAAGAACTGTGCAAAATTTGCTTTAATGTCACGGATCATCTTACGTCTCAGCATTGCTGTCACCTCACCATTCGATGTCGTTCACAGACAGCGGATTATCATTGGTCTTAACCGACTTTATTCTTCCATTTCTCATGTGAATGATACGGTTTGCACATTTTGCTATATCCGCATTATGGGTAACAAGAATTACTGTATTTCCGTGTTCGGTTGACAGCTTTTGCAACATATCAATGACAAGCTTTCCTGTTTCCGAATCGAGCGCACCCGTTGGTTCATCACCGAGTATGATCTTAGGATCCTTTGCAAGCGCTCGTGCGATCGATACTCTCTGCTGCTGTCCGCCCGACTTTTGTGTCGGAAATTTTTTCTTTTGATCGGCAAGCCCCACGCGTTCAAGCATTTCATCGGGGTTGAGAGCACTCTTCTTTATATCCTTTACAAGAGCCACATTCTCATACGCGGTCAGTCCCGGAATAAGATTGTAAAACTGAAATATGAAACCGATCGTATTTGCCCGATACTCCGAAAGCTGTCTGTCATTATACGATGATATTTCCTTACCGTCAACAAAAACCTTGCCTTCTGTCGGAACATCCATACCTCCCAGCATATTAAGCACAGTTGATTTTCCCGCGCCCGATTGACCCAGTATTACAACAAATTCGCCTTTTTCTATGGCAAAGCTCACATGATCTACCGCGACCTGTTTTCCTTCACCTTTGCCGTATATTTTTACGACATCCCTGAATTCCACCGCTGACATAAAGATACCTCCTGATAAAGCAGTTAGCAGCCGCAAACTCTAAGCTATATTATAGCACATGATGAATTTGATTTCAAGATATTTACATTAGAAAAGCCATCTAAAAATGAACGGCTTTCTGAAATTATTTCTGTATGGTTTTCATATTTTACAGATAACTATTGTTTGTTCTTCTCGCATCATTTCAGCTTTATCGCTGCAACATAAAAGAACAGTGTTAGTACGACAATGTTCAGTTAAGAGGACTGAGATGCTGAACAGAACTTGCTTCTATTTTATTTTTTCTGAAAATTTAACAAAAAACCCTTGACAAATTTAAATGAACAGTGTATATTTATATATTGATGAACATTGTTCATTTTGCATTATCGGAAAGCAAACTGTTTTTGGGGAGGTGAAAACCGATGTCAAGAGACAAGACCGAAAGCCACAAAAGAATAATCGAAGCCGCAAAAAAGGAGTTTCTTGAATACGGAT
>CAMVEM010000206.1 GCA_947166515.1 uncultured Clostridia bacterium | reverse complement strand
CCCCTCCCCTTTAGGGGAGGGGCCGGGGGTAGGGCTCTGCAAATTATGATTTGTAGGTTAATGAAAAAGTGTCCATAATAACGCTAATCGGCGTTGTTGAGGACACTTTATTTGTATTTTCCGCAGCCTTTGCAATATACGGACAATCTCGGATTCTCTGTACCGCAGTATTGGCATATCCAGTTGTCTGATGCCATAACAGCAGGAGCGGCTGCTTCCTGATGATCGTCTTCGCGGGAAAACAGGCGCCACCTTTTTCTGCGCCGAGGAGCCGAATTGTTATTGTCAGCACAGTTGAGCGCCTTATCGCTCAGCATGACCTTTTTGAATTCCGCCATGGTTCTGAATCGTTCCTGCGGCTGAACGCTCATTGCCTGAAGGATCGCTTTTTCTTCATAATGAGTTATCTGTACGCCAAGCTTGCTGGGCGGGATAAGCGTGTCCTCGTCAAGCCTGTCCACAGAATCCGGCGGGCGTCTTCCGGTTATCGCATAATAAAACGTGGCGCCAAGACTGTAGATATCGGTGAAAGGACCTTGTTTTCCGTGTCTCGTATATTGCTCTTTCGGAGCGAAACCATGTTTTAATATGATGTCAAGGCTTCGGCTTTTGTCGCCGAGGCTGTATCTTGCGGACCCGAAATCAAGGAGCTTTACCACGCCGCTTCCGGTTATGTAAATATTGTCCGGAGTGACATCCCGGTGGATCATCCCCTTGCTGTGGACTGCGTCAAGAGCGTCCATAACAGGGATAAGTATTCTTTCAGCCTCAACGAACGATATCGTTCCGCCGCGCTCTTTTAGATATTTGTCGAAGCTTATGCCGTCAACATAATCCATGGCGAAATAAGCGGTATCATTTTCTTCAAAATAGCAGTGTATGTGAACTATGTTTTCGTTATTCATGAATGCCGCAAGAGTCTGAGCTTCCTGGAGAAAACCATTCTTGCCGTATTCAAAATCGTCTGTGCGTTCGCCGGAATAGGAAATGACTGTTGAGCCGCTTCTGTATGCAAGCGTATCAGGGAAAAACTCTTTAACGGCGACCCACCCTCCGGTCCTGTGATCTATAGCGCGGTAGGTTATGCCGAATCCTCCCTGGCCGAGAACTTTCTTTATAACATACTGACCGGCAAGTATCGAGTTTACGGGGAGAGCAAGCGGATAAGAGTCGTCTTTGATCTTTTCTCCGATATATGCCAGATAATTCTGGCCGTTTGGGAGCTTAGCGCCGCAAAAGCTGCAGTACGCCGACATATCACTGAGCATGCTCCCGCATCGCTGGCAGATCACGTTTTTCCCTCCTTTGCCTGATATACTCAGAACAGAATGTCAAGCGTTATTTCCGGCATTATGGCGACCGGCCATGCGCGAAAACTGCCGTTATATCATTTTTATTATCTCTGTGTATCCGCTGTTCTTCACTCTTGAATAGATCTTATCGACCTTCTTGGGGTTGGGAACAAGCACAAGCGTAACGTCTGAGTTCTCTTCAAGCTCCGCAGACTTTGCTATCGCGGCAAGTATGTCCTCTTCTTTATAAAGTATCGCTGTTTTGGGACGGTCTCCGGCGAGAGTAATATTGTTCTCAGAGACTATTGAGAATATTCTCTCAAAACCTATCGAGAATCCTACTGCCGGGATATTTTCACCCGTGAAGCGTCCGATAAGGCCGTCATATCTTCCGCCGCCGGCTATCGTTCCGCCGAACTTCTCGCTTGCCACCTCGAACACTGTTCCGGTATAATATCCCTGGCCTCTGACGAGCGACGGGTCATATATTACCGAATAATCGCCGGAAAGCTTGTCCGCGGTCTCTATTACATATCTCAGCTGCGAAAGTATCGGCTTTGCGTCCTCCGAGCAGTATTTCTCCATGTCGTCAAGCGTGATGCTCCCGTTAGCGAGAAGCTCGCTCAGCTTTTCTACCGCGGAAGCGGGCATCTGCTTTTCGTTCAGTTCGGCTGCAACGCCGTCAGCGCCAATCTTGTCGAGTTTGTCGAACGTTACGGAGACTGTATCGAGCGCGTCCTCCGGGAATCCCATGGTTCTGAGCGAATCGCGAAGTATCCTGCGGTCGTTTACTCTTACGAAGAACTTTCCGATGCCTATTCTTCCGAGAGCCTTGGCGGTGACGGAAATAAGCTCTATCTCCGAACACACCGAGTCAGAGCCGAGAATATCAATGTCGCACTGTACAAACTCGCGGAGTCTTCCTCTCTGGGGACGTTCCGCGCGATATACCTTGTCTATCTGTATGCATTTGAACGGATTGGGAAGGGAATTGCGGTTGTTGGCATAATATCTTGAAAGCGGGAGCGTCAGATCATATCTGAGGCCGAGGTCGCAGAGCTCCTTTTCATCGACGGGGGTCTGTTCAAGCGCTGCGGCGAGCTTATCTCCGCGCTTTAGGATCTTGAATATCAGGTTGAGGTTATCTCCTCCGTCGCTCTTGTCGAGGTTTTCCGCGCTTTCTACCGCGGGAGTGTATATTCTTGTGAACCCGCATTTCGTGTATGTGTCAAGTATCAGCGACATGAGTCTGTCGCGCTGTGCTGCGGCTTCCGGCAGGTATTCCTGCATACCTTTCTGTGGTTTGATGTTCAATTCTGTCTTTACCTTTCTTTTTATTATCTGTTATCCGGTTCGCCGGAATAGCGAATCTGCTTGGCGGCGTACATTTCTTTATCGCCCATATGCATGAATTTGTCAACGTCCATATTTTCGCCGGAATGTGTGGCGATACCGACGCTCATCGTGACAGGGATACCGTCGGCGATGAATATGCGCTGTATTGTTCTTTCGAGCACTGTGCGGTATTCTTCGACCGTTTTTTCGTCGAGTATGCCCTCCATGACGAGAGCGAATTCATCTCCGCCGAGACGCGCGGAAACACTGTTCGGGAACAGCGTTCTTATAGCATTCGCGGTTTTTATCAGCACCTCGTCTCCCTTTGCATGGCCATAATTGTCGTTGACATATTTGAAGCGGTCAAGGTCCATATAAAAGAGCGTCATCTTGGTGTACGAATGGTCGGTGAGATAATTGTAGAAATAGCGCCTGTTGTACATTCCGGTCAGCATATCCGTGTTTGCAGCCTTGAGTATTGATTCCTCATACGCGCGGCGGAAGGTTATATCTTCTATGATTATGAAATATCCGGATATGTTGTTGAAGAAATCTCTTACTTCCTGCAGGTTTATGATATACGACCACGTTTTGTTCTGACGGAACATTGTGAATTCCTGCGTTGTGAGATGCTTCTTTTCGTCGCATTTTTTATCGCCGACAGGAGTAAGGTTGAAATCGCTCCAGGCTTTATAGTCGAAATCCGCTATCTCGTCCTTCGTTATCTCGGCGATCTCCATAAACGCTTCGTTCATGCGCACCACCTTCATATCGGCGGTGAATATTATCATCGGGAACGGCAGATTTTCGACAAGTATGGACAGCTCTATGCCGAGGTTTGAGAAATTGGTGACGTCATGTCCGACTCCGACGGTACCGAAAACATTTCCGAACATATCGTAGATCGGGGTCTTATAAGTCGTGAGCTGTTTCATACCTTCGCGTGTTTTCACAGGCTCGTCGCAGACATACATCTTTCCTGTGCTGATCGCGGTCTCTTCCGATTCCGCGCAGGCGAATTCATTGCCTTCGGCGGGTCTGGGAGCATCCCAGATATAGAAATGATCGCGTCCGATTATGTCCTCGCGCTTTTTATGCACGACCTCTGTGAACGCCTTGTTGACCATGGTATGTATGCCGTCCAGCCGTTTGAACCACAGCATATCCGGTACGCTGTCTATCGTTGTGTACAGCGTCTGTTCGTAGAACCACGCGTTCATCTCGTTTTCGGTCCTTTTCAGGAGGCGTTCGAAGCGCGCTTTTACTTCTTCCGGATCGCTCGTGTTCCATACGTCGTCAAGCTCATCCGTAAGCTTTGCGTCGCCTACGAAAATGAGTCTCAGGTTATGGCGGGCAAGTTTGCTGAGCTGATGTATTCTTTCTATATCATCGGTAATGACGTGTGTGCCGCGGTCTTCCGGGAATTCGGTCATGCTTCCGTCCGTTTTATCGGAAAATTCAAGCTCTATCTGAGGCGGCTCCGTCGCAGCTTTAAGCGCACTGACAAGCTTTTCATCCTTAAGCTCGGCACATATCATTATCTTAAAAGTCATCATTGTCGGACATCTCCCTTTGTGTGTGATATTCCGTCGTTCACAGCCCGTAAATGTCACCGGGTCAATGACTATACATAATAATTATATCACTTTGATACAATGGAGTCAACCGTTTTTGTGAAAAAAGCGCCTTTCTCCGGCATTGATCCGGACAATTGCTGAATATCATACAAATCGGAACGGAAAGTTATAACAAATACTGTTAATCAAGACAAAATTAAAAAATTTGCTTCCGGGTATTGACAAATGCGAATGTTTGTGATAAAATATCAAGGTATATTGAAGGTAAACCCGTTATGGAGAAGTCGCGTAGCTGGTCGAGCGCGCGCGATTGGAAATCGCGTAACCGTCAAAAGCGGTTCGAGGGTTCGAATCCCTCCTTCTCCGCCAGCGGCATAAACCGCAAAAATATCGCACGGAAGCTATCTTCTGTGCGATATTTTACTTATCTGGCATATTACATATAGAAAAAGTTGTGCACCGATAAATCATAATTTGCAGAGCCCTACCCCCGGCCCCTCCCCTGAAGGGGAGGGGGGAATTATTCCTATATGTGGGGAGCAGAGCTCC
>CAMVEM010000205.1 GCA_947166515.1 uncultured Clostridia bacterium | reverse complement strand
TTGCTAAGGCATACGATATGTTCAAGGGTTGATGCCTTTCCTGTTCGGACAAGCCTCTGCGGAAGCTTAGTCCCGGCGGATGCTTTACGAAAGGAGCTGACGAGAATTGATAGAGTGGGCAACGGTGGAAGAATGGGTGAGAGCGTGGCTCGATACCATTAACTTCACATTTTACAATGCTGTTAAAGCTCTTACCATATCACCTTTTGACAGCAGCATAAGGGTAATTGATAACGCAATGTCTGCTATCGAGGGAGTAGCGTTAGTCCTTGTCACAATGTTCTTTTTCATCGAGCTTTGCAATGAAGCAATGCTGCTGAAAATACAGAGTTACGAACAGGTATTCAAGCTCGTTTTTAAGTTTGTCATGGCGAAGGTAATAGTAGAAAATGCCCGCGGTATTATGGGTATTATATATAACGGCTTTAATCAGATAGCCACAAACCTAACGCAAGACAATTACGGATTCTTGTCACAATTCTCGGTGGACGCTATTATTCAGCAGCCTGCCGATGCTGGATTCCTGAATTTGAATTATCTGTTCAAGTATATCGAAACAATGCCGACATACTTTATCTTACTCGGCGCGTGCTGGGTAATAAACCTGATACTGATCGGCAGGCTGTTTGAGATAATCGTATATACCGTCATATCTCCGATACCACTTGCGACATTTGCGGCGGAAGGCTGGCATGACAGCGCTAAGGCTTTCGTAAAGAGCTATGCGGCGGTCTGCATACAGGGACTTGTGGTAGTAGTTATGTTCTACGCATTTTCACAGGTAGCTGACCTGCTCGGTGGTACGGACAGCATGGGAATTACGATAACAGCATTGGCGCTGGCGCTCGGTGTGGCAAAGAGCGGACAATGGGCAAGACAAGCGGTAGGCGCATAGCGAGAGGGGTGTGCCTATGAAAATAACACAGGAAGATCTTTACCCTCTCACCTTTATAATCAGCGGGCTGATGGGGCTCGGATATACGATATACAAGATCATAGAATGGACCTCAGGAGGTTGAAAAAATGAGAAAGATAATAACAATTTCGATTGCGGCAGCAGGCGTAGCCGCAATAGTAACCGGTGCGGTATTAACTATATGTGCTATAACTCGCAGAAAAGGCGGCTATGAGCAGCTCGCGGTTGATGATTACGTCAATGATAAGGCGTTTTCACAGCAGGTAGCAGAACATAATACATAACCGCAAAGAGACTACAAACACAAAACGGAGGTAATAAAAAAATGAATTTACATAACGATCTTATGAAATCCAAAATTGAGCATGACTGCTCACAGTGCGTAAACAAGTGTAAGAGATATTTCACCTGTATCGAGTTTTTGCCGGGCGATATGTGGGGCTTCATGGAAAACATGGTCGATACTCTGAAAGAAACGGTAGTACCGAGCAAGGAAAAGAAGCTCAGACGCCGTCCTGTCAAGAGCAAGATACCTTATGACGATAAGCTCCCGCCTGTTGATTATTACTTCGTTTTGTTCATAAACAATACGCTTTCGGAAATACGCAATGGGCATACGGCATATATTTTCAGCCTTGAACAGCTTAGAGAGATCATGAGGTTTGAGCCGGATGTCCGCGTTGCATACAATCCCGAAGCGGAATCATACGTGCTGAGACTTAAATGAATTGACAGGGGGTGATCCCGATGGCATTAGGTTTAATATTCCTCGGTATGCTGGGTGTTGGCGTATATAGCGGTTTCAGTATATCGAGGACAGTCGCAAAGTACGAAAAGCTCCATGAAGGAGAGGAATGGGGGAATGAATAAATATGATTGAGATACGCATACCGAAAGAGATAAAAAACTATCGTGAAAAGCTGTTCTTCGGTCTGACGCTGCGCCAGTGCTTGTGCGCGGGTATTGCGCTCCTTGTATGTGTTCCGCTGTACATTTTCGGAAGGAACTTCATACCGCAGGAGATCGTTTCGTGGCTGGTCATACTGATCGCGGCACCGCTTATGCTTGCGGGTTTCTTCAAGTATAACGATATGTTTTTTGAACAGTTTGCGGTTGAGTTCTTCTATCACTATTTCTCGCCGCAAAAGAGGATATATTCATACGAGCCTGTGTTCATGGAACTTCGCAAGGCTTATTTAGCCGAGGAGCTTAAAGCGGAGATAGAGCAGAAGGAGAATAAGTCTGCTTATAAACGCTTTATAAAGAAGTTCAGAAAAGCAAGATAAACAGGTGTGAAATGCAGGGAGGAAAGAATGAAGGAGATAATAACTACATCATCTGTCGGAGCGTTTACGATGACGGGAAAGCCTGAGAGCTCTCCCGCCGAGATCACAACGACAGGAAAAACAATTCCGTTTTTCGGAACAAGAACAACAACGGAGGTACATACGGACGATGAATACACGGTATCAGAACGAGAGGAAGCAGTATCTTTTTCAGAAGCAGAGAAAACTGCCGCCGAGGAACACGAACTCGAAGTTGTCGAGAGCACAAGCGCAGAAACAACAGTACCGCCGGTTTCAGCGGAAGTAGGCATAACAGATACTACGACTTATGCTGTAACGACAGTCGCGGAAACAACATCTGTGACAACTGCGGAGACAACGGCTGTTTCTTCGGAAACTGAAGCAGAAACAACAGTGGCTACGGAAACTGCCGCAATTACAGAAACAACAAGTGAAATGACTGTTTCCGAGGGTAGTGATTCCGTGGGCGGAGCTGCGTTTCTGTTGGTCGGTGCTGTGGGCGCGGCTGCGGCGGCTGGGGCGTTCCTGCATAAAAAGAAAAGAAAGTCCGGTGACGCGGACGATCAGAGCTTATCTGCAAAAGAGCGTGACGCGGCAAGAATCAATAGAGGCAAGAAGAAAAAGCCCAAGAAAAGGGCTATAAAGAAAAAGCGTGTTGTGCCGAAAACGACACAGAAAACACTGCCGTATATCCGGGTGTGTGATGATTACATCTTCCTTGTTGACGAGAATAAGTACAGCAAGACATACAGATTTGAAGATGTAAACTACGCTATTGCAAAGCAGGAGGAGCAGGAGGGTATTTTCCTCGGTTATTGTTCCGTGCTCAACAGCTTCGATACAAATGTGGATATTCAGATCACGGTACATAATAACCGCGTCAACAAAGCGGATTTCGATGATATGGTGCTGCTGAAACACAAGGGAGACAGCTTCGATCACTACATTGATGTGTATAACAAAATGCTCGTCGAAAAGATGGAGCAGGGACAGAACGGTATCATCAGAAACAAGTATCTGACGGTATCGGTGCAGGCGGCTGATCTCGAAAGCGCAAGGGCAAAGTTCAATACTATCGACATTGACCTTTACAACGCTTTCAAAAAGATAGGGTCGGCACTTATAGCATTAAACTCCAATGAGAGAATAGTAATGCTGAAAGATATATTCCGTAATGTTGATGAGAAGATACCTACTTTCGATCAGAACGACTATATCCGCGGCTCCGAACGTGCTTACTGCTGCCCCGATTACTTTGAGTTCAAGAAGGACTATTTCATGTGGGGCGACAAGTACGCGCGGACAATGTTTATCAAGGACTTGCCCGCGAGCCTGAAAGATACCATGCTGACAGATATAACGAATACAAACCTCGATGTCATGGTTTCCGTGAATATTGCCCCGGTTGACCCTTACAAGGCGTTAAAGATAGTTAATCATCAGCTTACATCAATGCGCGCCAATAAACTGCAAGCGGAGAAAAAGGCTATACAGTCCGGTTATACATCGGATGTAATCAACGAGGATTTAAAACACTCGCTGGTCGAAGCCGAGGAACTGCTTGACGATCTGCGCTCAAGGAACCAGAAGATGTTCCTTAATAACATAATTATCATGGTCACCGGCAAGGATTATGAGGAGCTTGAGAACAACACGGAAGCTATCGAGGGCGTAGTGAGAAAGCATATATGTTCTGTCTCTACGCTGAAATTTCAGCAGGAAATGGGTATGCAGTCTGTACTGCCGCTTGGAAACTGTACGCTCAAACTTCGCAGGACTATGACAACAGAAAGCACGGCGGTATTCCTGCCGTTTTCGGCGAAGGAAATCTCGCAGGAAAACGGAATGTACTACGGTCTGAACGCATTGTCGAATAATATGATAATCTTCAACCGTCTGTCATTAAAGAATCCGAACGGTTTTATCCTCGGAAGCCCCGGCTCCGGTAAGTCTTTCGCGGCAAAGCGAGAAATGCTGAATGTTTTTCTTGCGACGGGCGATGACATAATCATCATAGATCCTGAAAGAGAGTACACAAACCTTGTCGCAGCACTGAACGGGCAGACGATATACGTCGGTCCGAGCAGCAAGAACTATATAAACCCGTTGGATATGTCAAAGGATTATTCCGATGATGAATCCCCGCTGGTAATGAAATCAGACTTTGTTCTGTCGTTTTGTGAGTGTCTTGTCGGCAAGCAGGGATTATCCGCGAAGGAACGCGGTATCATAGACCGCTGTCTGACAATGACATACGGACATTATTTACAGAACTTCGATCAGAACAAGCTGCCAACTCTTATGGACTTCTATGAGAACCTTAAAAAGCAGCCGGAGAAGGAAGCACAGGGACTTGCGCTGTCGTTCGAGTTGTATATCAAGGGTAATCTGAATGTGTTTGCACACAAGACAAACATAAACCTCACGAATAGGGTCGTTTCCTTTGATATAAAAGACCTCGGAAAGCAGTTAAAGACAATCGGTATGCTGATAGTGCTCGACTTCATCTGGAACAAGATCACGGAGAACCGCGCGAAAGGAAAG
>CAMVEM010000204.1 GCA_947166515.1 uncultured Clostridia bacterium | reverse complement strand
ATTCGGCAAAAGGGCAGGGGAATAGATGTTCCCGTTGTCCTCATCGCGTTTTCTCCATTTACGCACGGCGGCTTTCCAGTCTTTCATTCTGTTTTGTCCGATCTTCCAGCCGTTGCTTTTATAATGATCTATGAATGCCTGCGCATCTATAGGTTTACCTGTTTCGGTGCAGTAGGCATTTATTTCTTCTATATCCGGAGGAACAAAAACAGATCTCGTTCTGTTTTTTGAGGGCGCGCGGGCGGGTGCGTAAGCACCGTTCATGCTATTACTCATACTATGTAATTCATTATCATTCTCACTCTCACTCTCATTAACAGTAACATTTTCATTTCCATTAACATTTACAGTTACAGTCTCATTTACATTATCGTTATCATTATCAGGTTGTTTTGCTTTAATTTGGTTATCAGAAAAACCATTTGCTTTTTCTTCTTCCGAACGGGGAGGTCTGCCGCCTTTTTTTCCTGCAAGTCTTCTGCGCTCGCATATCTCGGCATATTTTTCCGCGTCCCTGTCCATTTGTTCGGAGATAAAGCTGAATGCCATAATCACGAACGGGTCGGTGAGTATGGGCGCTTCCTGCGACTGCGCATACTTATAGATCGCTTTTAAAAGCTGACCTGCCTGCGCGTCCGTCATCAGCGAGATGTGCTTTTCCTGATCCGCATAAAGAATGAAGCTTTTCTTTTTCTCTTTCATTGTTTCTCTCCCGTATTTCTGAGGACAGATATCTGTCCGAATATTCTTATACTATCATTTTAACACATTCCATGCAGACATAAAAGGACATTTTTCAGTTTATGAAAACAAAAGAAAATTAAGGGAACCTCTAAAAACCCAATTTGAGAGAAAAAGAGCTATCCACGCCGTCTACTGCGTCAAACCTCCTAACCGGGCGCCAGCCCGGCTTCGTCGGCTTTCCTTGTATCCGACGCAGCTATCTCATTTTCTCTTTTCAAAGCGGTTTTTAGAGGTACCCTTAAGTTTATGAAAACAAAAGAAAATTAAGTTTATGAAAACAAATTTGACAGTCTGAATATATCTTGTATTATGTCGGAATGTGTGATATAATATTTCCGGAATTTTTATATTTTAATTGTGAAAGGAACAGCAAATATGAAGAATAAACTGACAAAAGCAATTGCTCTGATGCTTGCGGCATCGATAACGCTGACATCATGCGGGGGTGAAAATTCAAAGAATTCAGACAACGGAAACTGGCTGAATAATGTGTTTTCCGGTGCCGAAACTTCTGCTGCCGCCGGTGAGACAAGCGCAGAAAGCAACATTTTCCCGGTTGACAATGACGATCACGGCAATGAGAACAACAGCAATAACAACAATTTTGGCGCAGCGCAGGTAACAGATGAGACCTACTCTATAAATGATAAAGAAGGCAAATATACCGGAAACTGGGTGAACGGCCGTCCCGAAGGCACTGGCGAGCTTAAAATAAGCGATGATGAATATTACAAGGGTGAATGGTCAGACGGCAAGCTCAGCGGTAACGTTGAACTTCTGAGACCGTACGGCGACGGCTCGTACATCTACTACAAGGGCGAGTATAACAACAACGGTCCTTCCGGCAAGGGAGATATGTATGTCCAGTATGCAAATAACTGCGGACATTATGTTGTTGAGGGAGATTTCAGCGATTACAGCAGTCTTGTATGGCGCAGCTTTGACCGTGACGAATTTCCGGAAGCCTTCGGAGTTGTGGCAAATGACGGTTCGCTCGTTACCTATGCCGACTATAATGAAAAAACCGGGATCGACCGTATCGAAAAAGGTATTCCCGCACATGAGATAGATCGCAGATATAACGGCGGAAACGCATGGTCCAAGTTATTTGAATTCAAGGGAAAATACTACGGGCCGGTGGACAGGAACGGCGCACCGAACGGTTATGGTTATTTCGAGGGAAAACCGGCGTGGCACAGCTATTACTGCGACGACCAGGAGAAAGAGTTCTATCTTATTGATGAGTATAACGGACAGTTTGAGACTGAGGAATACGCTAAAGATCATTACGGATATTACAAGTATGATATGGACGATAAAGTTGGAAAAGTTGACGCAAAACTTTACGGAACATGGCAGAACGGCAAGCTCGTCGGCAAATATTATGTTATATACTATCTTGCGGAGACCGGTGAAGAGGTAGAAAAATACTGTGCCGAATGGGATGACAACGGAAAAGCGGTCGGAAGCAGTATCGAGGTGAAGCTTTCGTCTTCCGAGCAGACATATTACGGAGAAGAAGTATTACGCAATAAGGATGCTGGCAGGTCGTGCGAAATGACAGTCAAAAAAATGAACGCTGACTCTTTCTCTGATTTTAAGCCTAACGATGACGGAGTTTACTGCTGCTCCGGTTATGAAGTTGAGGAATACTATACCGACGGAGGTATGGGATGGTATCATGTATATTGCTATCTACAGAAACCTTCTGATAAGAATTCATGGAAATATGTGGGAAGCTGCCAGCTTTTCGACAAAGACGGAAATGTCGTAAAAGAACAGCGTTATTATGACGGAATGTGGATGACCGAACAAGAGATAAACGATATGATCCGGAAAGAAAAAGAAAAGAAGCAGAAGGAACAGCTTACAATGGCGCTGACGCTCGGACTTATGGCTGCCGGAATAGCCTTTATATATTATGATGCAAAGCGATTCAACGAAAAGATACAGGTACAGAGAGAGCTTTCGAACAAGGCAATGATGAACAATCTTGAACGCGATCGTCTCATCAAGGAAGGAAAGTACGAAGAAGCAAGCAAAATGCCGATCATGTGTGCTCCAAGCGCACTGGACTGCGTATTCTGAGCTGTTATAAAAAAATCTCAAAAATAAAATCCTTAATGCTATTGCAATTTCCGACGAAATGTGATAAAATAAACAGGTAAAATTATTTCACGAAAGGAAGTACCCCACTATGTTAGTATCCGCAAAAGATATGCTGAACAAGGCTCGTGACGGCAAATACGCCGTTGGTCAGTTCAACATCAACAACCTTGAATGGACAAAGGCTATCCTTCTTACAGCTCAGGAGCTCAACTCTCCCGTTATCCTCGGCGTTTCCGAGGGCGCAGGCAAGTATATGTGCGGCTATAAGACCGTAGTCGGAATGACAAAGGGAATGATCGACAGCCTCGGCATCACCGTTCCTGTTGCTCTTCACCTCGACCACGGCAGCTTTGACGGCGCAAAGGCTTGCATCAACGCGGGATTTTCTTCTATAATGTTCGACGGCTCTCATCTCCCGTTCGAGGAGAACTTCGCAAAGACTACGGCTCTCGTAAACACCTGTGATGTGCTCGGACTTTCTCTTGAAGCGGAAGTCGGCGCTATAGGCGGTGAAGAAGACGGCGTCGTAGGCGCTGGCGAGTGCGCTGATCCCGAAGAGTGCAAGAAGATCGCTGATCTCGGCGTTACAATGCTTGCTGCGGGTATCGGTAACATCCACGGTAAATATCCCGACAACTGGCCCGGACTGAGCTTCACAACTCTCGAAGCTATCAAGGCTAAGGTAGGCGATATGCCTCTCGTTCTGCACGGCGGCACAGGTATCCCGGACGACCAGATCAAGAAGGCGATCTCTCTCGGCGTTGCTAAGATCAACGTTAATACAGAGTGCCAGCTCGTATTCCAGGAAGCTACAAGAAAGTACATCGAAGAGGGCAAGGATCAGATCGGTAAGGGATTCGATCCCAGAAAGCTCCTCGCTCCCGGCTTTGAAGCTATCAAGGCTAAGGTCAAGGAGAAAATGGAACTCTTCGGTTCCGCTGGCAAAGCATAATAGGTTCACCCACCCCCAACCCCCGCCCTCAATGGCGGGGGCTTTTTTCTCTTTTGGGGACTTCGTCACCCAAACCCCCAAGCCCCTTCAGGTGGGTGCTTCGCCCAAAACAGGTGGGGTGTGGGCGGAGCCTCACAAAGAAAACATCCCCGTATCGCAGGGATACGGGGACTTTTCTGCTTTCTTATAACTTATGAGATATAGCCCGATACAGTGATCTCAACTGTACCCGGTATCACCGTAACAGCGCCGGTAGTTTCGTCACGCGAATATGTCGCGGCGGGAACTTCTATCGCGCCGGAAGTTGTTGCAAACTCTCCGGTTGTCTCACTGTAGGTGTAATCTCCCGAAGCCGCGGGAGCACCGCCGATCGTTACCGAGATTCCGGTGAGAGCAGGATCGAACAGGTCGCTCAGTACCGCCGTGTTCTCCGCAGTGTTGCCGGTGTTGCTGATGACAAACGTGTAGTTTATCAGACCGTAGGCCTTTACCGAAGCCGGGGAAAGCGACTTGTCGATACTTAGAAAAGCTGCGTTCGCAGCGGGGACGGTCGCGCTCGCTGTAATTTCGGTACCTGCACCGGCCGCGGTCACTGTATTTGTGATAGACGAGCCTGTCGCGGCGGGTGCGTATTCGTTCGCCTGTGCCTGATAGATGATGACCGCGTCACCGTCAGCCGGTACGGTTATTCCCGATATAACGAGGGTGTTACCCGATGTGACTGTCGGAGCCGGCTGTAAAACACCGTCCGCAAAATACTGAACCGAACCGTCAACATAGTTAAGCGGAACGAGCGTAAGCGTCTGATAGGTGTACGCGCCGAGGTCATCGGTGAGTGTTACGCCGGTGAGGTCGGATGTTCCCGAGTTTACGAGTGCCACAGCGTAGGTTATTGTCCCGCCGGGGACGTAATCCGATGATACCGCTGTCTTGGTGACAGTGAGAACATCATCTATCTCGCCAGTGACG
>CAMVEM010000203.1 GCA_947166515.1 uncultured Clostridia bacterium | reverse complement strand
GTAATCAGCCTGCGGGTAATCAGCCTGCGGGTAATCAGCCTGCGGGTAATCAGCCTGCGGGTAATCAGCCGGGACCCACTACGCCTGTCACCAGAGAAGAAAAGATCCGTAAGAGTTATATTGACGATCATAAAGCAGAAAAAGAGAAAGAAGACCAGGAGCTGTTCGGAAATCAGCCGAGCGGGGGTCAGGGCGGAGCAGGAGGACCTGCAGGAGGACCTGCAGGAGGACCTACCGGAGGAACTGTAGGTGGTGCTGCTTCAGCGATCACCGGCGGAGCAGGGACTGCTCAGCCCGACGCAGATAAACGCCCGAATCATGTCGATACGAATGCTGATGAGTTCAAAGCTCAGAAAAAAGGATTCTTGGGCGGGCTTGAGGAGTTTGCCGACAGTGAAGCTACCGAATGGGTCGGAAACATTGCGTCAGACACTTTGGGTTCTGTCGGCATAGGTACCGATCTTGGTACAGCGTATGCAGACAGAAATCTTGCTGATTTCCGTAAAAGAGAAAACCTGGAGGATATCAGCGATGTAAGTGATGAACAATATAATAGAATGACCGAAGGTGAGCAGGCAACATATGATAGCGCTCAAAAAGGTGATAAGGCAGGATCCTGGCTCGCTTTGGGAGGCAATATGATAGACCTCGGAATGAACGGTCTCAGCGTTTATTCAAACGCCAGAAAAACCAGCAGAGCCGCTAAAGGAAACAGTTCCCGTAATAAGCGCAAGGCAGGAATGGGTTTAGCATCGAGTCTGGTCAATACGGCAGGTTCTATAACCAACATGGGCGGTACAATAGCCGGACTTGCGGGTGCAAGTACAATGGCGACAGATATTACCGGTGCTGTGGGTTCAGGAATAGGTACTCTGGGCTCCGGTATCGATACTGTAAATTCGGTAATGGACGCAGTATCTTACAATCAGACCTCCAAGGCAGCCCAGGGATTTATGGACGATACTAACTTCGACCTTGATGCATCTGAAAGAACGCTTAAAAGTACCAGGCAGACAATTGAGCAGGAAAGAGGAAAGGGCGATAGTCGTAAGGCACTTACCGATAAACAGAAGAAGGATCTCATTGAAGCTAAAAAAGCGCGCAATGAGGCAAAGGCACGCAAGCTTTCGATGAAGTACGCCAAAAAGAATGCCGACAGAAACGCTTTTACTTCTTACGGTGATGTTGCAAAGAATGCTTTTGGATTATTAGGAAACCTTTCGAGCCTCGGCGGAGGTATCGCATCGTCCATACTGAGCAGTACGGGCGGAAACCTTATGGCAAGGGCGTGGACGAATTTCGGTACCGGTATAGGATCTATGGCAGCCAAATATATTGGTATGGGTATCGGCACAATCACAGGTAAGATCGGCCAAAGTAAAGCGAGCAAAGAAAAGAAGCAGGATATTACAGAATATCTGAACCAGAAAGCTGCAAAGATCATGGCAGAGGGAAGAGATCCCTCTGTCAGTGACAAGGAAGCGAAAAAGATCGCGCTTGCTCGTCTTGGCGTTGAGTTTGACGGAACAAAGGCAGAGACCAAGCTTGAAGGTGACACTGATCCTAACGAAGGTCAGCTCATGGACGGTTTCAATAAGCTGATGATAAAGCGTGCAAACAATATCTGGAATTCAGATAAGAAGGTCGAGATGCTTGCAGCTATGAAGCTTGATCCGGGTGCTTCAATCAAGGAGATCGCCGAAGAGCTCGGCGCCGAATTCTGATACATAGGCTGAAAAATGTACATTAACGATCAAAAATACACTTTCGCGGCGCCGGAGAGATCCGTGCGCCGTGATAATATAACGCTGAAAAACGGGCTGAATGTGCTTGTCGCGTGCGCGGGTTCCGGAAAAACGGCGTTTCTGTCACAGCTCCCGGCTGAGATGAAATGCGTCTGCGTATCCTTCGGAAGCGAGGACAACAGCGTATCCGGCGTAGGATATGTGCTTTCCGGACTCCTTTCAATGGCAGGCAAAGACGCTTCGTACGATAGAATATCCGGGCTCGTTCAGAAGGTCGCCGCTCATCTTTCCGAAGATAAGCTTGTTTTTCTTGCGGATAATGCCGATCTCATAACCGACAGGGAAGCGGCGAGGATAATAGAACTTCTCGCCGGGTCATCGGCGCACGGAGAGTTCACCTCCGTTTTTGCCGGCAGAAGACCGCCTACGGCTCTTTTACCGTTCCTTATGGATAAGAGCGCGGAGCTTATCCCCGCAGATAAGCTCGCATTCACACGCGAACAGACGGTGCGTCTTGCGGAGCTTTATGAAACGCAGATGAACGATATCCGGGTAAGCGGGCTTCATGCATATACCGGCGGCTGGTGTATGGGAACAGTCCAGATAATCAGGAATATCCGGCCGGGTGAGGAGCTTTCACGCGCGTGCGCGAGGTCGTTCCTTCCCGAATACATAAAAGAAAACATTATCGGCGGGCTTGACGAAGACCTTGCCGGATATCTCACGCTCACATCGCTTTTTGACGCTCCCGACGAAGAGCTTGCGCGAAAGGTGCTTATGCTCCGCGACGCGGGAGAGAGAGCCTGCGGCTTTATGAAATACGGTCTGCCGTATGCCGACAGCTCCGGCGAGCTTCCGCTGTTGCCGCCGGTGCTGAAAAATATGTTCGCGGGTCTGATATCCGCGGAAAGAAGGCGTGAGCTCACCGAGCGCGCCGCGGATCATTACATCGGAGAAAAGAGATTTGCAGAAGCGGTAAAGCTTTTCGAGGCGAACGGAAACGTAAAAGCTGCGGAACGGATCCTCGGCACATACGGAGAAAAACTTCTTCATAACGGAGAGTTCGAGCTCGTCGGATACTGCGGGAACATAATCTGCTCCGGCGGTCTGCCGAAGGATCCGCAGGTGCTCGGTATTCTCGCTCAGTATTACTATTACAGCGGCGATCTTGAGAAGATGGAGTCGGCGTACAACTCCGCCGACAGTATGTTCGGAAGAGAGAACAGATACAGCGTTTACAGAAAGCTTTACAACGGTCTCATCAGATATGAGAAGAACACGAAGCTCTACAGCGCGAACGTTCTTTCTGCGCTCGGATATCTGAAAGAAAACTCGCTTCAGCTCCCGTTCCTTTATCAGAAGGAGCTTGACGTTCTGAACGCGATAACCGACGAAAGCAGAGGCGCAGGTGCGAGAATGTCCGTAAGCAGGTTCGGCGTATTCACTGTAAGAGTCGATGATACCGAGATCCAGTGCGGCTCAAAAAAAGGAGCCGAGCTTTTCGCCTACATGATCGAGAACAGCGGAAAGCCTATCCCGCGCGATGAGATGCTCGATATGCTGTGGCCGTCAAATATTCCGAACAACGCTGTGGCAATGCTCCACAACATAATATACGGATTTCGCAAGGAGCTCTCCGCATTTGAGCTTGAAAACATAATAATGTACAAGAACAAATGCTATCTTCTTGATATGTCAAAGATAAGGGACGAGGACAGACCGATACTTGAAGTCTGCGCTGCGGTCGCGGCAAAGGACAGGAACGGTGTGCTCAGACACGAGAGCGTTCTCTCGTCGTACTGGGGAAAATTCCTCGGAAGCATCGACAGCCGCTGGGCAGATGAAAAGAAGGAATACTATGACCGCTGTTTTATCGAAGCGTCGCTCGAACTTGCGGAGCACTTCCGTGAAAGCGGAAACCGTGAAAAAGAGCTCGGATTCCTGAAAAATGCGCTTTCGCTCGATCCTTATTCAGAGCGGATAATGCACGATATGCTGCTTTGTTATTTCGCGCTCGGAAAGCCGGACAAGGCGAAAAAAACCTATGAGGAATACTCGGAGCTGATAGACGAGGAATTCGGTATAAGGCCGAGCAAGTGGCTAAAGAACGAATTTCTTTCCTGTTTCTCCTCCGATACGTGAAAACTATGACTGATGATTACAAAGCGATATTCCGGGCGCTCGGAGAATATATCTCCGAGGCTTCGGAAACCGGATACAGCCCGGATAAGACTGCCGCGATACTTGAAAGTATAAAAAAGTCCGAAGGCTCTCCGCTTGCGGTGCTGATAAACGCGCTCGAACTGAGCGGTATGGAATCCCTTGTCGCTGTGCTCGGACTTCTCGCCGCTGTGAGCAGACCGTTTTCGGCGGTGATATCGGAGCTTGGCTCTGCGCCTTCCGGCTGCATTACACCGCAGCTCTGCTGTGAACTCTTTATAGGCAGGAGAGACATTTTTGAGGCGTCGGAGCTGTTTTCGGAGGACAGTGCGCTTTCCCGCATTTTTGACGGAGTGCGCCCGAAGTTCGGCTCGGCGATGTCCATGAAGGGCGACATCGTCACATTTCTTACCACGGGTGAAATATCCGACGAATGTTTTGTGCGGGAGAATAACGTCGATATCGCGGGCGGTGATATCGCGGTCTGCGATTCCGCCGTTGAACAGATATCCATGGCGCTTTCAGAGGTAAAGACCACGCCGGCTATGATACAGGTGTGCGGAGAATCCGGCACCGGACGCAGCACCGCTGTGAGACGCGCATTCGCAAACGCGGGTATCGCTTATACCGAGCTCGTGCTCGACCGTGAGACACTCGGAACAGAGTCGCTGCGTGAAAGAATGAGAGAGCTTTCGGTTAAGCTGTTCCTGCTTGACAGCGTGCCGGTCGTAAGATGCGGAGGAATGTTCACACACGAGGAATTCTGCCGTGCTGCCGCCATACTTGCGCAGGAGAACGGAATGTGCGTCGCTGTCACCGAGGAGCCTCTTACCGACGACACGATAGACGGCGACATAATAACGATCAGGACGGGGCTTCCGACAATGGAGGAACAGTACCGGCTGTGGAAGAAAGAGAGCGCAGACTACAACATATCCGACGACTGCGATCTTTCG
>CAMVEM010000202.1 GCA_947166515.1 uncultured Clostridia bacterium | reverse complement strand
TCTCCCTCTGGGAGAGGTGGCACGAAGTGCCAGAGAGGGCTGACCGACAGACCTCTGCTCCCCACGGAAAGGAAAAAATAGCCCCTCCACTTTAGGGGAGGGGAAGGGGGTAGGGTATTTTTCCCGTCCAAGCCGCATATTATGTATTGTCCGGAAAGGGGGAACATTATGAAAAAAATAAACATATCCGATCTGCTGCTGTTCGTGATAATCACAGAGCTTGCCGGAGCTCTGTCATCACTGCTGTCAGGCGGGAATTTCGCCGGATACTATGATACGCTGATTAAGCCGCCGCTTGCACCGCCGGGCTGGCTGTTTCCGGTGGTGTGGGCTTTACTGTATGCGACAATGGGATTTTCCGCATATCTGATAAACCGCAGCGACAGCATCGCCAAGCGATCCGCGCTTATACTCTATTTTATTCAGCTCGCAGTTAATGTATTATGGAGCCCGGTGTTTTTCGGGTTGAGATCGTTCGGCGGAGCAGTCGCCGTCATTATGGTACTTGCTGTGCTTGTAGCGGCAATGATCGCCGTGTTCGGCAGAACAGACAGGTGCGCCGCACTTCTGAATATTCCGTATCTCGTGTGGGTGATCTTTGCGGCATATCTCACGATAGGAACTGCTGTGCTGAACGCATGATATTATTTTAAGCGCATCAAAAAAGCACAGTGCCGGAGCATTGTGCTTTTCTGTGAAAATTACTGCTGATTTATCTTGAATCTTGCGACCTGATCCTTGAGCAGCTTCGACTGACCGGAGAGCTCCTCGCACGATGCGGCAGTCTCTTCCGCGGTTGCGGAGTTTGTCTGTATTACCTGAGATATCTGCTCTACGCCGCTTGTGATCTGGCGGATAGATTCGGTCTGCTCTGCGCTTGCGGAAGCAATCTGCGTGATGAGCTCGGCTGTCTGTGTGGACATATCCTTGACCGCTTTCATCGAGTCCGCAGTAGCGAGCGCTATCTTGCTGCCCTTGCCGACTGCTTCGATAGATGCTGTGATAAGTGCGGTCGTGGAGCTTGCCGCCTCTGCGGATTTGCTTGCGAGGTTTCTTACTTCGTCCGCAACTACTGCGAAGCCCTTGCCCGCGTCACCCGCACGCGCAGCCTCTACGGCAGCGTTCAGCGCGAGAATGTTTGTCTGGAATGCTATATCCTCGATAGTCTTGATGATCTTCTCGATCTCCTTCGAGGTGGTGCTTATATCGTTCATAGCGGAAACCATGTTCTGTATCTCCGCATCCTGCTCGTTGACCTTGTCCTGAGTCTGCTGAGAAAGTCTTCCGGCGTCGGAAGCGTTCTGCGCCGTCGTTGAGATCTGGGAGGAAACTTCCGCAAGTGTAGCGGATATCTCTTCGATAGCGGAAGCCTGTCTTGTGGTTCCGTCTGCAAGAGCCTGAGAGCCTTCGGCCATCTGGTTGGAGCCGGAGAGTACCTCCGCGCTGCTGTTATCAACGCCTGCCATGATCTCATTCAGTGCACTCAGTATATCGTTCAGCGAGTTTTCTATCTTTACGAAGTCGCCGGGATATTCAACGCCGGTCTTTACTGTAAGGTCACCCTGTGAAACAGCTTCCAGAACGTGAGCGAGATCGGTGATAATAGAGCTCATGTTCTTGACGAGGGCTTCTGCCGCTTCGGACATGGTCTCGATCTCGTCGTTGGTCCTGAACACCTGTGCGGGGCTCATAACATCGCCGTTTGCCATTGCCTGCATACGAGCAGCGGTAACTGCGACAGGACCTGCTATTTTCTTTATGCGTATGCTTGTGATTATTATCGAGAGCACGGTAGCGAATACTGCTACTGCCACGATCATAAGAGCGGCTGTAACAATGCTGGTTATAACAGGCTGCTCAGGGGTAGCTGTAACGACATACCAGCCTTCAGCGCTGTCTATCTTGGTATATGCTGCTATGTATTTTGCATTGTTCAGTGTGAATGTAATGTTTCCTTTGGTTCCGGCAAGCATCGTGGCAGCGGCGGTGGTCATTGACTTGTCGAGATTGTGGTCACCCTTCAGTTCTGTGAGCTGAGGAACGAGGTTTGTGCTCGTACCGACGATCACACCATCTTTGTCCATTATGAATGCGATACCGTTTTCTTCATAATGAACTTCTTTTATGAGCTCTGAGAAAGTATCTGCGGCAAGACCGCCGTAAACGACATAGTTCTTTCCGTTTACCGTGAAATATTTTCCCATCATAATGGTTATCGACTGATCGGTCTTGCGGACAACAGGACTTGAAACGTATGCGCCCCTTGTGGACATTGCCTGCTTGAAGTATTCACGCTCTGAAATATCCGTGTCGCTGTAGGTCTTTCCGGTAGAGTATGCTATCGAGAAATCTTTGAACGTACTTGTTTTGGCAGCTTCCGCGAGAAGTGCTTTTCTTGTTTCGAGAAGCACGCTCTCGTCAACGATCTCCTCGTTCTTGTCAACAACATCGAACTGCTGAGACAGAGATGCGATAGTGTGTTCTATCGATGAGGAATACGCTTCGGACAATGCAAGTCCTTCGTCCTTGTACATACTCATATATCTGCCGTAGCTGATAACTATATAGATAAACACCAGCAGGAGACATGCGGAAAGTACGGGTATTGCCGAAAGCATTGTCAGTCTTAGTTTGAGTGTTTTACGTTTTTTGCCCATTTTTATCTCTCCTTAGATCCAAAGCATTGGATAAAAGCACTGGACGTGCTGATACATGGTTATTATAACAAGATTTACAATGAAATGCAAGTGAATATTTCAAAAAAGGTCATAATACACAGTGATTTTTGTAAATAATGGCTAAATATGATATACAAAAGTCCGGAGCGAAAAAAGCCCCCTCGTTTAACGAGGGGGCGTGAAAACATACCGGTCTTATCTTCTGTTTCTTACGTCTGCTTCGAGATCTTCTGCCCAGTCTTCGCAGATAGCTTCATTTTTGCGCATCTTTGCCATAGGCGCGCACATCGCGGCGAATACCTTCTGGGTGCCTATTCCGTCTGCGCGGTAATTTGCAGCTCTGTCAGCGCTTATTCCGACCTTCGCGGCAACGGATATCGCGTCTATGTTCGCGCCGATGAAGAGGAATTCCCAGCCGTTCTTTTCCTTGCGCTTTTCGATCATCTTTTTGATCTTGTCATAGTCGTAGCGGTGGCTTGCGTTTTCCATTCCGTCGGTGGTGATGACGAACATTGTGTGCTCGGGAACATCTTCGGGGCGCGCATATTTGTGTATGTTCCTGATATGCTTTATCGAGTCGCCTATCGCGTCGAGGAGCGCTGTGCAGCCGTTAACGCAGTAGTCCTTGTCAGTGAGCTTCGGAACATTGGCGAGATCTGCGCGGTCGTGGATAACGGTGCTCTGATCGCTGAAAAGCACGGTGGATACGAAAGCCTTGCCGGGTTCCTTGCGCTGTTTTTCGATCATGGAGTTGAATCCGCCGATAGTGTCCGCTTCGAGACCGCTCATGGAGCCGCTCTTGTCGAGGATGAACACAAGTTCGGTGATGCCGTTGCCGTTATTCTTTGTTGTTTTTTCGATAGCAGGTATGATCTTTTTCATAGTTGATTCCTCCGTATAGTTTAATTGTGGTTTGTCGGACTTTCTGTCCCTGTGACTATATATTACCACACTATAAGGGGGAAAAGGTCGCTTTTCAGGCGACAAATTTTGCCCCACCACCAGCCCCCTCCCCGGGGAGTGGGCTGGTTATTTTTTATGTGGGGAGCAGAGCTCCCCACACCCCACCTGTTTGGAACGTGGGACGAAGTCCCCCAAAGATAAAAAATAGCCCCTCCTCTTTGGGGAGGGGTTGGGGGCGGGTGCATATCTCATGCTCCTATCAGCGATTGATCGTAGGCGAACAGAGCCTCGTTTATCTCGAAAACGTCATAGTTTCCTTTTTTAATATAGTACTCGACTATTATGTCAAACTTGCTGCTGCGTGAAAGCGCAAATCCGGCTTTGCGGAGAAGCTCCGCAGTTTCGGAAAGATCAAGTTCCAGCGCGAGAGCGAATGCGATCGCAGTTACTTTTTTCGGGTGGTAATGCATATCGCTTCGAATTTTTGAGAAAAGCTTGCGGTCAACGTTGGCTTTTTTGTAACACTGAGCGTCAGACATTCCTTTTTCGTCTATCTTTCGGAGCAGCATTTCCGTGAAGCTCTCGTCTATCTCGGTAACGGCGAGGCTGAGCTCCGAAGGAACGGCGCAGCGGGCGGCTTCCTCACGGTCTTCCGCGTCGTCGAGGAATTCCTCGTTCATTTTTACAGGCATGGACATCGCGGCTGCTGCCGGCGGCGGAGCTTCGTGCAGTTGTTTTCCGGCGGCGGAAGTCTTTTTCCCGAACAGGCTGAATTTTCTATTTTCGGGAGCGGGAGCGGAGCTTTTCGGTGCTGAGTCCGCAGCCATAGTCATCCCCGCCATGGGCGCGGAATTTTTAGCCAGTCCCAGTGACATCGGTGCGTATGCTATCGGTCTGTCCGCATATTGCAGCGCTTTGCTGAGGTCGGGATCGTCGATAGTGATATCTCCGTCCGGAACGATTATATCCACATTTAGTTCAAAATCTGCATTTTTTAAGAATGACGATACCTTTTGAACGGTGCCGTGAAGATCATACGCAGAACCGAGACGTATCGCGGTGTGATCCTCTCCGTACGAGACTGCGCGTGCGAGTTCTCCGTTTATCGCGATATATGAAACGAGCGGAGCTTTTCCGCTGTATGAGCTGCTTTTTATTATATTAAGCGGCATTTATGACACTCCTTCTGCAGGTATTGATGATGTTATATGGTTTTGATAGCATAAATCATAATTTATGGAGCCCTACCCCCGACCCCTCCCCTAAAGGGGAGGGGAGGACTTTTCACTAAG
>CAMVEM010000201.1 GCA_947166515.1 uncultured Clostridia bacterium | reverse complement strand
AGCTGCCGTTTTTGCACATCTTGTAGAGTGAGTATTTTGGCAGCGTTACGAGGATCCTTGTACCGAACAATCATAGTTATCCCTGACATTGGGTACATTTTAATTTTTGAGGTAGACGTGGGTTTTGACGCTTACTGAGGATTCGTCATAATAATACCCCCTCAGACCATTCACACGTTTTGTTTTCGTGTGGCTGCTCTGAGGGGGATTATCATTATTATGATGCAAAGTTGATATTATAAAACATCATTTCGCCAAAAATATAATAATCAAAATCGAAAGAACGAACAGAAATCCGCATGCAGGCAGCTCATATTTCGCTACCTTCGCCATAGTTGAGGGCGGAGCAGCCCCTTCGTCCTTAATAGTTATCTTCGGTTCTTTTTTTTCTTTTCCCATATCGTTCACCTTATTTTCTGTCAGAAGGACATTCCTGAGCAAAGAATGCGCTTATGCTCGGCAGAACTTTGCTGTCATCCGTAATGAATCCGAAGCCTTTCAGCCTGTAAAGCTGGCGCTCGTCGGTTATATCAAAAATCGCTCTGTCGATGCCGCGCATATTCGCGTATGCGAGAACAGAACGCACAAGTCCGTCGTAATAGAGCTCCTGCTCGCTGTCGAGAGCGGTTATCAGAAGATCGCCGTCGCCTGTGAGCTTCGCGGTAATACCGCCGACGCGTCTTCCGTCTTCCTTCATCACATATACGAGCTTGTCCGCTATTTCCGGATCTCTGAGGATCGTTACCATTTTTTTCCGTCTCCTTTTTTGCGTTTAGGCGCAGAGCGCTTTACCGATCTGCCGATCGCCGTGTTCAGCGTCTGGAGCTCTCTTTCAGTAAGATCTGCATACGCACCGGGACGCAGCATACCGAGCTTCACGCCGCCTACAGACGTTCTGCGGAGCCTCTTTACAGTAAGCCCTACAGCGTCGCACATACGGCGAATCTGGCGGTTCTTGCCTTCATATATCGTGAATTCGAGCACTGTGCGGTCTTCTTCTTCATTGATAACAGTTACCACACACTGCGCGGTGAATTCGTTCTCACCGATCTCAACGCCGGTCATAAGCTTGTTTATCACGGTTTCGGAGACCTTTTCCTGTACGGTGACGCGATAAACTTTTGCAATGTGTTTTCTCGGGTGCATTATGCTGTTCGCAAGCTCGCCGTCGTTCGTGAGCAGCAGCAGTCCCTCGGAATCCCTGTCAAGTCTTCCGATAGGATACACGCGCTCGTCGATCCCGTCGAGCAGCTCGGTGATGCTCTTTCTACCGAGATCGTCGGATAACGTCGTGACGTATCCTCTCGGCTTGTACAGCTTTATGTAGCGCAGAGTCACAGGCTCCGCGCTTATCTTTTCTCCGCAGACGGTGATGATGTCATCGCGTGGATCGGCCTTGTCACCGAGCTTTACGGGGTGTCCGTTGCATCTGACCTGACCGTCGGATATGAGCTGCTCGGCTTTCCTTCGTGAGCAGTAACCGCTGTCGGCTATTATTTTCTGTATTCTGATTGGTTCCATTTATAGTCCGTTCTGCGCATTTTCACTGTGCGCTCAGCCTGTAAAGGTGATAATAAATCTGTCCCATAAGCTTTCGAGCGGGGAAGCACGTTCAACGCTTTCATCCGCGTTCAGCTTCACGCGTTTCAGAAATTGCTGTCCGAGGTAAATATCGGCATAACCGAGCTGTTCGCCTTTTCCGATATCGGCGTAAACAAATTCCGGCACGCTGTATCTTACGCGGATATTCTTCGCTTCGTCAGCTGTAAGTCCGAGCTGCGTTTTTTCCTCCGGAACGGCAGTCACGACATTTGTTATCCCGCCTTCGACCGGTATAGCGAAGGAAGTTACACCGATGTTATATGTGCGAAGCTTCTTAAATCCGTCATCAAGCAATTTTCTGTGATCGTTCCAGTCGTCCGGAGCGTTCAGCGTTACCGCGATAAGCGTGCAGCCGTTTCTTTCGGCAGCGGAAACAAGGCATCTTCTCGCATTGTCTGTAAATCCTGTTTTCACGCCGATGCAGCCGTCATACATATAAAGCAGCTTGTTGGAATTTCCGAGCGTGCGCTTATATGGTGGAGCTCCGAATTCCACTTCTGCGCTCTGCATACCGCATATTCTGCGGAATTCCTCGTTTTTCAGAGCTTCGCGGGTAAGAAGCGCCATATCATAAGCCGTGGTATAATGCCCGTTAGCGTCAAGACCGGAAGGAGTCACAAAATGTGTATCTTTCATTCCTATCTGCGCGGCACGCTTGTTCATCAGGTCGGCAAACGCACTGAGACTTCCCGCAATGTTTACAGCCGCCGCATTTGCCGCGTCGTTCCCGGACGGGAGCAGCATACCGTAGCACAAAGCGCGTCGTGTTACAGTGTCGCCCTCGCGCAGTCCCATTGACGTTCCCTCGACTTTTATAGCCATACTGTCAACGATGAAATGTCTGTCGAGGTCACCGGATTCGAGGGTGATGAGCGCTGTCATTATCTTGGTGGTGCTCGCCATAGCGCGCTTTTCGTGAGCGTTTTTTTCTGATATCACAGTACCGGTATCCGTGTTTATTAATATCGCACTTTTTGCCGAAATATCAACCGAAACCGGTTCTGCATAAGCGGTTATCCCCAAAAGAAATGCTGCTGTGATCGCCGCAAGAATAACATATATGATCTTCATAAGTGTTCACCTCGCAGTTATTTTCTCCGGAGGTGTGCTTATTATTCGGCAGCTGTAAAATTTTCGGAAACAGGATTATTCGGCTTTATCTTCGGATTCTGCTGATTCGCTTTCTTCTGCGGATTCTTCTCCGTCCTTCTTCTTTCCGAAGAGGCTCTTTATCTTGTTGAGGAGCTCGGGCGCGTTCTCGATGATACCGTCGATCGGGCTTGCCTTTCCGCCGAGTTCAAGTATCTTCGCGTCGCCGTCCTTTGTGATGACGATGAATGCCTGCGGCTTGATCGTAATACCTGCGCCTGCGCCGCCTGCGAAAACATCTTTATCTACCTTAGCGGGAAGATCGGAGCCTCCGGATACGAATCCGAACGATACCTTTGAGATCGGGATTATCGTTGTTCCGTCGGGAGAGCTTATCGGATCTCCGATGATAGTGTTGACATCAACGAGATTTCTGATATTCTGCATTGATGTGCTCATAAGTCCTTCGAGATGCTGTGCCATTATATGTTCCTCCTGAAAATGAATAATTAACATTACATGATCTGCAGTCCCCGCGAAAGAGGCGGGAAAACATTATGCCGCTTTCTTATGAACGGCTTTTTTGCCTTTGTGCTGCTGTGGAGCACTGTTCTTCTTGTTATATTTAAGGAATGTCTTCAGCGCTCTGAATCCGAGCCAGAGTACACAGCCGAGAGCTGTTCCTATACGAAGTTTCAGCTTGAGATAAATGAAAATATCGTCTTTAAGAGCCTGAAAATCCGCTTCAATGTTGATCTCGCCGATCTTCGCGTCGAAGTACGTCGTCAGGAATTTTTCGAGCGAGTAGAACGCCGTACAAAGTCCGCCGTACTTGATCGCGGTCTTGCCGGCTTCGTCCGAGCCTACCACCCAGTCGATATAAACGTCCCTTATCCTGATCTTCTTGAACAGCCTTTTTATCGGCGGTGAAGCGCTCCTGACATAATCCATTATCATTTCAAAGTCGATCTTCGGCTTGTTGGCTTTAGCTGCTTTTTTTGCGGCCTTCTCAGCCTTTTTAGCTTCTTTTTTCGCTTTTGCGCGTTCCTTTTCGGCTTTCTTCAAGGCTTTCGGGTCGGACGGCTCCGAGGCTTCGGCCTTTTCCGGCTCCGCGGTTTCCTGCACAACGGGAGCAATATCTTCCTTTGTGGTCTGCGGCGTGGTCTGAGGTGCGGACTGCGCCGGTGAGTTCCTGCGGTTCAGCTTAGCCTGTTTTTTTGCGAATTCAGCGGCTTTTTTAGCTTCCTTTTTCGCTTTTTTAGCCTGTTTGCGTTCGGCTTTGAGCTTCTTTTTTTTCAGCGTCCTGGGATCTGCGGGTATCTTCACTATCGTGAAGCATAAGAGCTTCACTGTGACTTCCGGTTTACTGTCAAACACGGCAGTGACCGACACCGAGATAATCAGGATCAATATCAGGATAAGCAGGATCGAACCGAACATGATCCAATCTATCATCTAAAAAACCTTTCTGTCATTCTTCTTCATTATTGTTATCATCGGAAGTCTCATCTTCCGCGTCATCTTCAAAATAAGTCTGTGCGTCCTCGTCCGGAGAGTCGGGATATTCGAGCTCTCTTTCGCGCTCCATTTCTTCGAGCTCGTCGAAATCGAGCTGACCTTCGCGGTCGGGCAGGGGAGGGAGCTCCTCAATGCGGCTGAGTCCGAAGCACCGCAGGAATGTATCGGTCGTCCGGTACGCTATCGGCCTTCCGGGAAGCTCAAGCCTTCCGGCTTCTTCAAGAAGTCCTCTTTCGGCAAGAGTGTTGACAACACTGCTGCTGTCTATTCCGCGGACCTGCTCGACAAAGCTCTTTGTGACCGGCTGGTTGTACGCGATTATCGCGAGTACTTCCATAGCCGCCTGCGAGAGCGGCTGCTGCTTTCGTGTTTCGAGAGCTTTCTTTATACTTTCCGAAAACTCCGGACGCGCGGCTATCTGATAGCCGTTGTTTATGCGCAGTATGCGAAGACCGCTCTCACGCACGTTGTACTGTTTTTCAAGCCTGTCCACGAGCTTTGCGGTAGTTTCTTCATCGATGCCCGAAGCCTCCGCGAGCTTTTCTATTGTTATCGGGTCGCCGTAAGCGAACATTATCGCTTCGACAGCGGCAATTCCTTCCGCAAGCGTCATTCTCCGGTCACCTCCGCTTCTTCATTTTCATTATTTACGGGAGTTTCCTCTGTTGTCCCGCCCTTTGTCATTATGATGTGTTCTCCGTCTTCCGAGAACTCCACT
>CAMVEM010000200.1 GCA_947166515.1 uncultured Clostridia bacterium | reverse complement strand
ATGATGCCTCTGCCGATCTGACGGCGGAAGAACTGACCGAATCCCATGACAAAGAATGATATGCGGGTCTTCCAGTCACCCTCGGCAAAGATGCGCCCGATACCCGCGAAAAAGCGTCCTGCCGCACACAGACCCTTCCAGATACCAAGCGGTATCTGCTTGAGGATGTTCAGGATATTCAGCGGAAGATGCACAAAAAACTGTCCGACATTGTAAAGCTTTCGCTTCATAGGCGGAAGCCCGAGATATTCGAGCTCGGTCAATCTGCTCATTTTCATCAGCGTCCTTTCGTTTTTTTAAGATTGTTGTCTGCCGTTTCCGCAGCGCATCGCCGCATCCCCCGTGGCCGCTTTGGAGGACACGGTCACGAGGTTTATCGCTGCAGCTATCCGTTCCGGAAACGGCGGACGGGCGAGGCGGTATAAGCGCCCCGTGTCCTGCCGTAAAGCAACTTACTTAGCAGCCTTTATGGAGTCTTCGAGATCCTTGAGTGCCGCTGTCAGTGCAGCATCGTCAGCATCGGCATACTTACCGCTGTTGATGTCTGTACCGAAAGCCTTTGTGAGATCCCAGTAAGCCTGAGGATACTGACCCTGACCGGGGCAGTACTGGAGCTGGTCAGCAAGAGCCGCAAGAGCTGCGTCGGACTGTACGCCGGAGGACTGCTGAGCGTTCTTGTTGGAGGGACCCCAGCTGTTAGCATCGAATCTTGCGAGCTGCATTTCTTCGGATGTGAGATAGTCTGCTACAATGTGGCAGAATGTGAGCTTGTCGGAATCTGTCTGGGGCTTGACACCTACGAGTTTGAAGCCGCCGAAACCGCTCATCTGGTAGGATTTGCCGTCAACTGTGAATGTAGGCATCTTTACTGCGGCATAGTTGTCGCCGAGGAAATCCTTGACTGTGGCAGCATCCCAGGTACCGGAAACGAGAGCGCCTGCTGTACCGCCTTCGGGGTTGAAGAGCGAAGCTGCGCCGTCGGGAGCCTGGTCATAACCCTTGCCCTTGCTCTTTGCCATGTTTACCATAGCCTTCATTGCCTTGAGGCCGTTTTCGCCGCTGTAATCGCATACCGCGCCTGTTACGTTGCCTTCTGTGTCATACTCATAGTAGCACTGAGCGCCTGTACCGAAGAAGAACGCAACGTCATACCAGCCGGACTGGATATCCATATAGAAGTTCTTGCCTGCGGCACCGCACTGCTCGATGATGCCTTCGAGAGTGGAAGGATCAGAAACGACGGACTTGTCATAGTAGAGGAAGTAACCGTTATCGGAAGTCTCAGGATAAGCGTAAATATCGCCGTTGAGTGTAACAGCACCTACGGAGGCTGCGTCGTTGTTGTTCTTGATGTTGTCAAGGAAAACTCCGCCGGGCTTGGAGAGAGCGCCTGCCGCAACGAGACGTGCGAGCTGATCCTGTGCGAAACCGAATATATCCGCACCGGCTTCAACGTCGGTAAGGAGCTGTGTAGCAGCTTCGCCTTCGCCCATAGCGGATACCTTGATGTCGTACTTTGCGTTCCAGTCGTTCTGGCCTGCGAGCCAAGTATCGAGCTTGCTCTGTGTGAGATCAACAACAGCGTCCGGAGCCCATACGGTTATGGACTGCTTTCCGGCAGAAGGTGTAGAGGGAGCGGCAGTGGTGTCCTCTTTCTTTGTGTCCGCAGCGGGAGCCTTTGTAGTGGATTCAGCGGCCTTGTTTTCTTCCTTCTTGTTGTCTCCGCCGCAGGCAGCAGCGCCAGTAATGAGCATTGATAACGCGAGCATTATCGGAAGTACTTTTCTTTTGGTTGTCATTTGTTTGTCCTCCTGTTTTGTTGTGCGGCATAACGCCGCGTGTTTTTATCTCAGAACGCTTTGTGCGCTCTATATATCAAACGGTAAGTCCGTTCAATAAACTGTTGTTATTTTGCGGGGTTGAGCATGAAGTCGTCGACGGTTCCCCACGAGCCGTTTCCGGCTTTGATATATACGCCGATCGTGACTGTTCCGCCCTCGGGAACTTCTACCGCAGCGGTCTTCGGGTTCTGCCAGTTCGCATATCCCGAAAGTTCGGCAGATGCCTTGACCATATTTTCTTCGTCGTCGCCGGCATAAGCGAAGATGTATATATCCTGTGCATCGTCGCCGCTGTCTATACCGCCCTGTACCGATGCGGAAAGCGTATATTTTCCGGCGGGAATATCGGTCACTTTCTGATATGCGCGAAGCTCGGAGCCGTTCTCGCCCCAGAAGTGGAAAGCGTATTCTCCGGTCGTCGCGTCAAGCGCCTTTTTCTGATAATCTATCTGCGTGGTCTTGTTGTTTATGTTCTCGATGATCCACATAGAGCGGTCTTCGTCCTCAAAGCTGTAGTTCACGGCATAATTCGCGTCAACGACCGCTATCCTGCACACTGTTTCCGAACCGCCGGCGGTGCCTTTCACGGTATATGTTGCGGGCTCGCCGTTCGTCATGGCTTCAAGATCAGCCGCTTCCCACGTCACGTCTATAGCCTGTTCGGAGCCGTCGGTGTAGATCGCGAACGCTTTGTCCGGCAGTTTTATGGGTTCTCCGAGCTTTACGGTGACTTCGCTGTCCTTAACCGCGTCGGGGACGGTCACGATCTCATTGCCGGTTCTCACGAGCGCCCATGTCTTGAGCGATTCAAGGGGCTTGCCGGTGAAGTCGAACATCGCCTGATTCTCCCACGCGCATCCGCCGTAATATTTCCCCGCGTCGTCGGGGTCATATTCCGTTGCATAGCTCGAAGCCCAGCCGGAGCCGTATTTTTCCCACAGCGCCGAGCGTTCCTCCCATGTTTCTCCGGGAACGGGAAGCCAGGCGGCTTCCCACCAGAAAACGCCTATGCCGCTTTCGCCGACTTTTGTGACTGCTTCTATGACATCACGCAGTTCGCGGGACTGTCCCTGAACGGTGAACGGATACTGTTTTTCATAGTTGACGACTTCGCCGATACTGTTTCCGTTGCCGTCACCGTCCTCAAGGGTGTATGCGTAGGACGTTTCGGCGACCATGACTTTCTTTCCGTATTTTCCGGAGATCTGCGAGAGCACGGAAGTGAGGTTTTCGAGCGTTCCGTGCCAGTATGGATAGTATGATGAAGCGAAAACATCATAGTCCAGCTTGTAATAATCGAGCTTTGACGCGTAGTTGAGCATCCTGTCTGATGATTCGGGATTGGTGAAATGTACCGCCACCATGGCGTCCGGAAGCACCTCGCGCACTGCACGCGAGCCCTCCGCCATAAGATAGTATATGTTCATCCATATCTTCTCGCCGCTCATCTTGCCGTTGGTCTCGTTTCCGAGCTGCACCATCCCGACATCCGCACCTGCGTCCTTGAGTTTTGTGAGACAGTCTTTCGTGTATTCGTATAGCGCCTGTTTCTTTTCGTCTATTTCCATACCGACCCACGCCTTCGGGCACATCTGCTTCGACGGGTCAGCCCAGAAATCCGAATAATGGAAATCCGCGAGCATTTTCATTCCCGCGTCCGCTGCGCGCTTTCCGATGATGCAGGCGGTATTTATGTCACAGTTTCCTCCGCCGTATCCGTTTCCGTCTGCATCGAACGGGTCGTTCCAGATGCGCACGCGAATGTAGTTGACACCGGACTTCGCGAGAGTGCCGAAAATGTCATTCTCATTGCCGTCGTAGTCATAATACTTTACACCGGCGTTTTCAAGCGCAATGACGCTCGATATATCACAGCCCATAATGAAATCTTCGGGAAGGCCGTCCACCTTTTTCACATAAAGGCTGTCACTTCCGATATCAGCGCCCAGCCGATTTTCAACGGCTGCGCCGGTTGTCACAGCGTTCTCCTGTTGCGCAGTACCGTCAGTCTGCGGGGCACTCTGCCCGGATGTGCAGGACGCTGTGAGCGCAACTGCTGTTGCCGCCGCAGCAGCGCATAAGACCTTAATTCTTCTCATAAACTTCTCCTGTCGGAACGAGTTGTGCAATCGATTGCGCAACATTTCTTTTACTAAATGATATCACAAACCGAATGTAGTGTCAATCGACATTTTTTATAAATATTGTTAGCAATTTTTGTTCACTAAGGCAACAAATCAGCTTGAGGGCATCTATTTTGCGCAACGGCGTTCTCTTTTTGCGCAATTCGTGTGCAATGTGCGCAAAAACGCCTGCAATACGGCAGAATACCGTATTGCAGGCGGATAAAGCACGATATCACTTTACGATTATAGACCAAGGCGCTCCTCGATCCTGTCGCAGATCGTCTTCAGTGCCTTTATGCGAGCGTACTTCTTGTCATTTCCCTCGATCACAGTCCAGGGAGCATAGTCGGTGGATGTGAGTTTTATCATACGATCGACTGCCTTTTCATACTCGTCCCATTTCTCCCGGTTGCGCCAGTCCTCGTCCGTTATCTTCCACTGTTTCGACGGCGTGTTCTCGCGTTCCTTGAAACGGCGGTACTGTTCATCCTTATCTATGTTGATCCAGAACTTGATGACGACCGCGCCCCAGTCTGTGAGCTGATGCTCAAACTCATTGATCTCGCGGTACGCCATGTGAGCACGCGCCTGAGGAGTGATCTTCTCTATCGGCTCAACCATTACCCGGCCATACCATGTCCGGTCAAAGATCGTGAAATGACCGTCATTCTCAAACCTCGTCCAGAAGCGCCAGAGGTAATGGCGGGCAAGCTCGGAAGGCTCAGGTGCCGCTATAGGCTTCACTTCATACCCGCGCGGATCGAGAGATGACGCAACACGTTTGATGTTTCCGCCCTTGCCGCCCGCATCCCATCCTTCATAGGCGATGACTACCGGGATCTTGCGCTGGTAGCACATATTCTGAAGCTCGAACAGCCGGTTCTGGTACTTTTTCAGCTTTGCGCGATACTGCTCATCCGTAAGTTACTTAGCAGTACCGGAATTGAGGTTGTTCTTGTAGCTTACCACATAATCCTTATTCTC
>CAMVEM010000199.1 GCA_947166515.1 uncultured Clostridia bacterium | reverse complement strand
GGATCCCGAATGAAAAGGTACGGGCGATCATGTGTCCCGTTGTATAGAACACCCCGGATGCTGAGCAGTATCAAGCCGCAGGCAATCACGGGGTGTTCGGTTTATTGATCTCCGCACAGCCCGAAGTGCAGGTGACATAGGTGCTGCCCGATCTTTTACTCATTCAAATACTGTGTTATCACTTCGGCAATTATGCAATTTGAGTATGACCATAACTGACCGGCGTATCTCCGCAAACGTTATTATCGGAAATTCAAACATTTTATTGCCGAAGTAATAATATACCGTGTAGCTATTGACAAAATGAAAAATATATGATATATTTTATATACTATATATGATTATGCCGAACGGGGGTCTGGATATGGTAAAGAAAAGGCGTACTCTCAGGTCAAGACTGCTTATGCTGTCTGTTGTACCTGTTCTGGCAGCCGTTGTAATACTTATTATTTACTATGTGATAGTAAGCAACAATAAGTATATGGCTATGTATAAAGATGAGGGCATGGCTCTTTCCGAATCGTACAGCTCATCTATTGAACACACTATATCGGTATTGTCTCAGCAGTTCGATGTTGTTACGAAAAACCACGATATCGTCAATGAAAGCATAAGCATCGATGACAGGAAGGCTCTGCTTGCGGACGTAGCCTCGACAAGTCTTTTCAAAGATTTTGCGATATCCTATTCAAACGGAAAGACCTACAATGATACGGATATCTCCGAACGCGAATACTTCAAACAGGCGATCACAAACAAGTGCACTTATGTTTCAAGCCCTGTGATCCGCAAGACAGACGGCTCTGTCACGATTATGGTCGGCAAGTATTTCAATGCGAACGGAAATGATTATGTTGTTTACGGCGGACTTCCCGCAGAAACATTCTCCGATCTTATCAAGGAAGTGCATTTCGAGGAGAACGGCATCGCGTTCATTATGGACAAGACGGGAATGATAGTCGGAACGAGCACAGAGCTTGTTCCTCAGCTTACCGAGCTTGCGGGCGAACATGACCTTGGCGGCTCGATAAAGGATGCTGCCGAAAAAGTCCTGAAAAGCGAAGGTACGGGAACTGTTGAATTTACACTTTCCGGTACGGATTATATCGCCGCATATACCAAAACGGGCACTGTTGAGGGCTGGTATATAGTGACAGCCACTCCCGAAAAGCCTATCAAAAATGATATCATGAAAGCCGCTGTCACTATACTTATCATCGCTGCACTTATCATCGCAGCCACAGTGATCGTTTCGGTAATGCGGGTAAGGAAAATATCCGTTCCCATTGCTGCCACAGCTGACAGGATGCAGAAAATGGCGGAGGGTGATATATTATCGCCTGCACAGGTATTCAATACCAACGATGAGATAGAAACGATGTCCGAGGCGGCAAGTGCGCTCGTTGCGAACATGAGCGCGATAATAAACGATCTTGCGGGTGTACTCGGTTCCGTTGCGAACGGCGATCTTACCGTAAGCCCGAATGTTACATATCCCGGCGATTTCATGCAGATAAAGGATTCCATGGAAAATATCCTGAGTTCCCTCAATGAGATAATGACGGGTGTCAATGTGAGCAGTGAGGAAGTTCTTACCGGCTCCGACCAGATGGCGGAGGGTTCGCAGTCGCTTGCCGACGGCACCACGAGACAGGCTTCCGCGATAGAGGAGATATCCGCGACGATAGCGGATGTATCCGCACAGATAGCGGCTACTTCAAAGAATGCTTCAAAGGCGGGCGATCTTTCCAAACAGACCGAGGAAAAGGTCCTCTATCAGGACGGAGAGATACAGAACATGGTCAGCGCCATGAACGATATCAGCGCGACCTCAAAGAAGATAGAGAATATCATCAAAACTATCGAGGATATCGCGTTCCAGACAAATATCCTTGCGCTAAATGCCGCTGTTGAAGCCGCAAGAGCGGGCGAAGCAGGCAAGGGCTTTGCTGTCGTTGCAGATGAGGTGCGTGTCCTTGCATCGAAATCCGCAGAAGCAGCGACAAGCACTACCTCGCTTATCACAGCTTCGATACAGGCTGTCGGAAACGGTGTAAAGATAGCTCTTTCAACAGCCGAGACTATGAAGGAGGTTCGTGATATCTCCACTCAGACCGCCGATCTGATAGCAGAGATCGCATCGGCAAGCGAGGAACAGAACAATTCCATAAAGCAGATATCTCAGGGCGTGTCACAGATATCCGACGTTATTCAGCGAAATTCCGCAACTGCGGAGGAAACTGCCGCTTCCTGCGAGGAGCTTTCGGGACAGTCGAGAATGCTCAAGCAGAATGTGTCACGATTCAAAGTGAAAAAGCTCAGATAAATCAGATGTTCCCTTCTATTTGTTGTTATTATTTCCGAAAAGCGTATCGGGTCTTCAGCGGCTCGGTACGCTTTTCGGTTAAAGGGAAAAATTGATTGAAATGTAGTAAAATAATACTGTGTTCTATCAGAAATGAAATCATACGTCCATATTGTCCGCGCGATATTCTTTTGTCATGTCGTGGCGTATGATCCCGAAAAATCCGTACACATAGGAACTGCACAGCAGATGTATCAGCCGTGTCATCGTCAACAAACGGTACGACCGCATTTACTTTTACAAGACATATAACGTAACAAAAGATTCCGTCTGATTTAAGGTGGAATCTATAATTTTTGCGGTCATTTAAGATTATTTTAGTAAGCGTCAAATACCGTTGCCACAACACTGAACCGGCAGAAATCCAGTCTCGATCTGAGAAAAAAAGTCTCAGATTGGGACTTTTTTAGTGTTTTGACGTCACAATGATGAAATGACGCCATTTATGCCGACATTGACGCCGAAAATACGAAAATATCATCAAAATGACGTCAATAGTGCATCAATGATTTTTCCAAAGGGGTGCAGTATAATCATTCGAGGGTTTTAGCCCTCTGATGAATATTGATAAGCTAATACTTATTTTAGTGACACCGCCTGCACATTATAGCAGACACCCTCAAACCGCGCATCTGCGCCGTTTACACACCTACACACCCAAAACCGTAAATTTCTTATGATTTTTTCTCAGCACATAATGATCCGGACATGATCTTCAGTGATCATGTCCGGATCATCATTTTACAAGTATGCTCATAAGAATAGTTGTCCTTTACATACTTTGAATAGATAGAATAACACGTATTTTGTGTAAAACTATGCTGATTTATAAGATATTTATTCGACTTACTGCGAATTTTATTAGAAATATTAAAAATTTATCGGGATTTTTTCTTGACAGATTCTAATAAAATGTGTATAATAAAATCAAGGAGGCACTCATTATGCTTGAAAATGAACTCATTGCCTTGATCAATAAGATACAGACTATCCGCAGCGAAAGCAATACCGTTGAAGTCAAAGCCGCAAACAAGGGCTGTCCGAAGGTCAGGGATTCTTTGTCATCCTTTTCAAATCAATCGGGCGGCGGTGTGATCGTCTTCGGCTTGGACGAGAATGACAGCTTCAACGTATGCGGCGTATATGATGCCGCTGATCTGATGAAAAAGGTGGAAGCACAGTGCATTGAAATGACGCCTGTGATAAGGCCTCTTTTCTCTGCTGTGTCAGTTGACGGAAAAACAGTAGTTTCAGCGGAGATACAGGAGATCGACAATTCGGAAAAGCCTTGCTTTTACAGCGGTGTCGGCAGACTCAAAGGTTCGTATATCCGTTCGGGAGACGCTGACAGACTGATGACCGAATATGAGGTATATAGCTTTGAAGCGTTCAGAAAAAAAATACAGGACGAGCTTCGCACATCCGAAAGAGCGCTCATGAGGGATATGCACACAAAAGCGTTTGACCTGTATCTTGATCTGCTGAAAAGCAAAAAGCCGAATCTTGCAGGACTGCCTGATGAGGAATTATGCCGTTTACAGGGCATTACGGAAGACAGCAAACCAACGCTCGCCGGGCTTTTGCTGTTTTCAAGCTATCCACAGGCTTTTTTCCCGCAGCTGTGCATAACCGCAGTATCAGTCCCCGGAACGGAAATAAGCAGCACCGGAAATATCGGAGAAAGATTCATTGACAACAAGCGGCTTGACGGAACCCTCGTTCAGATGCTTGACGATTCGCTTCAATTTGTAAGGAAAAATATGAAGGTCGCAACTATAATCGATCCGAATACCGGAAAAAGGGTCGATAAAACGGAATATCCCGTTATTGCGATCAGAGAGCTTATTCTCAACGCTCTAATCCACCGCGATTACAGCACACACACCGATTCAGCCCCTATTACAATACGAATGTACAGCGACCGGCTTGAGATAGAAAATCCCGGAGGGCTTTACGGAAGAATGACACTTGACAGGCTCGGCAAAGTCTCCGCGGACACAAGAAATCCTGCTATTGCAAATGCTATGGAAATTCTTGGCGAGACTGAAAATCGTTACAGCGGTATCCCTACGATAATCAACGCAATGGAGGAACATGGTCTTCCTGCTCCGAAATTCGAGAGCGACAGAGGTATATTCAAAGTCACGCTTTATAATCGACCCAAAACGATTTCTGTCCTTGACTCCAACGAAGAAGAAATACTGGAATTCTGCAAAATGCCGCGCAGCAGGTCGGATCTGGAAAAGCTCTTTGAAAATAGAATGACCATCGCTTATGTCATGGAAAAATATGTAAAGCCGATGATCGAACGCGGTCTGATAGGACTGACAATACCAGACAAGCCTAAAAGCAAATATCAGAAATACTACACCATTATGTGAATGAAAAAGTGCCGCGCAGGAACCACCCCGCACGGCACTTTGATTTTATATCCTGATATATATTCTTTGGCTGTCAATTTTCAGCAGGAATTTCCGCGAGCAGCAGCTTCATCATGCAGGCGCTTTTCACGGTAATATGCTTCCTGACGCACCTTCTCATCGGCGCTCAACTCACGTTTTTCAACTATTATTTCTTTCATATATCCCCAAGCAG
>CAMVEM010000198.1 GCA_947166515.1 uncultured Clostridia bacterium | reverse complement strand
ACCGCACGATGCAGTCAATAAAGATATTTCCGGCACAAGAAGGGTTTTCCCCAATCTCAAGAATATTGTTCTGTCTTTAAAGTCTCGAGCTCCTCCGAGTCTGCGAGCCATTGCTCGGTCTGCGAGTCAAGCTCTGACTGGAGCTCCGAGAGCTTTTGCGAGAGCTCCGCGATCTTCTCGTAATCCGCGGAATTTTCGGGTGCCGCCATTGCTGCATTGGTCTGCTCTATTTCCTCTTCGAGCTCCGCTATACGGGATTCCGCCTTCGTGACGCGGGTGGTCAGCTTGCGGATATCGCTCTGTATCTCCTTGCGGCGCTTATAATCGAGCTTGTTTGCGCTGTCCTGCGCGGCAGGCTCTTTTGCTTTCGCGGCGGACAGCACGGTCTCTCCTTCCGACGCGGCAAGGAAATCGTCATAGCCGCCGTTTATGCTTATCGTGCCCGACTTTCCGAGCTTATACAGCCGCGTGGCAGTTTTGTTTATCAGATAACGGTCGTGCGAGATGATGAACACCGTGCCGTTGTAGCCGGCGATCGCGTCTTCAAGCGCCTCGCGCGAATTTATATCGAGGTGGTTGGTCGGCTCGTCCAGCAGCAGGAAGTTGCAGCCGCTCAGCATCAGCTTTAAGAGCGCGACTCTCGCCTTCTCACCGCCGCTCAGTACCCCTATTTTCTTGAACACATCTTCCCCGCTGAACAGGAAGCTGCCCAGCGCCGTTCTTACCTGCGTCTGTGACATTTTCGGATATGCGTCCCAAATCTCGTCCATGACGGTCTTGTTATCGGACAGGCCGGTCATGAGCTGGTCATAGTATCCCGCTTTTACGCCCGCGCCGTATGTTACTGTTCCCTGCTCCGGCGCAAGCTGTTTCATCAGTATCTTAAACAGTGTGGTCTTGCCGCTTCCGTTCGTTCCGAGCAGAAACACCCGTTCGCGCTTGCGGACTTCAATATCCGCGCCGCTGAACAGAGTTGTCCCGTCAAAGCTTATCTGCAGATTCTTCGCGGTCAGTATCTCGTCGGTCACGGGCTCGGTGCAGCTGAAATCGAACCTCAGCTTCTTCGGGAGAGACTGCGGTTTCACAAGGTCGGCTTCAAGGCGCTCGATCTGCTTTTCCTTGCTTGCGATCGTGATATAGTTGCGCTCCTGATTGAAGCGTTTCTGCTGCTCTATGATGCCTTTTATGCGGTTTATTTCTTCGAGCTGGTTTTCATAGTGCCGCCACGCGATCTCAAGATCTTCTTCCTTTTTCTTTCTGTAAGCGGTATATCCGCCCTTATATGCGGTGAGGCGTTTGTTTTCAAGCTCGAACGTGCGGGTAGTTACCCTGTCGAGGAAATATCGGTCATGCGAGATTATGATGTATGCGCCGCGGTATTCGAGCAGGAACTTTTCGAGCCATGTAAGCGCCGCAACGTCAAGGTGGTTGGTGGGCTCGTCGAGCAGGAGCAGATTTGCTCCCGAAAGCAGGAGTTTTGCGAGCTGGACTTTTGCTTTTTCGCCTCCGCTGAGCACCGAGACCGGCTTTTCCTGCTCTTCGAGCGTGAATCCGAGGCCGAGCAGGCTGCTCATTGCGCGCGTGCGGTAAGTGAGTCCGCCCTCGGCTTCAAACTTTTCGCGCAGGTGCATCTGTTCATCGAGCTGTTCTTTTGTAGGAGCTCCCTCAGCTATTTTATGATTGAGCTCGTCGAGCCGGGATTCGAGCTCCATGACCGGCTCAAACACCGAAAGCACCTCATCGTAAACGCTCACGGAGCTTTCACGTATGACGTGCTGTTCCATATATCCGAGGACGGCGTCTTTTGATTTGACAAACTCGCCGCCGTCGTATTCTACCTCGCCGCGCATTGCCTTGAACAGAGTCGTCTTTCCGCAGCCGTTCACGCCGACAAGTCCTATCCTGTCGCCTTTTTCGACTTCGAATGTGACGCCTCCGAACAGCATCTCCGCGCCGAAGTATAATGTTATGTCTTTTGAGTTGAATATTGCCATAAGATTTGCCGCTTTCGCTTGAGACTGGGGGAAACCTTTTCTGAAGAAAAGGTTCTCCCCTACGACAGGATGTCGTACAGAAGGTTTCCAGAACGCCGCAAGGATGCGGCGATAAAAGAAACCTTCAGCAGACCCCTTTCCAAAAAACTTTACTCGCTTCGCATTTAAACTAACAAGTATCTGCGCCTGACGTTATGTTTACAGATTATCGTATCTCCGTGTTACGGGAGAGGGTGCAGCGTCCCGCTCTCAATTCTCTCCTAAAAATCCGAAGACTCTGTCATAAAAATCCGGAGCTTCTTCATAAGCCGCGTGGCCGAGACCATTATATAAATACAGCTCACTTCCGGCTATGAGGCTGTGGAGCTCGCCGGCAGCTTCCGTTCCGACTGTGGCGTCGATATCCCCGCCTATGATGAGCGTCGGACAGGCTATCTTATCGAGCTCGCTGCGCATATCGAAACCGAGTATAGCGTTCGCGTTCGCTAAAAATCTGTCATAGCTGTCCGGCTTTCCGATCATGCCGAGCATCGGAAGGAATTTCCGGAATTTTTTCAGCTTTTCGGGTGAATATGACTTTTCCGCGGTATCGATCATCAGTGACTTGTGATCGCCTTTTTCCGCGAACTCTATCCATTTGTCGATACAGCTGCGTATCGTGTCGTTCAGCCCCGGTGCAGTCACAGCAAGAACGAGTCTTTCGACCAACTCCGGGTAGTCGATCGTCAGATACTGCGCTATCATTCCGCCCTGTGAGACTCCGAGCACATAAGCCGGCCCAATGCCGAGATTTTTTATCGCTTTCGCCTGATCCGCTGCCATATCTTTTATAGTATGTCCCATGGGAAGACCGTTGCGCCTGCTGAACATATAAACCGTGAAATCGTCAAAGAACTTTTTATAAGGTCCCGAAAGCATACGCGCTTTGCCTTTCACGTTCAAGAGGCCGTCAGACAGCCCCGGAAGCACTACCGCGTTCTTTTTCCCGCTGCCGAATGAGACATAGTTCATATCCGCGCCGCCGATATCCACACAGCCGTTTATATATTTTCCTACCATAGAAACTCCTTTTCTCAGCCGGTGCTGTAGCCGATTATGTGTATGACGCGGAAGCTCGTATATCCCATGGAAAGCAGAGATACCGAAGAATATCTGTCGTTTGAGACAAGGTAGTCCTTTACGGTCCCGTTCTGTGTGACAAGCACACCCGTTATCATGAACTCGGCGGCTGCCTTTCCGTCGTCGCCGAGAAGCTGCACCACATCGCCGCAGGCCCCGCCTCCCGAAGATGTTTCCGCCGCTATCATTCCGAACCCCTTGTTTACCTGAGTGTATTTATAGAACGCCTCGCGGTCGTACCATGTCACCGAGCAGCCCGTTTTTTTGCGCTCGAAGTTTACTTCTTCATCGTACCATTTCCACTGATCCCAGCGTTCGCCCTGAGAATCCATGGGTATCCCGCCCTCGAAGATGCAGCGTGAGACATAGTTCGCGTCGTTCTCGTCATATTCCTTGAATGCTGCGCTTCTGCCAAAACCGTTTAATGCGGAATTTGCCGCGGTGTTACGGTCGTATTCGTATTCGGGTTCCTCATACGACGAAGTGTCCGGGGGCGTAAAAACAAGCTTCTCCGCTCTTTTGTTCAGCATTTCAAGAGCCGCTTCAGTATATTTCGGGAAGAATGAATAGTTGAGGTCCGAGCGGTAATATCCGTTTGCGAGCAGTACCGTGTCGAGTGCGTCCTGTGCGGCCTTATAGCACAGCCGGTCGGAAGTGTGCTCTTTTATCAGCGGCTTTTTTTCGCTTTCTTCGATAACGAAGCTGTGGGATTCCTTCCGTGTGCCGGAACGTCCGTCGCAGCCTCTGTACTTCACTGACGAGGACAGTACAAGGTCTATCTCTACCTTTGTGCTTTTGGGAACAGCGTGACGGCGTTTTATGTCGATCGTCAGCTCACAGCTCCCGAATGTGAGGTCGAGCGGGCATCTGTTCAGCATTTCGATCTCATATCTGTATGCAAGATCGTCGAAAAGCTCGAAACTGCTTTGCTTCTCATAAAATCGCGACAGATTTTCGGGCGTGCGCGCTCCGTATCCCGCGTAGATGTATGTGAAATAATCCGTGATAAGAAGCTCCTCGGCTTCAGTAACGGATTTTCCGTCAAGCGTTATCGTCACATTGGTTGAAGAAACAGGCTTGTTGTTCCCGCCGTAGATATCCTTTTCAAAAATATCATCGAGCGTTTTCTGTATTCCGAACACATCCCACAAAAGAAAAAGGCCGACAACATAGATCGCCGTCAGAACGACAACGATCAGCGCTGTCAGCACAGTCCTTGTTTTTCTGCTCATGTTATGACCAGCCGCACTCGTCGTAATCTGCCCACTTCTGTGCAGCGGTCTGCTGTGTGAACTTAAAAACGATGTACATCGCCGCGGCGATTATAAGTGCTACCGCGCCGAATACGGGTATAAGCATAGAACCGCCGGAAGAGTCTTTTGGATTTAAAGGAGAGCTGCTCATAAGATCGTTCCTTTCAAATTGATTTATACTATTATACTATATCGAAGGTCAATTGTCAAGACGGGAAAGTATGTAAACGCGAAAAGTCGGAAACACGGAAAGATCGGAATGAATAAGGGCAGTTCGGCGTGAATATTTACCAATGGAGCGGCAATAATAATGTGCGGAATTAACAAATTTGCATAAAGTTGAATAATTTGAAAAAACATGCTTGACAAAGCGGGACTTATATGATATAATCAGTTCTACCACACCAAATCGGGACGATTTTTCGCGGGTCGGTTTTTTCGAAAAAAAGAAGAAAAAACTCTTGACAAGACGAAAAGTTTGTGGTAAAATATTAAAGCTGTCGCAAAGAGACAGTGAGGCACTTTGAAAATTGAACAGCAACCAGAACGAATTAACGACCCTTGATATTCAAAAAGATCAAGAAAAAAGATAATTTCGGATGGACAATAATATTTAACAAAATGTTAGCGTCGATCTG
>CAMVEM010000197.1 GCA_947166515.1 uncultured Clostridia bacterium | reverse complement strand
ATGGTGGACATCAATTGCGTCCTGACTTGTCCACTGGTCTATCAGCAGTACAGTTTCGGGATCGTCAAGCGGCTGAAAATAGTCATAGCGAAGATTACCGTTCTCACTGCGTATCTTGTCCACCGTACCGCTTTTCACCATTTCCTCTGCGAATTTTCGGGCGTTTCCGTTTACGCCGGTGTAGTATATGTTGACTGTAATACTCATTTTAATCTCCGACAAAACCATTATTTCAAATACTCGCTATAGAATGCTTCGAGCTTGTCAAACGGAATGACCTTGCCCTCACCGCCGTCATACAGATCGGTATGAGAAGCCCCCTCAATGACAAGAAGTTGTTTGTTCTCCGCATACGGGTTATCCTTGATCATTGCTTCATAAGCGTCCTTGCCGAAATAGAAGGAATGCGCCTTATCTCCGTGCATGATCATCACAGCGGAGCGTATCTCGTTGCTGTATTGCAGGATAGGCATATTGATAAATGACAGCGAAGAAGTTTTGTTCCAACCGCCATTGGAGTTGAGAGAGCGGGGGTGATAGCCTCTTTCGGTCTTATAATATGCGTGGTAGTCCTTAACAAAATACGGTGCGTCCTCCGGCAGAGGATCGATAACACCGCCGCCAAGCTCATACTCACCCGACCGATAGTCTTTGATACGCTGAGCGTTGAGTGCCTGCTTCATGGCATAACGAGCATCTGCATTATCAGCTTCATCGAAATAACCTTTTGCGTTCACTCTTGTCATATCGTACATAGTGGAAGCGACCGTAGCTTTGATACGGGTGTCCATCGCAGCTGCGTTGATCGCCATACCGCCCCAGCCGCAGATTCCGAGGATGCCGATACGCTCAGGATCGACATTCTCCTGCACAGAGAGGTAGTCCACGGCTGCGGAGAAATCCTCAGTGTTGATGTCAGGAGAAGCCACATAACGAGGTATGCCGTCGCTTTCGCCCGTAAAGGACGGATCAAAGGCGATAGTCAGGAAACCACGCTCCGCAAGTGTCTGAGCATACAGACCGCTGCACTGTTCCTTAACTGCACCGAACGGTCCACACACGGCGATTGCAGGGAGCTTATCGCCTGCGTTCTTCGGGGTATACATATCGGCGGCAAGTGTAATACCGTAACGGTTATGGAAAGTTATCTTCTTGTGGTCAACCTTGTCTGATTTCGGGAAAGTCTTGTCCCATTCAGATGTTAAAGTCAGCATTTCGTCTTTCATGTTCAATACCTCCGTTTATTAGCTTTTGTTTTCCGTACACCATATAACATAATCGAGCCTGTCAAGCAATGCCTGTTCTCTGTGGATAGAATCAAGCAGAGTACGCCTTGCATTTCGCAGGATACGAACTTTTTCGGCACAGCATTCCTTACCGCAGCATTCGGAAAGAAAAGCATTGATCTGCTTCTCGTCCATTCCTGCCTTCGATAAAATCTCGACAATCTCCTTGTCGGTAATACTCGTATTTGTCACTTTCATTCTATCTCCTCACAAAACAAAAAGAGTACAGGTTTTATGTCCTGTACTCATTATAGCATATTTTTTCAATATGTAAAATACTTATATCTTATACTTTGGTATGCTTGAAATGTATACTTTTGCTCTGCGTGCGCCCGGTCACTAAGGAAATCGGCTTAAAGCTCGATATAATATGGACAGATATTTTCATAATGCCCATCTTTCATACGAAAACCATTCGGGATAACTCCTAATTGTGAGAAGCCTATCCTTTCGTAAAGATGCCTTGCATGGATATTTGTTTCAACCACAGCGTTGAACTGCAATATGCGAAAACCGATGTCTTTCGCTTTTTGAATGCAGTCCTTGACAAGTTTCTCACCGATATGCTGTCCACGGAAAGAGGAAGAAACCGCATAGCTCGCATTGCAGATATGACCGCATCTTCCGACATTGTTCGGGTGAAGTATATACAAGCCGACCACAGAGCCACAGTCATCAACTGCAACTCCGCAATAGCTCTGTGAGGAGAAAAAAGCCTCTCCCGATTCGTCATTCAATGTTTCTTCCTGCGGGAACGCTATTCCTTCTTCTACGACTTCGTTCCAGATACCGATCATCTGTTTCAAGTCATCTGCGCTATATTTTCTGATAGTCATTATGTAACCTCCAAAATAATACTAACACAAGCCGTATTTCTATGTTCTTATTATGAATGTACGCTTTTGATATATTCAAGGAATTTTCCCGCCGCACCCGAATAGGGACTGAGCTTCTTCCAAGCAAGCACCGAGGTAAACGACAGTTCCGGTGTAAGCGGTCGGAACGTGAGCTTTGCGGGATCATACAGATCGACGGAGCCCTCTATCGTCAGCACACAGGCGATGCCGCGCTCTGCAAGAGGTGCAACGTTGTTGATAAGATTCATAGTTGCAACAATGTCCAGTTCTGATACGGGACATCACGCCCGAATCGGTCAGAGTGAGCCGTTTTCCTCTGATAAACAGCGTGGTGTGCAGCTCGTCCTCAAGCTCTTTCATCTGCCTGCTGAGTGTCGGCTGGGTCACATGAAGCACCTCGGCGGCTCGCGATATGTTCTCCTCACGCACAACGGTGAGAAAGTATTCCAGTAAACGCAGTTCCATGACAGCACCTCCAAACACAGCATGATATATGATAATTATACCACATGAGGGTTGAAAGGTCAATCGGCGGAATGATCCTGTATAGGTACTAAGATAAATCAGAATCTGTCACTCTAAGGCTGTCAAACGTTCATTCAGGAATTGTTCTACACAATTTTCAAAATCCAGTCCCATTCTTTCAGCAAGAACAGCCAGCCACCAGACACATTCACCTATCTTGGAAGAAAGTTGTTCATTATCTTCACTAGGCCAGCGTCCCTGATTATCCATCGTAAGCCTTCCGACCAATCCAGCGTCAGTCAGGAAAGCTAACGCATCTTCTTCCACTGACCAGATCGAACCGTGAATCTGCTTCTCCAATTTGTGATAACGGCTTCTTATTTCTGCGGACTGCGCACTTACATCTTTCAAATCCATTTATTGAACTCCTCCACAAATACCGATTTATGCGAGTAAGCATATTGCTCTCTCATCACATCTCATTATAACAAACCACTACGAAAAAGTCAACCACGCCACTTGCAAAGAAAGCTGTCCGAGGAGAACACCACCTTTCAGAAACAGCAGGGCAGCGTCCGTGAGATGCTTGCAAAGCACTATATCCGAAACACCGACATGACCACCAATGACATTGCTTTTCTGCTGGGGTATCAGGAGATAAACTCGTTTATCAGAGCTTTCAGCCTTTGGACGGGCGAAAGCATCAGTGAATACCGAAATCATAAGATCCCGGGCTGATCTATTCGAGCGGGAATGTCACCTGCCAGTCGCCCGCGATGTACTGTTCACAGGTGGTGAACTTTCCGCATAGGGTGTATTCCCCCAGCTTGTCATGATCGACTTTTATTACCTGCTCTTCGTAGCTGTCGGTGCGGGTCTCGTCCCAGTACTGGTAGGTTCTCCCGGTCTCCTCATCTGCACCGATGGAATTGCCGTCCTTATCCGTAAGGTACACATATCCGTGATTGCCGGTGTGACCGATATCATCGAACTTCATGAGGATATGCAGCTCTCCGTCGAAATAGCCCGCGTTCATTATGGAGATACCATGAGCAGGTGTGCAGAGGGGCTGTTCGGGCTCGGTCAGGAAAGACATCTTGCTCAGTTTTTCCTCATCTTCGGGAGCATAGCTGCTGAATCTGTCACGATCCACTGTACAGGTCTGCGGCTCGTAAGGAACAGCGTTCAGGTCAATGCTCTCGATAGCACCCTCGGTCTTTTCCTTGCCGAGAAGCATATTATACACCGAGAATGTCACCTTGCCCTCAGGCATAGCGCTGCCGTCCATTGTTGCCAGCTCCACAAGAAAATATGTCGTATCGGTCTCCGGGTCATACTCCGCAAAGCTGCAGGTTCCGGACATATCGCGGGGCACATTTATCCGGTAGCTGTCGAACAAGTCCCATTCACCGTCGGGATAAACACCCGCTTTGTCGTGCATCGCCAGATAAACTTTCGCTTCGCTGCCGCTGCGATCGGCGGAAATGACGGTCATCTCTATACCCTTGTCCTCGCAGGACTTTTCCACCGGCTTGAAGGTCTGTGCAACGGAGGGGGCGATCATGTAAAGGGTATTGTAAGCGGGCTCAACACCGAAAGCAGTCATGGCGGGAAGAGGTGCGAGCACCAGTGCGGCAGCAGCCGCTGCGGAAACAAGGGCTCTCTTCCAATTTATCCCGGACTTCTTTCTCCCGGTATCTATCTCAAGGTGGCGGTCGTCTATCATTCCAACGGCATTTATAAAAGTATCAGCATTCATAAAAACATCTCCTTTTGTAATCTTGCATACAGCTTTTTGCGTATGCGGAACAGCATGGATTTCACCTTGCTCTCGGAGAACCCGTGGTACTTTGCTATCTCAGATACAGACTGCATATACCAGTAGCGGCGGACGAATACGTTCCTTTCCGTTTCCGCCAGTCCGTCGAGAAAGCGGTCGATAGAATCTGCGAGAGCACGTTCGGTTATCTTTTGTTCTATATTATCCTCCGAAGCCAGCCATTCCTCTACCTCTTCAAAAACGACCCTTACCTCTGCCGAGCCGCGTTTGAGCGCTTTGTCTGAACGGACCTTGTTCAGGCTGATATTTCTGGTGAGTCTTGCAAGAAAAGTCCTGAGACAGTGGGGCTTATGGGGCGGTATCGTATTCCATGCCGCAAGCCATGTATCGTTGAGTGCCTCTTCCGTATCTTCCTTACAATTTAAGATATGGGCAGCCACGCTGCGGCAGTAGAGCGAATATTTGCACTCCGTCTGCACAACGGCGTTCTCGTCTCTGTCAAAGAACAGCTCTATGATCTGATGGTCTTCCATGTTGTCCCTCCTTTCATTTTGTTTTAGAAGCTTCTACTCTATAACTAACCAAATGATCTGCAGTGGTTGCATTTTTTCTGAAAATAATTATCCCGAAACTGACACCACGAGCCAGCTTCGGGATCTTTGTTATGCTATATCTGATTTTCGTTGTTCTGTTTTTTGATCTATTATTTTAATCGCCT
>CAMVEM010000196.1 GCA_947166515.1 uncultured Clostridia bacterium | reverse complement strand
TACAAGTGCCGGACATCTGCGGAGAGGATCATCAGCGACGCTGTATTTGAGCGGTTTTCCGGTGATGAATATCAGGGCGAGCTTATCTCGTTCGTTTTTGACAATGAAGGACGGATAGCCGCGCTGAATACTGACCGCTCAAAGATAAACAGCCTTAAGGCGCTGCTCAATGACGCGGTGAATGAGGGTCTGTCGCATGTGAGAGAAGATACCGTGAGCATATCTGCCGGAACTCTCACGGGTATCAGCTTTCTGTACGGTATCGGGCCGGAACTCACATTCCGGATAGAACCGCGCGGAAATGCGGAGACAAAGCTTATAAGCAGATTTGCCGATGCGGGGATAAATCAGACTATACACAGCATAATCCTTGAGATCAATGCTCAGCTTTCGCCGATGATGCCGGGATTTTCAAAGACATTTGATGTTTCTTACAACATACTTTTATCACAGACGGTGATAGTCGGAAGTGTTCCCGATTCGTACTCACATATTGTGCTTGATGAAGAGGGGCTTACCGAGCTTGCGAACATAGACATATAAATTATAAAATACTATTCACAATTTAAGCGGAAAATGAAAGTTTGCGTTTATGTCTCCCCCGCCTCCGGCAGGGGAGACATAAACAAATAGTTTTCCTGATTTGCTGATATTATTTTAAAAATACAAACCTGAAAACGGGGTGAACGTATGACTGCCGGAGAAGCGGAAAAAAGACTAAACGAGCTTTACGCGACTATTGAAAAGCTGAACTATGATTATTACGTTCTCGACGCTCCTACCGCAGAGGACGACGAATATGACGCTCTTATGCGCGAGGTGAAGTCGCTCGAAGCACAGTTTCCGCAGCTTGTGACCGACTTTTCTCCCACAAGACGAGTAGGCGGTGCCGCACTCTCGACATTCGAGAAAGTCACGCATACCGTTCAGATGGGGTCATTGCAGGACGTTTTCAGCGAGGAAGAACTCTATAATTTTGATATTACCGTCCGGAAGGAAGTTGCGCCGGAATACTCGGTGGAGCCCAAGATAGACGGCCTTTCGGTATCGCTCGAATACCGCGACGGCGTTTTTGTGCGCGGTTCGACGCGCGGCGACGGATTTGTCGGCGAGGACATCACCGAAAACCTTCGCACCATAAAGAGCATACCGCTCAGACTTACCGAGAAGCTGCCGTTCCTCGAGGTCAGAGGGGAAGTATATATGCCGCGCGAGAGCTTTGCGAAGCTTGTCGCACAGCAGGAGGAAAACGGCGAGCAGCCCGCCAAGAATCCGCGCAACGCGGCTGCGGGATCGCTCCGGCAAAAGGACAGCTCCGTGACCGCGAAGCGCTCGCTCGATATTTTCATATTCAATATACAGCAGATCGAGGGCAGAACATTCACCCGCCACAGCGAAACGCTCGATTATTTGCGTCAGCTCGGATTCCGTACGGTGGGACACAAGGTCTGCGGCACGATAGATGAAGCGGTAGCGCGCATACGCGAGATAGGCGTAGAAAAGCACGGCTATGCTTACGATACCGACGGTGCGGTCATAAAAGTCGATGACCTGTCACAGCGCGATATTTTAGGCTCGACATCAAAGGTCCCGAAATGGGCGGTCGCGTTCAAATATCCGCCGGAGGAAAAAGAAACGGTGCTCCGTGAGATCGAAGTAAATGTCGGCAGAACCGGTGCGCTCACGCCGGTCGCGGTATTTGACCCGGTACTTCTCGCGGGAACGACCGTCTCCCGCGCGTCGCTCCACAATCAGGACATCATGGACAAGCTTGAGATCGCGGTCGGAGATACTATCGCAGTCCGCAAGGCGGGCGAGATAATCCCTGAGATCGTGAAAGTAACGAATCACGCGGGCGGCGGAACATTCAGACTTCCGGAGAACTGTCCGGTCTGCGGTCACAGGACCGAGAAAAGCGGAGACGAAGCAGCGGTTCGCTGCATAAATCCCGGCTGCCCGGCACAGCTCCTACGCAGGCTCGAACACTTTGCATCGCGCGAGGCTATGGATATAGAAGGTCTTGGAGAAGCAGTCGTGAAGCTGCTCTGTGACGAGCATCTGGTCAGCTCCGCGGCGGATATCTACACCCTCAATATGCAGGACGTCCTGTCACTTCCGGGATTTAAGGAAAAGTCGGCGGGAAATCTGCTGAAAGCTATAGAGGAGTCCAAACAGCGCCAGCCTGACAGACTGCTGTTCGCGCTCGGGATAAGGGGAGTCGGCAGGCGCTACGCCGAGCTCCTGATGAAGAAATTCGGCAGCATCGACGGCGTAATGAACGCTTCGGAAGAAGAGATACTCTCGATAGACACATTCGGCGAAGTCTTAGCCAAGAACATCACCGACGCGTTCGCCGATGACGAGATGAAGGAGCTTGTCGAAAAGCTCCGCGGATACGGGCTGAAGTTCGATTATGACAAGGCGGCCGGAAGCGATAAGTTCGCGGGACTGACATTCGTGCTCACGGGAACTCTCCCGACGCTCAAACGCGAACAGGCTAAGGAAATGATCGAGAACATGGGCGGAAAATGCGCGGGTTCCGTATCGAAGAAAACGAGCTATGTCGTAGCCGGAGAAGCGGCGGGCAGCAAGCTCACAAAGGCGCAGGAGCTCGGAGTTTCCATAATCACCGAGCAGGAGCTGCTTGATATGATAAACTCTTGAACTATGAAAAAACTTATTATTCTGCTTTCTATAATTCTTGCGGTCGGAGCTGTCAGCATCTTTATGCTGGATAATTATGCCGATATGCAGAAAAAGCTCCCGACGTCGTTTGAGGAACTGAAAAATGACGACGATGCTCTTTCCGGTGATGAAGATACTCAGGCTTCCGATCTGTCGCTGACAGATCAGCCGGCTGTGAAATTCTCACATAAAGGCACATTTTACAGTGAGACTATCGAAGTCGAGCTGAGCTGTGATGACGAGAACGCCGTTATTTACTATACGATAAACGGAAATGACCCGGATACCGATGATAAGAAATACACCGCGCCGATAAAGATAAGCGCAAAGTCCGAGGTGACCGCAACTACGATAAAAGCATTGGCAGTTACCGACGGGAAAAAGTCCGACACTGTTGTTAAAAGCTTTATCACCGGAAGGAATGTAAACGAGCGTTTCACGGACGACACGCTCATTTTCGTGCTCTCATCCGATGAATACAATCTTTATGACTATTACTACGGCATAGCGGTCGAGGGCTATCTGCGCGATAAGTACATGAATGAAGAATACAGCGGCGGTGAAGTAAAGCCCACCGATCCCGCAAACTTTAATATCCGCGGAAGAGAGAGCGAGCGCCCGATGTACGTCGAAGTGTACAACAACAAGGGCGATCAGCTCATATCTCAGGCTGCGGGAGCGCGTGTCGTCGGCGGTTATTCGAGAGCCAACGAACAGAAATCATGGCGGCTTATCGCGAGAAAGGAATACAGCCCCGAGACCGGAAAATTCAGGTATCCCTTCTTCCGCGACGCGAGGGACGCTTACGGCGGGCTCCTCACGCGCTATGACAGGATCACACTGCGTGACGGCGGAAATGACCGCGAATTTGCGGGACTTCGTGACGAGCTTACGATAACGCTCGCGAAGAAAGCCGGGTTCAGCGACGTTCAGAATGTCCGTCCTGCCGCTGTTTTCCTCAATTCAAAATACTATGGATTCTCATGGCTGCATGAAGCGTTCTCGAACGATTATCTTGCCGGAAAATATGGCGGCAATGCTGATAATTACCGCATACTCGGCGCAAAGGAGCTCGAAATGGAGAGCGACGACCCCGAGGACGAGAAAATAATGAAGGACTGGAACCGTGTCCTTGAACTCGCAGCGGGAGACCTTACCGTACAGAAGAATTTTGACGAATTCTGTTCGCTTGTGGATATTGAAAATCTGATGCTCTATTATGCGATACAGATATACATAGACAACAAGGACTGGCCGGGGAACAACTTCAAGGTGTGGAAATATTATCCGTCAGAGGACGAGCAGGTGACAAGCCCATATCTCGACGGTCGGTTCAGGTTTCTGATGTTCGACGCCGAATTCGCGTGGGGATTATACGGTGCGGGATATCACGACGATACGCTTTCAGCCGTGCTGTGGGGACCTCACATGCAGGGACAGTCCACAGTATTAATGGGAATTCTTAAGCGGACGGATATGCGCGATAGATTCATGGCGACAATGTGCGAGCTGATGAGCGGCGCATTTTCAGCAGACAGCGTGAAGGAGGCGCTTGAGGCTCTTGAAAAAATGAGCGATCCGGAGCAGATGTACGCGCTGAAAAACGGATTTATTTCCAGTTGGGCGAACGAGTGGTCATTTGCCGACAGCCGTAAGCAGATAACCGAATTCGGCGAAAACCGTGAGCGCATAATGATACGCTGTCTTAAGAAAATTTATGAGATATCCGGAGATCTTTATAACGTAAATATCAGAGTTCCGTCCGGGGGCGACGTAAAGCTCGGCACTCAGACGGTAAAAAGCGGAGACACATACTCGGTCGATTATTTCAAAGAGTGTAATGCGGAGCTGAAAGCGCTGCCGTATGACGGATATGCATTCGACCACTGGGAGATAAACGGTAAGACGTTCAGCGAAGGAACTGTACGGATCAGCTCGCAGATGGCGGAGGACGGGAATGTCCGGATCATACTGTATCTGAAAAAGACGGAAAAGGCCGGTAATGTCACTATAAGTGAGATATACACGGCGGGTGAAGGCGACTGGATCGAGATATATAATCCGACTTCCGCTGCGGTGAACCTCAAAGGCTATTATCTTTCCGACAAGGCGTCGCTTCCGGAAAAATATAAGCTGCCGGATATCGTGGTGCCGGAGGGCGGAGTCGTGACGATAGTCTGCAAGAACAATAAGGAGCAGTCCGCCCTGATGAGACATCAGACAAATTTCAGCCTTAAAACGGGCGAGACGCTTTATTTCCGCGATCCGGACCTTAACATCATATCTCAGGTCCCGATACTTGAGATATCGCCGGACGAATCGCTTTCTCTCGGTCCTGACGGACTTTACTACATCGGGATAGTGACCGAGGGAGAATATATGGAATGACATAAAAACGCCTTCATGCGGAATCATACCGTACGAAGGCGGTTCTGTTT
>CAMVEM010000195.1 GCA_947166515.1 uncultured Clostridia bacterium | reverse complement strand
TGGAGGTCGCCCTTGCATTTCCCTGTCATATCGACCCCGCCGTGAACGCAGAGCGCTGTCAGCATATGGTCGAAGAAGCCTATGCCGGTGTCGATGTCATATTTTCCACTTCCGTCAAGCGCAAGCTTCACGGAAATATCCGTTTCTTTTGTTTTTCTGTTTATCTCTGCTGTTCTTTTCATATTGCACCTTGCCTGAATATAAATCTTTGGCTCTGTCACATCATTTGATTAATTTTTTAAGGTAATTCAAAGTTTATCAATTATGTATATCTTTTTTATGATCTTTTCGGGTATCTCTGCCGGAGGATCAAATCTTTTATATACATAAGCCATGTCACTGAGAGCACCCTCTATATCATGTTGTCTCGCTTTCAGAAAGCCTCTTACCCAGTATGAAGCATATGGAAAACAATATTCGTTTTCACTCTCGATAATATCTTCTGTCAGTGCAGCAATTATATCGTCGAGCGTTTTCGTTCTCTCAAACCAATCAAGCATAAAGGGAATATTTCTTCTGACCACAGCTTTGATCTTCTCTATGTTTTCGGGCGAATCATTTCCGTAAACATCAACAAAATACTTGTCTCTGAAAGCAAGATGCTCTTGGGTAGTATGTAAACTCGGACTCCAAAAGTTATATCCCATATATGGAAAAGGGTATCCCGTAAAATCTATCATTACGGATTTCTCAGTTCTGTGATACACAAGCTTACCTGTAACATTCATAGGCTTATAATTTACGCCCAGAAAACAGTTTTCCCACGGTATAAAGTCATAATTATAGCCCCAATACAGAGGATATGAAGGACTTTTCAACGGATACAGATGAATGACTTTGCGGCAATGATCTTCCCAATTTGTAAACCAATAATGTCCTTTTTCACAGCATTTAACATCAAAATCCTCTCTTAAGACATCACATATTATGCCATCTAAGTCCGGTACGAGTCTTAATTCTTCGTCCATAGATTTTCTCCTTCAAAATCACCCCAATAAAGTGACACAGTCAAATCTCTAAATGCTCAGAACACCTGTGATGTGTCTTTTCCGAGTATTTCTTCGAGCGTTCCTAAAAGCTTAAGCATATCGCTGCTCGTTCCTATCGTTATTCTGAGATAATCCTTTATGATCGGCTTGTCCCAGTGACGAACATATATCCCGCGCTTTTTCAGCTCTTCAAATATCTCCCCGGCGCTCGCGGTCTTATGCTTTACGAATACGAAGTTAGCCATTGAATCCGGAACTTCAAATCCGAGTCTTGCAAGAGCTTTTTTCGTGTGTTCTCTTGTCTTGATTATTCTTGCGCAGTTGTCTTTGTAATACTGCTGATCCTTTACCGCAGCTGCGCCGCAGAGTATCGTGACGCGATTCATCGTATATGAATTTATCGAGAACTTAACGTCGTTCATATACTTTATAAGCTTCTCGTTTCCTATCGCAAATCCTATTCTCATTCCCGCCATGCTGCGTGATTTCGAGAAAGTCTGCACTACTAGCAGGTTGTCATATTTCTTTGTGAGCGACAGACAGCTCGTCCCGCCGAAATCAATGTACGCTTCATCAATTATCACGACTGAACCGGGATTCGCCTTGACTATAGTCTCGATATCGCCGACGCTCATAAGAAGTCCTGTCGGAGCGTTCGGATTCGGGAATACTATACCGCCGTTTTCTCTCACATAATCACGCGACTCGATAGTAAGGTCGCTTTTGAGCGGGACAGTCACATAATCTATCCCATATACCTTAGCCCATACATCATAGAACGAATATGTTATATCAGGAAACAGCACGGGCTTTTCGGAATTGAAGAATGAAAGAAATGCTACCGACAGGACATCATCGGATCCTACTCCGACGAACACTTCCGACGGCTTCACTCCGTAAGTATTCGCAATGGCTTTTACAAGCTCAGTCGAATCGGGGTCGGGATACAGCCTCATATCTGTATATTTAATGTCCTTCAGCACCTCATCGACCTTCGGCGACGGAGGAAAGGGATTCTCATTCGTGTTGAGCTTTATGATATTCTTCTCCTTCGGCTGTTCGCCGGGAGTATAAGGCACTATCTTTCTGACGTTGTTTTCCCAGTCTGACATATTATTTCCTTTCTCTGCGCATTGCGGCAGATCATTTTCACTTTCTGAGATCCTCGATCCTTACTTTTATGGAATTTGCGTGTGCTGTGAGACGTTCGCGTTCTGCGACTCTGATTATGTCGTCAGCGGCGGAATTGAGAGCGTCCGGCGTATAGTAGATATAGCTCGACTTCTTTATGAAGCTGTCAACCGAGAGCGGCGAGAAGAATTTTGCCGTACCGCTTGTGGGAAGAACGTGGTTTGGTCCCGCATAATAGTCTCCGAGCGGCTCCGGTGCATATTCACCCAGAAAAAGCGAACCGACGTTCACGATCCTTCCGATGAATTCGAGCGGATCCTTCGCAACGACTTCGCAGTGTTCCGGAGCAAGAGCGTTCGCTATGTCGCACGCTTCATAAATGCTGTCCGTAATGATTATCTTGCCATAGTTCGTGAGTGAGTAATCTATTATTTCCTTGCGTTCGAGCGTCTGCATCTGGCGTTCGAGCTCTGCGGTAGTCTCTTTCGCAACGCGCTCACTTGTGGTTATGAGTATCGCGCTCGCGAGCTTGTCGTGCTCCGCCTGAGACATAAGATCCGCGGCAAGATATTTCGGATTTGCGGTATCGTCCGCCACAACGAGTATCTCACTCGGTCCCGCGATCATATCAATATCGACCGTACCGTAGAGCAACTTCTTCGCCGTTGCAACAAATATGTTGCCCGGTCCGACTATCTTCGATACCTTCGGTATCTCCTCGGTGCCGTAAGCAAGAGCCGCCACAGCCTGTGCGCCTCCGCACATGAAGATGCTGTCAACTCCGCAGAGCGCCGCAGCAACAAGTATATCCTTATTCGGCGTACCGTCCTTTAGCGGAGGTGTTACCATAACGATCTCGCCCACTCCGGCGATCTTCGCGGGGATAGCGTTCATCAGCACAGACGACGGATATGCCGCCGTACCGCCCGGAACATAGAGCCCGACCTTGTCAAGTCCCCTGACTCTCTGACCGAGTATGCAGCCGGACTCGTCGGTCATCATATACCCGTTCTGCTTCTGTCTCTCGTGGAATGCGGTGATCTTCTCGATGCAGTTCAGCAGAGAATTCACGAGCTCCTGATCTGCTTCGGTAAGAGCGTCCTGTATCACTTCCTGCGGGACGCGGTAATATTTTACGTCCGGACAGTCAAACTTCGCGGTGTATTCTTTTACGGCCTTGTCGCCGTTCTCTCTTACATCGGCGATTATAGCACGGACAGTCTTTTCTACGTCCGCGTTTATCTCGCCGCTGCGCTTTTCCACTTCCTTCAGAAACGCCTTTTCGCTTCCGTCGGCATATATTGTTCCTATCATCTTTGTTTCCTTTCATTTTTGCTTTCATCAGATGTCCGCCTGAAAACTGCGCGAAGCGCGAGCGGATCCAGCGTCACGCTGGCGCCAGAAGTCCAGAGAGGTGGCGTTAGCCCCTCTGGTAGGGTCATAGGGGCAAAGCCCCTATCAAAAAGTATTCGCGCAAGCGAGGGTTTGGGGACGGCAACCCCCATAATACTGAAAAAATTATTCAGCCAGCGCTGCCTTCATCTTTGCGGCAAGCTCCTCTATTCTGATCTTTTTCAGCTTCATACTTACTGTGTTGACGATAAGTCTCGCCGAGATCGGAACAACGTCCTCGATAACTTCAAGTCCGTTCTCTTTCAACGTAGTGCCGGTCTCTACTATATCAACGATACCGTCCGCAATTTTTAGAAGCGGAGCTAGCTCTACCGAGCCCTCTATCTTTACGATGTCAACGTCCATCCGCTTGCTTTCGAAGAAATGTCGTGTCACCGCGGGATATTTCGTTGCGACAGTCTTTACGCCGACGCCACCGTAGAAGTCGGTGCCTTTCTTTCCCGCAAGTGCGAATTTGCAGCGTCCGAATCCGAGATCAGCTATCTCGAAATACTTTCCGCCGTGCTCAAGTATAGTGTCTTTGCCGACAACGCCTATATCGCACGCGCCAAGCTCAACATAGGTTATAACGTCCGCCGCTTTCGCGAGCACGACTTCAATATCCTGTCCGGGGATATTAAGTATGAGCCGTCTTCCCTTGTCGCGAAGCTCGCTCACATCAAATCCCATTTTCTCAAAAAGACCTACAGTGTCCTTTTCAAGGCGCCCTTTAGTGAGGGCGATCCTTATTGCTTTGTTCTCATTCACAGGAACGTCCCCCCTTTAACCATATTTTCAGTGACCACGCCGTCCGAAGTCACTATATCAAGCCGTTTTATACCGCGGCTCTGCGCAAGCTTACGCGCTTCTTCCGGAGTTGCAAGGTCTGCATATTCAGCAGTCATACCCTCATTTATAAGATTTCTGCAATGCTTGACCGCACTGACGATACTGTTCGCGTCCGAATATATCATAACGTCGGGAGCAGGAGTCAGAATACCGCCGGACCGTTTCAGAAGCGCTTCCGCGACTGCACTCTCGTTCACGGCAAATCCCGTGGCGGGGATATCTGCGCCGAAATCCGCGAGCATACGGTCATATCGTCCGCCTGTGAGCACAGGCATTCCGAAGCCCTGTATATAACCCTTGAAAACTATTCCCGTATAATAATCGGTGTTCTTGCTCACTATTCCGAGATCGACCGTGACCTTGTCGCCGAGACCGAGCTCGGACAGCATATCATAAACTTTCGAAAGACGTTTCAGTATCGGCATTACTTCTTCCGGGAGCATCTTCTCTGCTTCATCGAACACTTCTCTGCCGCCGAAAAGCCGTGCAAGACCGTCGATAGCCTTCGCATATCTGTTGTCTCCGAATTTTGCGAGCAGTTCATCAAGCGCGGGATAGCTCTTATAGAGGACATACTCACGCAGATCATCGAGCTCCTGATCGCTGAGTCCGAGCTTCGACGAGAGAAGCGCGAAAAATCCGCTGTCGCCTATCTCGAATCTGTAATCGTCTGCTTCAAGCGACTCCATGACTTCCGCAGCGATAGACAGAGCCTCCATATCCGCTCTCATGCCGTCTCCGGCGATTATCTCGATGCCGCTCTGAAAGAAC
>CAMVEM010000194.1 GCA_947166515.1 uncultured Clostridia bacterium | reverse complement strand
AGAAGCCGTTCCCGACTTATCCCGAGGGCTTCCCGCGCGATGTTATAGCTGAATTTGAACGCAGGACCGGCAGAAAGGTGCTGTGCAACAAGCCGTATTCCGGAACCGATGTTATCCGCGACTACGGAAAAGAGCACGTCGAAACCGGCGCGCTGATAGTTTACACCTCCGCAGACAGCGTATTTCAGATCGCCGCGCATGAAGATGTTGTTCCGGTAGAGGAGCTGTACCGCTACTGCGAGATAGCTCGTGAGATGCTTACCGGCGATCATGCGGTGGGTCGCGTTATCGCCCGTCCGTTCACGGGTGAATATCCGTACTCCAGAACTCCCCGCCGCCACGATTTTTCGCTTAAACCGACGCAGAGAACTGCGCTCGATATAATAAGCGAAAAAGGTCTGACCTGCTTCGGCGTCGGCAAGATAAACGACATTTTTGCCGGAGTGGGACTGAACGGTTTTGTCCGCACTGAGGGCAATACCGACGGCATGAAAAAGACCTCGGAGTTTGCGGAGAAGGACTGGAAAGGATTCTGCTTCGTTAACCTTGTGGACTTTGATATGCTTTACGGTCACAGAAACAATGTTGCAGGCTACACCGCAGCGCTCAACGAGTTTGATGAATGGCTCGGCGGATTTATGCCGCAGATGCGGGATGATGATGTCCTGATGATAACAGCCGATCACGGCTGCGACCCTACCACGGCATCGACAGATCATTCCCGCGAATATACGCCGCTGCTTATTTACGGAAAGAGTGTGGAGCCGAAGGATCTCGGCACTCTCGACGGCTTTGACAACATCGGCAGAATGGTGCTCAAAATGCTCGGAATAGAATAAATAACAACAAAAGCCGCTCGGTTCTTTCCGGGCGGTTCTGTTTGTCAAAAAGTATCAACTTGGTATTTAATTTGCGAAGCGAGTCGCTTTCGCTTCCTTTCGCGTTCGAAAGGAAGCGGGTGCAGGGCAGAGCCCTGCTCTCAAGCGCAGCGTTTCTCTGAAATTCTCAAGCGAAAGCGACTTCTGTGACAGTCTGAGCCGCTCGGGTGTTTCCGGGCGGCTTGTTTGTATCTGCTGTCAGTCATCCTTTGGCGTAGGTAAAAGCGAGTACAGCTTCTGCGTGAATGCGCTCATGTCAGCGTCGGGGTTTTCCTTGACATAGGTTATCAGTTCGCGCACAACGTCGTTGTTCACCTCATCGCTGCCATTTCCGATCGCGGCGGCTATCACAAATGACAGCATGTCAATGGTTTCGGAGGTTACTCCGGGCTTGGTCTGTAGAAGTGAAGCGAGCTCGTTCATGTTTTCCTGTAAGGCTTCTTTGGTATTGGCAGTGTTCATCGGGCATCGCTCCTTTTTTTTATTTTTCATATTATAACATGACAGTTATTATTTGTCAATATAAAGGGAACATCCAAAAACCCATTTGAGAGAAAAAGAGCTGCTTGCACCGTATAGCTCTTTGCAGCCTTGATTCGCGCATCCATGCGCGTTTTGGGCTGCAAGTCACTGTATCCTACAGTGAGCGTCAAGCCTCCTCACCGTGCGTGGTCTCCCCGGCAGCGGGGAGGTGTCGAGCTTGCGAGACAGAGGGGCTGACCGACAGACCAGCACGCTTTCGGAGCCTCTCCTTGCATTTGGCACCAGAGCAGGATGCTCTGACTATGCCGCCAAAAGAGCGCAAGGATGCGCTTTTGAAAGCGGCATAAGAATTATACTCATTTTCTTTTTTCAAAGCGGTTTTTAGAGGTACCCTAAATACCTTCCGGTGCGCCGTTATTTTTCTCCTGTCAGCGGTCCGGATGAAAAAAATTGCAGACCGGTTTCATTTTTTGAAAAAATATGTTGCAAAATGCCGGAAAATATATTATAATAATAAAGTATGACAAAAGAAAAAAGAAGGCAAAGAAATGGAAAGCATAGAATATCTGAAAGACCTCGCACTGATAATAGTGACGGCGAAGGTCTTTGGTCTTATTGCAGCAAAACTGAAGGCGCCGCAGGTAGTCGGGGAGATAATAGCGGGTCTTATACTCGGTCCGTCGATACTTGGCTGGGTCGGACAGTCTGATTTTCTGTCGAGAATGGCCGAAATAGGCGTAGTTCTGATAATGTTCGGCGCAGGTCTCGAAACGAATATGAAGGATCTGGTGAAAACGGGTCCGAAGGCGCTGCTCGTGGCGCTTGTGGGAGTTTTTGTCCCGCTTGCGGGCGGAACGCTCGTTTACAGCCTGTTCTACGGTTTTTCCGAGATAGGGAGCGAACATTTTCTCCGCGCTCTGTTCATCGGAACGATAATGACCGCGACATCGGTCGGCATAACAGTTCAGACGCTCAAAGAGCTCGGACATCTCAAAGGGCATATCGGCACGCTTATAATGAGCTCCGCAATAATTGACGACATAATCGGAATAATCGTTCTGACATTCGTTATCGGATTCAAAAACCCGGAATCGAACATCGCCGATGTTGTGCTTCATACCGTATATTTTCTGCTGTTCAGCGTAGTATGCGGCATACTGACATATTATGTGTTCAAATTCATAGACAAACGTTATCCGCACAAGCGCAGGATACCGATACTCGGACTCGCGCTGTGTATGATAATGGCATATTCCGCCGAGAAATTCTTCGGCATAGCGGATATAACCGGCGCGTATGTTGCGGGACTCATACTTTGCAACCTTAGGGACTCTGATTATATCGCAGAGAAAATGGACATCAGCTCGTACATGATGTTCGGCCCCGTATTCTTCGCGAGTATTGGACTTAAAACGCAGTTCGACGGGTTCACGCCCGAATTGCTGGTATTTTCGGCAGCGTTCGTGGGAATGGCGCTCATAACAAAGGTCATAGGCTGCGGAACTACCGCGAAGCTGCTTGGCTACAGCTGGAAGGACAGCCTTAAGGTCGGGGTCGGCATGATGACCCGCGGCGAGGTCGCGCTGATCGTTTCGCAGAAGGGACTGTCGGTGGGACTTATGGATCCGCTGTATTTCACATCGGTCATACTGCTGATAATCGTTTCGTCGATAACGACGCCGATAGTGCTGAAACTGCTTTATAAGGGAGAAAAGCTGCCGGATGACGAAAAGGCGGATAAATCATCTGCGGAGAATATTACTGAGCCTGTACATAATACATAAAAAAGCCGGTTTAGACAAAAATTATCCGGATAGTGGAATATGATTGTCTGTTTTGTTGAAAATCCTGCGTGCTATTGACAGAAGAACAAAAAAATGTTAATATATCATTGTGGTAATTAATTACCATAGTAGCGAATTAAAGCGAAAACAGAAACAAAAGAGGAGAAGCACCCTCGCAGGTGCCGGTCATAATTATGAAAAAATACGATCTTATCACTCCGGAAGGAACAAGAGACCTGATATTCGACGAATGTGCAGCGCTTCGGAGAGTAAGCGAAAAACTCCGCAGCATATATGCGAACCATGGGTTTTCTGAGGTAATAACCCCCGGACTTGAATTCTTCGATGTGTTCAACAATAAATCACGACATTACTCGCAGGAGATACTGTACAAGCTCTCTGACGCGAAGGGCAGGATAATGGTTCTGAGACCGGATTCCACCATGCCTATAGCAAGACTTGTAGGCACAAGACTGCGTTCGAGCGCGCTGCCGCTGAAGCTGTTCTATAATCAGACCATCTATCGCGCCAACCCGAAAGAGAGCGGCAGAGACGACGAGTTCTTTCAGAGCGGCATCGAGATAATCGGCGGAGACGTCATGAGAGCGGATATGGAGGCTCTTTCGATCGCAGCGGAGGTCATGGAATCCTTCGAGGAGGACGATTACCGCTTTGAGATCGGTGACAGCGGCTTCTTCACGCTGCTTTCCTCAAAGCTCGGACTCAATGAGCACGATCACGACGAATTGAGAGAATATATGCTCGGCAAGAATTATCCCGCGCTCGACGCATTCCTCGGCAGATACGAAGGCAATGAATACGCCGCGGCGATCGGGAAGCTCGCAAGGCTTTTCGGCGGTAAAGAGATACTCGACAGGGCGAAGGAACTGCTGCCCGCCGAGGCAAAGCCGATGCTCGAACGGCTCGGCAAGGTGTACGACAACATCTGCGCCATCGGAATGGGTGGAAAGGTCACAGTCGATCTCGGCATGGTGAGCAAAAGCCAGGACTACTACACCGGCATCGTGTTCAAAGGCTATGTTCACGGCTACGGTATGCCTGTTCTCTCGGGCGGTCGTTATGACAAGGTGCTCGCGGATTTCGGCGCCGATATACCCGCGACAGGCTTCGCGGTAAACGAGAACGCTGTCGCTGACGCTCTGCTGAAACGCTCCGGAGGTATGCTCACTCCCGCGCCGGACGTTATGATATACGCCGAAGAAAACAGCATCACCAACGCTATAATCCACTGCCGAAAGCTGATAGCCGACGGACTTGCGGCTGAATACGCTGATCTCGTTACGGCAGATGAAGCAAGGGCGCTCGCCCGCGCACGCGGGATCGGACGTCTGGATATTGTTTCGGCGGACGGCATATCGTCCGAAACACTGTAAGGGAGGGCCGGAAAATGAACGACAACAACGCGCTCCGTATAGCCCTCACCAAGGGCAGACTTGAAAAGGACACTGTCGGTCTTTTTGAGAAAATGGGATATGATGTTTCCGAACTCCGCGACAAGGGCAGAAGACTTATACTCAACATTCCCGGACAGAATATTGAAGTCGTGCTCGCCAAGGCCGCCGATGTCATCACATACGTTGAACTCGGAGCCTGCGATATGGGAGTGGTCGGAAAGGACACCATACTCGAGCACGGAGGACAGTATTACGAAATAGCCGATCTCGGCTTCGGCAGGTGCAGGTTCGCGCTGGCGGGCAGGAAAGGCACCGACTTCTACGGCGGCGTCGGCGTAAAGACCGTAGCCACCAAATACCCGGCAGTTACACGGCACTTCTTCGAGAGCAAGCGAATGGACGTGGATATCGTCAAGATCGAGGGCTCTGTGGAGCTCGCGCCGCTTCTCAGGATCGCTGACGGCATCGTCGATATAGTGGAAACCGGCACTACACTCAGGGAAAACGGCCTTGAGGTGATCGAGGACGTTGTGCCGATATCCGCGAGACTTATAGTCAACACGGTCAGCATGAAGCTGAAAAAGGAACGCG
>CAMVEM010000193.1 GCA_947166515.1 uncultured Clostridia bacterium | reverse complement strand
TAGCCCCCTCCCTTTAGGGAGGGGGTTGGGGGTGGGTCCGCTAAATTATGATTTACATTTCTATACTTTTCGTTTTGCTCTGATGCGGTACTGTTGTCGTGTTTTTGGTGCTTCCGATACAAGAGAGCAGAAAAGAGCGGGTCTGAAGCTTGACATTGCGCCCATAATATGTTAGGATATTAAAAATAATGATCTGATCTTTCCCTCACCTTTGGTGGGGGAATGATTGTCTGTAACAATGGAGATAACGTGGATAGATTTGTACTGAAAGCGCCCTACGAGCCTACCGGCGACCAGCCCGAGGCAATAGACAAGCTCGTAAAGAGCATTGAGGACGGCAACCGAGAGCAAGTGCTGCTCGGAGTCACCGGTTCCGGCAAGACCTTCACAATGGCGAACATAATCGAGCGGATAAACCGCCCGACGCTCGTGCTCGCGCATAACAAGACGCTCGCGGCGCAGCTCTGCAGCGAGTTCAGGGAGTTCTTTCCGGATAATGCTGTTGAATATTTCGTATCCTACTACGACTACTATCAACCGGAGGCATATATCCCCTCGACCGATTCGTACATCGAAAAGGACAGCGCCATAAACGACGATATTGACCGTCTGCGCCATTCTGCGACATTCTCGGTGGCGGAGCGGCGCGATGTTATCATCGTATCGTCCGTTTCGTGCATATACAGTTTAGGAAGCCCGGAGGAATACCGTTCAAATACTGTTTCTCTGCGAAAGGGAATGGAGATCGGCCGCGACGAGCTCGTAAAGCGCCTGATACAGATGCAGTATGAACGCAATGACGTAAACTTCATACGAAACAAGTTCCGTGTAAGAGGCGATACCGTTGAGATATTCCCGGCGGGCGCCACACAGGAAAACGCTGTCCGCGTGGAGTTTTTCGGAGATGAGATAGACCGCATATCCGAGTTTGAGGTCGTTACGGGAATAGCAAAGCGCGAGCTCGTACATGTCGCGATATTCCCTGCCTCGCACTATATTGTCGGGCGTGACAAGCTCGAAGAAGCGCTTGCGGACATAGAAGCCGAAATGGAAAAGCAGGTCGAGAAGTTCACCGCCGAGCACAAACTGATCGAAGCTCAGCGCATCGCAGAGCGTACAAAGTATGACATGGAGATGCTCCGCGAGATCGGCACCTGCAAGGGGATAGAGAACTATTCCCGCGTGCTTGCGAGAAGAGCGCCCGGAAGCACTCCTGTCACGCTGATAGATCATTTTCCGAAGGATTTTCTTCTGCTCGTAGATGAGAGCCATGTCACTCTCCCGCAGGTGAGGGGAATGTACGGCGGCGATTCCGCACGAAAGAAAAACCTTATAGATTTCGGGTTCCGTCTGCCATCGGCGTATGACAACCGACCGCTCAATTTTGACGAGTTCTATGCGAAGATAAATCAGGCGGTATATGTTTCGGCAACGCCGGGACCGTTTGAAAAAGAGCACGCCGCTGTTATCGCGGAACAGATAATCAGACCTACGGGACTTGTTGACCCGGAGATAATCGTAAAGCCGACTGACGGACAGATAGAGGACCTCGTTTCGGAGATAAATCTGCGCATAGAGCGCAATGAGCGCGTGCTGATAACAACGCTCACGAAGAAAATGGCTGAGGATCTTACGAAATATCTCGAACGCCTCGAACTGAAAGTTCGCTATATGCATCACGACGTCGATACGATCGAGCGAATGGAGATAGTGAGAGATCTGCGTCTCGGAGAATTTGATGTGCTGGTCGGGATAAATCTTCTGCGTGAGGGACTTGATCTTCCGGAAGTATCGCTTGTGGCGATACTCGATGCGGACAAGGAAGGATTCTTACGAAGCGAGTCCTCGCTGATACAGACGATAGGCAGAGCGGCGCGAAACGCTAACGGACAGGTGATAATGTATGCCGACACTGTCACGGGCAGCATGGAATACGCGATAAACGAGACGAACCGCCGCCGCGCTATTCAGATGAAGTACAATGAAGAGCACGGAATAATCCCTAAGACGATAATCAAGGAAGTCCGTGACATAATAGATATATCGGCGAAGGACGACAAGGCGGGCAAGAAGCCTGTATCGAAGCTTACGTCCAAGGAAAAGGACAAGCTTATAATGCAGTACACGGCAATGATGAAGGACGCGGCGCGTCTGCTTGATTTCGAGCAGGCGGCGTATTTCCGCGACAAGATAAAAGAACTGAAGGAAGGTAAGTAAAGTTTCTTTGTTTGAGAATATTTCTGAAAGCGCACATATCTATAAATTAATTGTGTAAAGTTTTTAGGAAGGGGGTCCGGGGGAGAACCCTTTGTTCACAAAGGGTTTCCCCCGGTCTCGAGCGCAGCGGTGAAATCTCAAGCGAAGCGACATCATCTCAAATGGCTAACGACAAGATAATAATACACGGTGCTAAAGAGCACAACCTTAAAAACATAGACGTAACGATACCGCGAGACAAGCTCGTGGTCCTGACGGGACTTTCCGGTTCGGGAAAATCGTCGCTTGCGTTCGACACTATCTATGCGGACGGACAGCGCCGCTATATGGAAAGCCTTTCCTCATACGCCCGAATGTTTCTCGGACAAATGGAAAAGCCAAATGTTGAAAGCATCGAGGGATTGTCCCCCGCAATCTCGATAGATCAGAAAACGACCTCGAACAATCCGCGTTCGACGGTGGGAACAGTGACCGAGATATACGACTATCTGCGCCTTCTGTACGCGAGGATAGGAGTTCCGCACTGTCCGATATGCGGCAGGGAGATTTCTCAGCAGACCGTCGATCAGATAGTCGATCAGGTGAAGGAACTTGAACCCGGTACCAAAATACAGGTGCTTGCTCCTATCGCGCGCGGCCGCAAGGGCGAATATGCAAAGGAGTTCGAGTCCCTGCGCAAGTCGGGATTTGTGCGTGTCCGCGTGGACGGGATAATGTATGACCTTTCCGAGCGCATTAAGCTCGATAAAAACAAGAAGCACAACATCGAAGCTGTTATCGACAGACTTGTAGTTAAGGACGATATCGACTCGCGTCTTACCGACAGCATAGAGACTGCCGGTAAGCTCACAGACGGACAGATATATATCGACGTTATCGGCGGCGAGGAGCTTCACTTCTCGCAGAATTACGCCTGCCCCGAGCACAACATCAGCATAGACGAGCTCGTGCCGCGTATGTTCTCCTTCAACAATCCGTTTGGCGCATGTCCGCACTGTACGGGACTCGGAACATTCCACACGGTCGATCCCGAACTTATCGTGCCGGATAAGGAACTGTCGATCCGTGAGGGCGCGATAAACGCGAGCGGGTGGAACTCGCTCGATGACAGCTCTGTCGCAATGATGTATTATAACGCGATCTCGAAGCATTACGGCATATCACTCGATGTTCCCGTAAAAGAGCTGACTCCCGAGCAGCTCGGGATATTCCTTTACGGAACAGGCGGAGAGCGCATAAGAATTGATGTTCTCGATTCTTTCGGCGGCGGGTACAGATATGCCGATTTCGAGGGCGTGGTGAACAATCTCGAACGCCGCTACAAAGAGGGTACGGATTCCGCAAGAGCGTCGATAGAGCAGTATATGCACGACACCGAATGTCCCGTATGTCACGGCGAGCGCCTCAAAAAGGAATCCCTCGGTGTTACCGTGTGCGGGAAGAATATCAGCGACTTCTGCAAGATGAGCATTTCGGACGCCTACTATTTCGTGAACGGAATGGAACTCTCGCAGCGTGACGCGCTCATCGGCAAGCTGATACTGAAAGAAATAAGATCAAGACTCAACTTCCTGAGAAGCGTCGGTCTCGAATATCTGACATTGTCGCGCGCTGCGGGTTCTCTTTCCGGCGGCGAGAGCCAGCGGATCAGGCTTGCCACACAGATAGGAAGCTCGCTCATGGGCGTGCTGTATATTCTCGACGAACCGAGCATAGGGCTGCACCAGCGCGACAACGACAAGCTCATTGCTACGCTGAAAAACCTGCGTGATCTCGGCAATACCGTGATAGTTGTCGAGCACGATGAGGATACAATGCGGGCTGCGGACTATATCGTGGATATAGGTCCCGGAGCCGGAGTTCACGGCGGTGAGGTAGTGTGCTGCGGAACTGCCGATGATATAATGAAGTGCCAGAAGTCGATAACCGGTCAGTATCTTTCGGGAAAGAAGAAGATACCCGTCCCCGAAACGCGCAGAAAACCGGACGGACGTTTTCTGAAAATAGTCGGTGCGGCGGAGAACAATCTGAAAGGCATCGATGTCGAGATCCCGCTCGGCGTGTTCACCTGCGTTACGGGCGTTTCGGGAAGCGGCAAGAGCTCGCTCGTGAACGAGATACTGTACAATTATCTCGCCGGAACGCTGAACAGGGCGAAAACGCACGTCGGAAAGTGCAAGGACATACTCGGAGCGGAGCAGCTCGACAAGGTGATACAGATAGATCAGGCACCGATAGGAAGGACTCCGCGCTCCAACCCCGCAACATATACCGGTGTATTCACCGATATCCGCGACTTGTTCGCATCTACCAACGATGCAAAGATGAAGGGCTACGGCACCGCGCGCTTCTCATTCAACGTAAAGGGAGGGCGCTGTGAGGCTTGCGAGGGCGACGGTATCATCAAGATAGAGATGCACTTTCTGCCGGACGTCTACGTTCCCTGCGAGGTCTGCAAGGGCAAGCGCTACAACCGCGAGACGCTTGAAGTGCGCTACAAGGGAAAGAACATCTACGACGTGCTCGAAATGACGATCGAAGAGGGCGCGAAGTTCTTTGAAAACATACCGAAGATCTACCGCAAGCTGAAAACGCTGTGCGAGGTGGGGCTCGGATATGTCAAGATCGGTCAGCCCGCGACGACGCTCTCCGGCGGCGAAGCCCAGAGAGTAAAGCTTGCGACGGAGCTTGCGCGGCGCGCTACCGGCAGAACTGTGTATATCCTCGACGAGCCGACTACGGGACTTCACTCGGCGGACGTTCACAAGCTGATAGAAGTATTGCAGCAGCTCGTCGATACCGGCAACACGGTCATAGTCATTGAGCATAATCTGGATATGATAAAAACAGCGGATCATATAATAGATCTCGGCCCCGAAGGCGGAGACGCCGGCGGAGAGATCGTCGCGCAGGGTACTCCCGAGCAGGTTGCTAA
>CAMVEM010000192.1 GCA_947166515.1 uncultured Clostridia bacterium | reverse complement strand
ACCCTATTCAATTTTGAAATTCCAAAATGTTGAGATATGCAAAAAAGCGTAAAACAAAGTGTACGTATTCCAGATAAAAATTCTAATACTTGCAAGCACAGAAATGTATACACGATCTGCAAGCAGCTCTTACACTTCCCGATTTTTGTGGGGAGCCCCCCACAAAAATCGTTACGGTTCTCGCCGCCGTAAACTGCTCGCCCCTCTCCTTTTAGGTTGCACCTAAGACCGCCAAAAGTTATAAGGAGGACATTAGCATGAGAAAGTACAAGCAGGTAAAACGTAAGGAGATCGTATTTGCTACAAACGAATGGGAGATAATTGAAAAGCGTGCAGCCAAGCTGAACATCAACACAACCGAGTATATCAGGGAAGCCGCTCTTGCTTTCAACTTACGCGTCGTATCCCGGTCATTTTTACTGTCTGAATTCATTGTATCACGTTGTCCGGTCCATGTCAACGGATTTTTCTTAAAGCCTTTTCACAAACTGCTCCGCTGTCGGCGAGATCTCCGTATATCTGTCAGGAGATCAGGCTCCGATAGTTTACCCGGTGACGACGAGGGAACTGCAGCAGGTCACAAATGTCACTGTAAAATCAGATAGCATACGGCTTTCGGATCAAATATAAAATAAAGGCATCATCGGCTTTTGTGGTCGGTAATGCCTTTTCTGTCAGTTTTCCTGTTCCGGTCAGTGTCCGAAATACTCCTTGATATAATCCGCGAAGGAGCTGTCGCCGACTATATCCTTTCCCACAAGATCATGTGAGAGCGTCCATTTCGAAAACAGTATAATGTCGTGTTTCCCGGCTTTTTTGATCTTGGGGAGATTTGCGAGGAAACCGAACATCCATGCGGGACTGTCCTTGATCTTCAGGGGCTTTCCTGCCGCCTCAAAGCACATACGCGCCATCTGCTCGTAGGTATATGTCTCTTTTCCGCCGACTTCATATATCTGATTCTTGTCTTCCATGTGCTCAACGATGAACTCGGCAAAATCCGGGCAATTCACGACATTCGCCTTTACTCCGTGACAGCCTTTGAGAAGACGCATCTCACCACTGTCCACATAAGGCTTGAAAACCTTGGCGATATCGTAGAAATATCCTGTCGGGCGGTAAATTACATAATCCATAGGCTGGCTCATTATCTTTTCTTCCGCGAGAGCTTTTGCGTGCAGCATCGGTATCTTCTCCGCTCCGGGCTCACTGCATGCTATGACCGAGATATAGTTGAACTTTTGCACTCCTGCGGCTTTTGCGGCTAAATAAAGGTACATATTTCCCTTATAGTCGATATCGTAGTTGTTTACTGTTGTCGAAGCGCCCGTCAGGCCCATAGTCGTGATAACTATCTGCGCGCCGGTGCATAACCCTTTGAATGATTCTTTTTTCAGAGCGTCGATACAGCGGAATGTATATTTTCCCTCAAGTCCGTTGTTCTCTCTTTCTTTGATATCGGCAGCCACGACCTCATGACCCTTTGCGATAAGCACTTTGAGTATCTCATATCCGAGATTTCCGAAAGCGCCGGCAAGTACGACTTTCATGCCATTTCCTTCCTTCTTTCATTGTGAATTATTATGATTTTTCCTTCGATCTTTTATCGTTGATGATCTCCATTTCTTTCACATCAATGACCTTGACATTGTTTTCTTCAGCCCACTTCACACAGCCTTTGAGGACTGTCGGCAGGAAGATGCGCGGAACGTTCGCGATCTTTTCGAGAGCTGCATCTGTAAACGTGACATCAGTCTGAAGGCGATCGGCGGCATAGCGCACAGATGAGACTGTGGTCTGTCTCTGCGGCAGAAGTTCGGGTATCAGCTTTGAGTGTTTGTGATACCAGAAATTCTTCGAATCCCTGTAACCGTAATCTACCGGCAATGGCGGGAAATCGGCTGACTTAACGCCGTTTACGATCGCGTCGCGGTATTTCGGTTTCATAAGTATCTTTTCTATTTTAAGGACAAAATGAGCTCCGTAAGGTGATGTGATGCCGTTGAAATCATGATACTTTTCAAGCTCATAATGATCGGCACCATCTTCAAGCGGCACATCGTTCTGCGCTCCGTCAAGGGTATCGACCCACGTGCATTCGACTGCCTGAACCGCTTCGGTGATCACCTTCGGATATGTTCCCTTGGGATCATCTGCCTTGCGGTGACCTTCTTCAAGATGAAATGCAAAGTCTTTCATCTTTTCCTCGGGAGTATCGCCCGGCCAGCCAAGACGGACACATTCTTTGAAAATCCCGCCGTCATCGGAAAGGAAGTTTATAACGCACTTTTTATTCTTTATAAGGTTCTGTGCGGTATTTGACGAATTGCGGCATTCGAGCATGAAGGCGTAATAATCCTTGCCTGCCACATAGAACGGAGCGATAAGCGAATATGGTCCGCAGGTAGTCTTACCGTCGTCGGTAAGCGTGCTCACAAGAACCACCGGCATCGGGAAGAACAGAGACGACTGATAGAAGTTATCCACGGGTCTTAACGAAATAAACTCCGATCTGTTATTTAACGCTGTTCTGACAGCAGCACCGTTCTTTCCGCTGTATTTCTTTATGTTGTATTTCGGTTTCGTCTGTGTATTGCTGCCGTATTCTATTGCTTCCACCGGACAATTTCCGATGCACGCCATACAGTGTGCGCATGAAGCTTTCCATACTGGACGGCCGTCTTTGAGTTCGATGTTGTTCAAAGGACAGACTGCAGTGCATTTTCCGCAGCCTACGCACTTATCCGTCGCATAGAAATTCTTTGATGGCTGCATAAACTTCTTCCAGAAAACGGCAAGAGCTTTTGTAGCCGCGCTTTCGGCTTGTGTTATATACCTTTCTCTGATCCTTTTCTCGTGTTCGACAGCGTGTGCAGCTCTGAATATCTGAAAACGCGATTGTTTCAGCATATCAATGATTTTCTCGTCCGAGGGAGCGGGTATGAATTTAAGTGCCATATAATTATTGGGCATTTTTACATCCACGTGTCCCATGTAGAGCATCTTTTTCCTGCGCACGATATCCTCAGCCGCAGCTCCCGCTGCGCCGGAATGTCCGCCGCCGCTTGTAAAGACAAAGTACACCTTCCTGTTACCGGCGAACTTCTGCTTTCTCAGGAACTCTTCAAGGAAAAGCGGGATATAGGACACATATATAGGTGCACAGATCACAAAAGGCTTCTGAGAACGTATCACGGAATTGTCATTGCTCTTGATCCTCTTTAAAAGATCCAGAGACTCATCCCCGAGCTTTTTCGCGAGCAGCTCAGCGATAAATTTTGTGTTTCCTGTAGCTGAAAAATACAAAATCATTGCAAATTCTCCCGTCCTGTTATTTTGATAAAAACATCATCATTTATCGGGCATTACGCATTTTTTGAAAAAATCGGCGGCACCCTTTTCGCCGAATACTTTTTTCAGGATATCCGATGACGGATTTCCTTCAGTTATCATTCTTTCACGGAATTCCATAAGTCCCGCGAGATTAGCTCCGGACTTCCCGGCGGAAAACGCCGATCTTTTATATGCTCTTATGCTGTCTGCCGCAATTTCGGAAAGACTCACTTTGCTGTCCGTTTCAAGCGACTTTATCAGAGAATACTCCGTTCTCTCACCGATATACCATGCGGGCTTTTCCTCGTAGTCGGGAACTCCCGAATATTTTTCACAGACTTGTTTAAGAACAGGCTGCTCGGGCTTTTCGGCTGTACAGTCATAATACTCCACAAAAATCAGCCTTTTCTTTCCCATTTTCATTATATCGATCAGCAGATACGGAACGCTGTTTCCCTCAAAGGGCATGAACGACATGGTGAGAAGCCGCATGCCGAACGGCCCATCTGTACGCATGGTCATCATATTTCCGAAACCTTTTATACGATACCGACGGACATCAAATTTCATGAGCTTTATGAGCTTAGGGTACGAAAACCTGCTGTATCCGTCTTCCGGGATCATAATATGATCCGTCCCGGATGTAAACAATTTGACCGACCCTTTTTCGATCTTTTCCGGTTCTGTCATGATATAAAATGCTCCTTATCAAAAGCTGTCACGCGGAATGATCTGCACGCCGGATGACAGCTCTTTTCATTACTTTCTGCTTTCGGTTCCGAAGAACACCTTGTCGAAGAACTTCTTGGTTTTCTCTTCGCCGAAGAGTTTCTTGAAAGCGTCTGTGGAAATCCCGCCTTTTGAGATAAGAGAGTCAGTATATTCCTGCGTAATAGTAAGCTTTTCAGTCTTTTCGTCTGCGCTGAGGGTGGGAAGCTCAGATGCCTTCTCCATGTAACAGCGTATAGTATCGCAGAACAACTTCTCAAACTGTTCGTCGCCGTTCTTTCCCGTTTTGTGAAGCGAGACAGTCATAAGATCGCTGTGCCAGGTACGCTCGGTTATGATATCCTCAAGCCCGCTGTATCTGCTCTCAAGTTCTTTTACGGCGTCGAGAACACCGGAATATTCTGCCGTGTTTTTGTCGGCGATGAGATCGTAGAACTCCACGATGGCCTTGATCTCTTCCTTGCTGATGATATAGTCTATGGACATAAGCGGCATATTCTTCTCAAACGGCGTGATAACTACTGACAGCATCTGCATACCTGCCATTCCCGAAGTCATGACCGAGAGATTTCCAAGTTCACTTATATCATACTGTGAAGTGCTAAACTTCATCATTCCCTGGATATCTATCTGTGAGAATTCTCCCGCGTCAACAGGGGAGAGCTGTGCGTATTCTGATATTATCCTGATCCCTTCATCTCTTGTTTTATCCATTTTATCCTATCCTTCCAATTACATGTTCCCTGACGAAGTCATGCCCCGGCGGAAGTTCCGTTAAAACCGTTTGCCGAGGGGCATCAGAGGCAGGTTCTCTATGGTTATATTTTACCATATCCGCCGCAGATTGTCAACAATAATATACAATTTTGATAAAACCCTGAAGCGTACGATCCTATCCTGAAATACCGAAGATAAGGTCACGGGAAAAGGGGAGAGAGTCCGTATCAGCGCGTTTATTTCCCAGAACAGAAAAAATAGGTTGAAATATCGGAAAGATAGTGCTATAATATAATTATAAACCGAAAGGGGATGAGCCAATATGATCCTTTACTTTTCAGCAACCGGAAATACTAAGTATATTGCGAAGCTTATTG